>CALWBA010000196.1 GCA_944375815.1 uncultured Lachnospiraceae bacterium | reverse complement strand
GTACATGCCCCGGATGATACTGCTCGTTAGTAGTATGTCCCCAGTGATTCTACGGTTCCAGGATCACATCAAACTTACATGCATCCAGACCGCACTTTGCAGCCCGGCGGATTTCCGTATGAAATCCGCCCAGGTGCAGACTCTCCAGGGACTTTTCCATAAATACCCGGTCTGCACCCAGATCCAGCAGCGCTCCTACCGTCATATCTCCGCTGATTCCAGAATTACACTCCAGATATAATATCTTCTGACCCATAATCTTCTCCTGATGTACTTATAAGTTCGGGCGAATGTGCTTCGGATGATAACCTGCCTGTTCCAGTGCGCGTACAATCTGCTGCTTATGTTCCGGACCAAACGCCTCCATCGTAATCTTTAACTCTACCGCCGCATTTCGATTTGTAGAGAAGAACTGGTTATGATCCAGCTTAATAACGTTGCCCTGCTGTTCTGCAATTACCTGAGATACGCGTGTGAGCTCGCCCGGTTTATCCGGAAGCAGAACGGAAATAGTAAAGATACGATCTCTCTGAATAAGTCCGAGCTGTACGACAGACGCCATCGTGATAACGTCCATGTTTCCGCCGCTTAAGATCGGCACGACCTTCTTGCCCTGAATTCCCATTTCTTTCAGATGCTTCAGTGCTGCTACAGTCAGAAGTCCTGAATTTTCAACGATCATCTTGTGATTCTCCACCATGTCAAGGAAGGAAACAATCAGCTCATCGTCATTTATTGTAATAATGTCATCAATATTCTGCTGAATGTACGGGAAAATTTTTTCTCCCGGTGTCTTTACCGCGGTACCGTCTGCGATTGTATTCACAGTCGGAAGCGTTGTAACCTCTCCCTTCTTGAGAGATGCAAGCATACAGCTCGCTCCGGAGGGTTCAACGCCGATAACCTTTATATTCGGGTTCAGGAGTTTTGCCAGCGTGGACACGCCCGTCGCAAGTCCGCCTCCTCCGATCGGCACCAGAATATAATCTACAAGCGGCAGCTCCTTGAAAATCTCCATTGCAATTGTACCCTGGCCGGTTGCCACAGCAGTATCATCAAACGGATGGATAAATGTATATCCGTATTCATCAGCCAGTTCGTATGCCTTGGCACACGCCTCGTCATATACATCGCCCCAGAGTACAACCTCTGCTCCGTAGCTCTTTGTACGCTCTACCTTGATAAGCGGCGTTGTTGTCGGCATCACAATGACAGCCTTTGCACCGTATTTCTTGGCTGCATAAGCGACACCCTGTGCATGGTTGCCCGCAGATGCTGTTATGAGCCCCTTCGCGCGCTCTTCCTCAGTAAGCGTACTGATCTTGAAATATGCGCCGCGGATCTTATAGGCTCCTGTCACCTGCATATTTTCAGGTTTCAGGTATACACGATTGCCCGTGCTCTCACTGAAATAGCTGCTGTATACCAGCTTAGTCTCCTGTGTTACCTGCTTCACGATCTCAGAAGCTCGTTCAAATGACTCTAATGTAAGCATTTCCCTTCCTTCTTCCCCTCATTTTTTCATAATTCATCCTCTTTTACGTCGAACAGCGCGTTGACAAATTGATCAGAATCAAACTTCTGAAGATCGTCGATACTCTCTCCGACGCCGATGTATTTTACAGGGATATCCAGCTCGGATTCAATTGCCACTGCAATGCCTCCCTTAGCTGTTCCATCCAGCTTCGTCAGAATAATTCCCGTTACATTTGCTATTTCCTTAAACTGACGCGCCTGAACCAGAGCGTTCTGTCCGGTTGTTCCGTCCAGCACTACAAGTGTCTCCAGATAAGCCTCCGGATACTCCTTCTCCAGTATGCGGTAGATCTTATTCAGCTCCTGCATCAGATTCTTTTTATTGTGAAGGCGGCCCGCGGTGTCGCACAGAAGTACGTCAGCATTTCTCGCTTTCGCCGCTGCTACCGCATCATAAACCACAGATGCCGGGTCTGCACCCTCCTGTCCGCCGATAATATCTACGCCGGCACGGTGTGCCCATTGTGTAAGCTGTTCTCCTGCTGCCGCACGAAACGTATCAGCAGCCGCAAGTACAACCTTTTTGCCCTGATCTTTCAGCTTGCCCGCAAGTTTGCCCACGGATGTGGTCTTACCCACTCCGTTTACACCAATGACAAGTATTACAGACTTACGGTTCTCAAATTCATATGCGGTATCCCCCACTGCCATCTGCTGCTTGATGCTGTCAATCAGAAGCTGCTTACACTCAGACGGCTGTTTGATGTGGCGCTCCGCCACCTCTTTTTTCAGATTTTCAATGATTGCCGTCGTCGTATTAATGCCGATATCGCCCATCACCAGAATTTCCTCGATCTCTTCATAGAAATCGTCGTCTATACTGGAAAAGCCGTGGAAAATAGAGTCAATTCCGGAGACGATGTTGTCCCTCGTCTTGGACAGGCCTTTTACAAGCCTCCGAAAAAATCCTTTCTTTTCTTCTGCCATGTTATCTGCCTCCCTGCTTATTCTATTTATCGAGATCTTTCTCGATCAGGCTGACAGACACCAGTGTAGAGACGCCCTTTTCCTGCATGGTAATTCCATACAGACGATCTGCAGCGTTCATGGTACCCCGCCTATGTGTTATAATAATAAATTGTGTATTTTTTGTCAACTTATGAAGATATTTAGCGTATCTGGCAACATTGGAATCATCCAGAGCTGCCTCAATCTCATCGAGAAGGCAAAACGGTGACGGCTTCAGATTCTGGATTGCAAAAAGCAGCGCAATCGCAGTCAGAGCTTTCTCTCCTCCTGAGAGCTGCATCATATTCTGGAGCTTCTTTCCCGGCGGCTGAGAGATGATGCGAATGCCCGCTTCGAGCACATCCTCGTTTTCCATGAGTTCCAATGTACCCCGTCCTCCGCCGAAGAGCTGCCGGAAGACGCTGTCGAATTCTTTTCGGATTTCCTCAAACTTTTCCGCGAACTGCCGGCGCATGCCGGTATCCAGCTCTTCTATGATTCCTTCCAGTGTTTTCGCCGCTTCCACCAGATCGGTATGCTGCGCCTCCATAAATGTATAGCGCTCAAGCAGCTCCTTATACTCTTCAATTGCATTGACATTGACATCGCCAAGCCGGCGGATCTCATCCTTCAGGTTTGAAATATCATTGCGAAGCTCGGTGCGGTCCGGCTGCTTCTCCATGCGAAGTTTTGATGCCCCGACAGGCGTCAGCTCATACTCATCCCAGAGATATGAAATCTGCGCTTCTTTATTCTCTTCCAGCTTCTCTCTCTGGCTGTTTAAACGGAAACATTCCTTGTCCATTAAGCTCATATGTTCAGAAAGCTCGTCCCTCTTCTGAAAGAACGACTTGTGCTGCGCTGTCATCGCATCTTTTTCGGCGCTGAATTCCTTCAGCCGTTCCTCCTCATGCTGCGCCTGCTGCTCAGCCTCGGCAATGGAAGCGCGCACGGAAGCAATCTTCTCTTCTTTCTCCGTAATCTCCTGTGCTCCGCGCTCTAAACTCTCTTCGATTTCTTTCTTCTCCTGAGCGAATCGGGTGAGTTCCTCATCAAGTCTGCGGATATTCTCCCCGGCAAAATCTCTTTTCTGCAAAAGTCCGGCAGAAACAATCTGCAGTTCACTTACTGTACTGCTGCATGTTTCCTCATCACTGCGCAGCTTCTCGAGCGCTTCCTGATCTGATACAATCTGCTGCTCAAGTTCATTTTCCCGCTGCTGAGACGCTTCCATCTCCTCTGTGATCCGGCTGCGGTTGGACTGAATCTCCCGGATCTGCCCTTCAATCTCTGCGCCCTCTCTCTGTGCATGCTCATAATCCTTACGGATCTCACTGCCTCTGTTCTTTTCCTGGTCGAGATTGACCTGAGCTGTATTGCGCTTTAAGCTCTGTTCCTGAATTTCTTCATTTACTGTGCTTTTCTGCTCCCGCAGGCGGTTTCTCTCGCTGCGGTTCTTCTGCATCTGCTGCTGCATGGCCGAAAGATCATCCTTTATGCGTTCTACAGCACGTGTAAGTTCTTCGATCTCTCTTCGCCGTCCGAGCAGATTGCTGCTGTTTTTAAACGCTCCTCCTGTCATCGAACCTCCCGGGCTTAAGAGTTCTCCGTCAAGCGTAACCATGCGCAGCGTATACTTATACTTTCTGGCAAGCGCAATCGCATGATCAATATGGTCAACCACAAGCGTTCTGCCCAGCAGATGGGATGCCATGCCGCTGTAAAGGGGATCGCACTCCACCAGATCGCTGGCTACTCCCACAACTCCCTCTTCCTTCAGCGCCTGAGGCGCAGAGAAACTCTGCCTGCGGTTCATACTTGTCAGCGGAAGAAACGTCGCACGCCCGAATCGATTGCGCTTTAAAAATTCAATCAGATACTTTGCCGTGTTTTCATTGTCAGTAACAATATTCTGGATGCTTCCGCCCAACGCCGTCTCAATAGCAGTCTCATACTCTTTCTGAGTCTTAATGAGATCAGCGACAACTCCATGGATTCCGGGATTTCTCTCCTTCTGCTCCATGACACGCCGAATGCTGTTCCCGTAGCCATCATACCGCTCCGTAATATTGCGCAGAGACTCCAGCTTTGATGATTCTCTGTGAAATGCTCCCTGTGCAGCCTGATACTGCTGTTCCTGCCGCGTCAGCTCATCCTCCATAGCCCGGATCTGCTCATCAAGCTTCGTTACTTCCGCAGAAAGCTTTTCCATCTGCGCTGTCACGTCATCGTACTCTGCCTTCAGTCTGGCTGTTTTGCTGTTCTGGATTTCCTCCTCACTCTTTAATCGCAGCAGTTTCTGATTCAGCTCGGCTTTTCGAATGGAAATCTGTTCAAGCATGGTATCATAACGCTGCATTCTTCCTTTTGTGGAGGCCCGTCCATTGAGCAGTCGTATAATTTCCTGCTTGCCTTCATCGATGGCATGCTCTTTTTGAGAAATCTGCTCCTGCAGTTGTTTTAACTCGCTCTCCTGTTTCTTCTCCTCTGCCTTCCTGGCCGAAAGTTCACTTAAAAGGCTCTCCTGTTCCGCACGTCTTACAGAGAGCTCTTCCGTGCGCCTTTCAATCTCCTCTTCTACGGTTGAAATGCGGCTGCGGTAATGATCGTCATTTCTGTGAGCTGCGTGGATCTGCTCCTTGAGGAGGTCAATCTGACTTTCCAGCTGCTGCTTCTGAAGGACATTTCTGCCCGATGCTTCGCGTGATGATTCAATTTTTGCATCCAGCTCTTCCAACTGCCGCTCAAGCTGTTCATACTCCTGCTTCGTCTTCTCAAATGCTGCTGTTGTCTCGGAAAGCTCTTTCTCAGCTGCCCTGCGTTTTGCCTCA
>CALWBA010000195.1 GCA_944375815.1 uncultured Lachnospiraceae bacterium | reverse complement strand
CCAGCCGGTAAGAGGCCCTTCCTTTTCTGCGGATCTCCAGCTCCACCGGATCTTTTTTCCCTGCAGCAATCAGAAATTCCTCCATATGCTGGTATGTGACAGGATTCTGCGACATACCGCGGTACAGTGCAGCGCGGCAGGCATCCTCCCCTTTTAACAGATTTGTAAATTTCTCGCTTGTAAACAGATAGAATGCCTCTCTGTAATCCTTCTGGGCAAGCTGCGCAAAATCGCTGAGCGTATGCACCTCACCAAAGGAGCTGCGCACATTGTCAGACTGGATGTCCACGGTTACCGGAATATACTGCTCCCCAAGATCACTCTGGATGACAATACTGCCTTCGACGGTATCTCCGTCTCCAAGTCCCGCAACGTCAATGCCATATGGGATTCCAACGACATCTCCCGAAAACTTTTCTCTGCCGAGTACGATTCTGCGGTTTGTGGTGGTGAGCACACCTTTAACCCTGCGTCCGTTCTTGGCGCCGATATAAAATTCATCTCTTATGTTCTCCTCTATCCCCGTGGTCAGATGTACTTCCCTGACGGACAGAGTCAGAGGCGGAACCTCGTATTCAAATCTTCCGTTGACAAGCTGTTCCATTCTTCTCTTCAAATCGTTCACCTGCTTATCCTTTTCTTGTCAGTATAGGTAAATTTTTTTCTCATTATCATTAGATTATACACTACATTCATGCATCTTTACAAGGGGCTTAAAAAGGCAAATGCAGACGGAATAAATTTTCCGCCTGCATTTTGGCCTTTCTTTATTCTGTTCTCAATGCCTTTACAGGATCCTTTCTCGCAGCTTTTTTTGCCGGAATCAATCCTCCGATCAAAGTAAGAACCGCACTTAAAATTATCAGGGTCACAGCACTTACCGCAGGGATATAGGCATTGACATCGCTGTTTCCGATCAGATTATGAATCACCGCGTTGATCGGAATTGTCAGAAGTGCGGCGATTCCTACACCAAGTACTCCGGCACACAGTCCGATAATCATTGTCTCCGCATTAAATACCTGGGAAATATTATGCTTAGAAGCTCCAAGTGCGCGCAGAATACCGATTTCCTTTGTTCTCTCAAGCACAGATACATAGGTAATAATTCCTATCATGATCGAGGATACTACGAGAGATACCGACACAAACGCAATCAGTACATAGGAAATCACGTCTATTATCGTTGTGATCGATGAAGTCATCATTGCCACAAAGTCCGTATATGTGATCTGATTTTCAGCCTCGGTTTTCTCATTATAGTTTGTTATGCACTCTGCGATTCTGTCTTTATCTTCAAACGTATCCGCATAAATGTTGATTGATGACGGGGCTTCTCTGCTTACAAAGCCGAAGGCTGTCATATTTTCCTCATAACTTCCAGCAGAAATATAATTGTCGTACACCGAAAGCAGCACTTCATCGTCCGGATTCATCATATACTGATCCATCATTGCGGCAAGCTGTTCCTCATCCATTACGGACATCTGCTGATACGCTGCCTCGTCTCCGGCGTACATCACATTCGCCATATCCTTCCAGAGTGCCGCCTTTCCTGAGATTCCAAGTTTCTGGATATAAATCCTGGCATCCTCAATCTTCTCCTCATCCGTACCCGGTTCAAATTCCATACCGGTCAGAATATTTACCTCCGGACTGTTCTGCTGCGCCAGAACAACCGGACTCTTGCCTGCGTAATCAATTAAATAATCGGTCAAAGCGTTTGTATATCCTACGGCTCCGGAAATGGATTCTGTATCTGTATCTTCCTTCGGGCGAATAATCCCTGAGACAGTCAGAGTGATTCCGTTTTCTGCCAGTTGTTCTCTTTTTATCGGGTCATCCCCGATATAATTCCAGGTACCGTCGCCATTATCCTCATAGTAATCGCATGCAGGTACCAGCCAGAAGTTTCTGCCAAGCAGTTCGTCGTAACTCCAGGAGTATTCCTTTGACTCAAACTCTCCCCCGTTGTTGATTGCCTCAATCATTGCGCTGTAATCTTCCTCAGGGATCAGTCCCAGGGAGTAAAGCATTGTCGTGGAAATCTCATTTTTCTCATCCAGCACCAGCACAACCTCATCATATTTCTGAGGATACTCCCCCGCTACAACATCATAGCTGTCCTTCGTCACCTGGCTCACAAGCTGACCGTCCGTTCCGGGAAGCATCTCATCAAAGATATCGTTTTGGTACATGGCAGAGCCTCCTGCAGTGTCCATCCAGGAGGACATTGTATTCACCATCCCCTGCTGCACTTCCTGGGACATATCGGAGGAAGCGTACATGTCTTCTGTGTTTCCCATTCCATTATCCGCGGTATCCTGAATTTCACCTTCTTCGTTGCGGGCGTATACTGAGAACGGTACATCATAGGAATATATTACTCTGTTTTCTCCGAGGTACTGATGGATTTCGCTTTCCTCATCGTCAAGGTATTTCTTAAATTCCGTCAGATTATTTTCCGTGACGCTGGTAGTAATCTGATTTGCCATCTCGAGCGCTGCACTGTCTGCGTAGACGCCGTCGAGACTGTGATCTGCCTCCTTTTCTATATGACCGGCTGCAGCCTCCTCCATGATGCTGCTCAGATCAAGTGTCTGCGCGTCAATGGTAATCGGATAGGAAGTCATCGTCTCTCTCTGGATGTCCTCAATGTAAGTGTCCACTCCGCTTGAAAGTGCAAGGATCAGCGAGATACCGATAATACCGATTGATCCGGCAAATGCGGTAAGAAGTGTTCTTCCCTTCTTTGTGCGCAGGTTGTTAAAGCTCAGCGACAGAGCCGTGCGAAAGTTCATGTATGCTTTTCCCATATTCTTATGCTCTGCCGGAGCCAGATTCGTTTCATCTATACTGTACGAATCACTGTCATCCGTCACTTCTCCGTCTTTTAAGCGCACAATACGGGTAGCATAGCGCTCAGCCAGCTCAGGATTATGCGTTACCATAATAACGAGACGGTCTTTTGCGACTTCTTTTAAAAGCTCCATGACCTGAATACTCGTCTCGGTATCAAGCGCTCCTGTCGGCTCATCCGCAAGCAGAATATCAGGGTTGTTAATCAGCGCTCTGGCAATCGCGACACGCTGCATCTGTCCGCCCGAAAGCTGATTCGGACGCTTATTCATATGGTTCTCCAGCCCCACTTTTCTAAGCACTTCCTTTGCTCTGGATCTGCGCTCACTCCTGGAAACTCCGGAGATTGTGAGCGCCAGCTCGACATTTGCGAGCACGCTCTGGTGAGGAATCAGGTTGTAGCTCTGAAACACGAAACCGATTGTGTGGTTTCTGTAAGAGTCCCAATCCCGGTCCTTATATTTCTTTGTCGATATTCCGTTGATAACAAGATCCCCGGAGTCATAGCGGTCCAGTCCGCCAATGATGTTTAAAAGTGTTGTCTTACCGGATCCGCTTGGTCCGAGGATCGCGACAAATTCATTGTCGCGCAGGTTTAAACTGACGCCTTTTAATGCCGTCTGGCGCAGATCCCCGGTGACATACTCCTTATATATATTCTGAATCTGCAGCATACTCTAGTCCTCCTTGTTGTTTCTGCTTTTAAGGATTGTATCACAGAGTCTGTAGTATTACAACATTTACGCGCCGAGTGCATTTCCCGTATAAAGCTGATAGTACTTGCCCTTTTCCTCCAGGAGCTCATCATGTGTTCCTCGCTCTATGATTCTTCCCTGCTCGAGAACCATGATGCAGTCCGAGTTCTGAACCGTAGACAGGCGATGCGCAATCACAAACGTCGTTCTGCCTTTCATCAGTCTATCCATTCCCTCCTGCACAAGTGCCTCCGTTCTCGTATCAATTGAGGACGTTGCCTCATCGAGGATCAGTACCGGCGGATCAGCTACTGCTGCACGGGCAATTGCAAGCAGCTGGCGCTGTCCCTGACTTAAATTTGCACCGTCATTTGTCAGCATTGTATCATATCCGTCAGGCAGCCTGCGGATAAAACCATGCGCATTTGCAAGCTTTGCTGCGGCGATACACTCTTCGTCTGTGGCATCCAGCCTTCCGTATCGGATATTGTCCATAACGGTTCCGGTGAACAGATGTGTATCCTGCAGCACCATGCCGAGTGAACGGCGAAGGTCTGCCTTTTTAATCTTGTTGATATTGATATTGTCATAGCGGATCTTACCGTCCTGGATATCATAGAAACGGTTAATCAGATTGGTAATCGTCGTCTTGCCGGCTCCGGTACTGCCGACAAACGCAATCTTCTGTCCCGGCGTCGCATACAGTTTTATATTATGCAGTACAATCTTATCGTCATTATAACCGAAATCCACATCATTAAACGTCACATCGCCCTCCAGGCGGGTATATGTGACAGTTCCATCTGCTTTATGCGGATGTTTCCATGCCCAGACACCGGTACGCTCCTTTGACTCAGTAAGTGTACCGTCCGGCAGTTCTCTGGCATTTACAAGTTCTACATAGCCATTGTCCTCCTCAGGCTTTTCATCGAGCATCTGGAAAATACGTTCCGCACCGGCCATTGCCATGACAATGCTGTTGAGCTGCTGACTGATCTGAGTGATCGGCTGATTAAAACTTTTATTGAGTGTAAGAAAAGCGACCAGGGTTCCCAGCGTCAGTCCCCAGTGACCGCTGAGTGAAATCAAGGCTCCTACGACTGCACAGAGTACATAGCTGATATTTCCGATATTAGCGTTAACCGGCATCAGAATATTTGCAAACTTATTCGCATTGTCAGCGCTGTTTCTGAGCTCTTCATTGATCTTGCGGAAATTTTCCAGGCTTTTTTCCTCATGGCAGAATACTTTTACAACCTTCTGTCCCTCCATCATTTCCTCAATATATCCATTTACCTTACCGAGGGCTCTCTGCTGGATACCAAAATACATGCTGGACTTACTGCTCAGCTTTCCGGCCACAAACAACATGATGCATACCATTGCCACAGACAGCAGCGTCAGCGGAATATCCAGCGCTACCATGCTGACAAATGTTGTAACAAGTGTAACAGTGGAGTTGACGATCTGCGGAATACTCTGGCTGATAAGCTGGCGCAGGGTATCAACATCGTTTGTATACACAGACATGATATCACCGTGTGCATGCGTATCAAAATATTTTATCGGCAGGGATTCCATGTGCGTGAAAAGTTCCACACGGAATCGCTTCATCGTACCCTGACTGACATTTACCATAATCCGGTTGTAGCCGTAGGCACAGACAATACCGATTGCATATGTTCCTGCCAGTGACAAAAGTGCTGTGCCAAGTTTTGAGAAATCAGGTGACTGTGCCTTTACAAGCGGCGCAATGTAATCATCAATCAGGGTCTGCAAAAACAGTGTTCCTCTTAAGGTGCACAGTGCAGAACCGAGGATTCCTACCAGAACTGCACAGAGCGAAAATTTATAGTATTTTACCATTTCTCCCAGAATCCGTCTCATCAGCGTGAACATGCCTTTCATGTCCTATGTCTGAAGGGGTTTTTTCATCTGTTTTTCGTTCATGTTCTCACCCTCCTTATGCCTGCACAGCGGGCTGATCAAAGTCTCCGCCGCCTTTACTCTGTGTTTCGTAGATCTCTCTGTAAATATCATTTGTCTTCAGAAGATTTTCATGTGTATCAAATCCGTCAATGTATCCGTCCTCAAGAACAAGAATTCTGTCCGCATCCTGAACACTTGAAATTCTCTGTGCAATAATCAGCTTTGTCGTTCCCGGTATTTTCTGCGCAAACGCATTTCTGATTTTAGCATCCGTTGCGGTATCAACCGCGCTTGTAGAGTCATCAAGAATCAGAATTTTCGGTTTTTTCAGAAGAGCTCTGGCAATGCAAAGTCTCTGTTTCTGACCGCCTGAAACATTACTTCCGCCCTGTTCAATCCAGGTATCATATTTCTGAGGAAACCTCTCGATAAATTCATCTGCGCAGGCCTGCCGGCAGACTTCCATGCATTCTTCCTCTGTGGCATTTTCCTTGCCCCAGCGCAGATTATCGAGAATTGTCCCTGAGAAAAGCACGTTTTTCTGAAGTACGACGGCAACCTGGTTTCTCAGTGTTTCCATGTCATAGCTGCGTACATCCTTTCCTCCTACGCGTACCGTTCCTTCTGTAACGTCGTAAAGCCGGCTGATCAGGTTTACAAGACTGGATTTTCCGCATCCCGTTCCTCCGATAATGCCGATCGTTTCTCCGGCATGGATATGCAGGTCAATATCATGAAGCGTCTCCTCACCGCTTCCGCCGTGTTTATAGGAAAAGCTTACATGGTCAAAATCAATGCTCCCATCCGGAATTTCTGAAATAGGATTCTCCGGATTGGACAGATCTGCCTTTTCATTTAATACCTCTGCAATACGTCTGCCGCTCGCCACACTCATGGTAAGCATAACAAATACCATGGAAAGCATCATCAAAGACATCATCATGCTCATAACATAACTGAACATTGAAGTAAGCTGTCCTGTTGTCAGATCTCCGGCCACGATATAGCGGGCGCCGAACCAGGACAGTGCAATGATGCATCCGTAGATAACAAGCATCATCAGCGGGTTGTTAAATGCCAGACGGCTCTCTGCCTTTACAAACAGACTGTAAAGGTTTTCCGCTGCCTTTGTGAATTTTTCATTTTCATACTTTTCCCGGACGAATGCCTTTACCACGCGGATCGCAGAGACATTTTCCTGAACACTGGCATTTAAATCATCGTATTTTCGAAATACCTGGTTAAAAATTTTGGTAGTTGTACTCATGATCAGAAAAAGCGCTGCACCGAGAAATACAATCGCAACCAGGAAAATCATACTCAGCCGTGCACTGATAATCAGACACATAGCCATACTGCAGAGAAACATTAACGGTGCACGCACAGCAATACGCAGACACATCTGATAGGCGTTCTGCAGGTTTGTCACGTCTGTGGTCATACGGGTAACAAGCCCGGCTGTACTGAATTTGTCAATGTTGGAAAAAGGCTGCTGCATATCGTCCCGCAAGGATTCCGGACAGCAGGCTTAAAAACGCAAGTACAATCATAAGCCCGCCATAGAAATAGATCTGCCCGATGTCTCCTGCCTCAATCCCCTTGTCGATGAGTGCAGATATTACAAATGGAATCAGGATTTCCATCAACACCTCTAAGGCCGTAAATAATGGAGTAAGCAGCGATACCTTTTTATACTGTCTGATCTGGCTGCATAGTGTTTTCAGCATATCTCATTCCTCCTGTTTCAGATTACTTAACATTTTTTTCAGACATTCTTTTGTCACGGCTATCTCTTCCTGGGGGATTCCCCTGCACATGAGCGCTCTTCTGTGCTCCAGGGATTCCTGAATTTTGTCTCGTGCCCGGTATGCTTTATCCGTCAGAGTAATCCGCTTTCTGCGTTCATCCTCGGGCAGCGCCGTCATTTCCAGATAGCCTTTTTTTCTGAGATTTTTCAGGACTGCCGATACGGTTGCCTTGGATACTCGAAACACTCCGTAAATGTCACGGGAACAGAAGTTATCCGAGCTGTGCTCCAGAAGACAGAAGAGCACGCCAGCTTCCGCAAAGGTGATATCCTGAGTTTTCATGGCCGACCTGCCGTACTGTTCCATAGAAATATGTACTTCCTTTATCAGCCAGGTAATTTCGTCCATATTCATGATGTCACTCTCCTTTTCTACTTTTCAGCCATGAACTGTTTGTTCTCTAACTTTCTGCCTTCACGAATTATTATACTCAGATTTGCTTGCATGTGAATTTCAAAAATGTTATTATCAATAAACATCTTTTATTAATCATCTGTGGAAAGGGGGACTGTAATTTGAATACCATTCAGCTTACATGTTTTCTTGCCGTGGCCGAGACTCTGAATTTCGCGCGTGCGGCAGAGCAGCTTCACATCACACAGCCTGCAGTCACACATCAGATCCGTTCTCTGGAATCGGAGCTTAATACAAAGCTTTTCCGACGGACTACGCGGACGGTAGAGCTGACGCATGCAGGGTTTATGTTTTTGAATGATGCCAGAAGTATGCTTGAAATAGCAGGACGCGCAGTAGCCCGTTTTTCAGATCCTTCGTTTCAGGAAGTACTGCGGTTTTCCGTCGGATGCCCCAGCTATGCACAGCTGTTCTCATTTCCTGATATTTTCCGTAATCTCAGGGAGCTTCATCCGCAGCTTTATCCGAATTTTCAGGTAGCTCCGTTTCAGCATCTCCTCAAAATGCTTGAAGAGGAAAGCCTGGATGTAGTAATCGGCTTTCATGAAACGGATGTAAAGAAGAACTCGGCGCTTTTTCGGGAGCTGAAGCAGATTCCGCTTTTCTGCGTCTGCACGGAGGACAGCCCTCTTGCAGCGTTTTCACACATTACTGCTGCGGATTTCGGACACGAGCGGCTTGTTCTGCACGCACCGTTTCAGGCACCGCCGGGCGTTATGACGTATCAGCGGTCTCTTGCTTCAAAAAGACTTCCATCTGAGCTGTATTTCTGCGAATCGCCTGAGACTGTTCTTGTTCTTGTAGCTGCGGGCTTCGGAGCCTCTGTGCTTCCGGAACTTTTTATCCCGCCGGATGTGACGCTTGTGAAAATTCCTATAGCGGATGCAAAGCCCCTGTCGATGGGAATATATTATAAGACCCTGCAGGGCAATCCGGTTCTCGGGGATCTTATAAGACTTGCGCGGGAAATATGAAAGATTTGCATATAAAAAGACGTGCAGAACTGTCTGCACGCCTTTTTATATTTTTTATTTGACTGCCAGCTCGTACATTGCCGCTGCACAAACTTTTAATGATTTCATAAGATCGTCAACCGATACACACTCATTCGGCTGATGAATACCGTCGGGCTGTCCCGGGAAAATCGGTCCGAATGCCACCATGTTTTTGAATGCCTTTGCGTAGGTGCCTCCTCCGATTGCCATCGGTTTGTCCTCTCTGCCGGTCTGCTCTTTGTAAACCTTCATCAGCTTCTGTACAAGCTCAGACTCTTTGGAAACGTAGAGTACCGGAACAGATGAACCAGCCACTGTCTCCAGATCATATTCCTCTGCTGCTGCTGTCACATTCTTTACTACAGTCGGTGCATCCGCGTTCTTCGGATAGCGGATATCCAGCGTACAGGAGAATATACCATTTTCGTACTTGAGCACACCCAGATTTACTGTTGTCTCACCTGTCTCTTCATCCTGATAGCAGATATTAAGAATTTTTCCATTTGTCTCAGTTCCGAGCTTCTGAAGCAGGAAATTGATTACTTTCTGGAAGTCTCCGCCGAAAGGTATATCCTTAACCGCAGTAAAAAGCTTGATTGCTGCGTTTACACCCAGGTGCGGTGTGCTGCCGTGTGCGCCGACACCCACAGCTTCGATTGTCGTTCTTCCTCCATCCTTGGTAACGGTAATGCCTTCTGTCTCCGGGATATCAATATCGCCCTCGACAACAAGTGTACATTTAGGAGTTACTACGTTTGCTGCAGTTCCTCCGTATAAACTTACAACTTTGATATTTCCCTGATCTTCGATTTTTTTTACGATCTCAAATCCAGTCATACCTTTCTCACAGAAGATAAGCGGATATTCCGCATCCGGAGTAAACCCGATTGTCGGAAGCTCACCGCCGTTTTCGATATAATATCTCACACAGGAGGAACC
>CALWBA010000194.1 GCA_944375815.1 uncultured Lachnospiraceae bacterium | reverse complement strand
TGTAAAGAGATAGAGAGATAGTTTGCGCTTTTTTACATGATCAGTTTATCAGAAACGATATGAGAGATGTAATAACAGGAGTGTAAAAGGTAGCAATGCTCGTGGATAGTTCATGAAACAACCCTGTAATGACATTGATTCATGATGACAATGCCTTCCTTTTTTGATATTATGATAATAGGTGAATTCATATGTATATTAGCACATCGCTCTTTGCGTGAATATCAATAAAAAATTGATTCTTATCAACTATATTTTGCAGGAGGATCTCTGGAAATGAACATTAAAGATTTAGAATATTTTATTATTACCTGCCAGGAGCGAAGTATCACAAAAGCAGCAAAACGGCTTTATATCACGCCGCAGGGCCTGAGTAAAACACTGCGGAATCTGGAATTTGAATTTCACACGAAGCTGCTCAACCGCAACACTTCCGGAATCACATTAACGGAGACCGGCCAGTATCTGTTCGACCATTTGCCGGACTTACTGGACTCTTATTCCAACATATACAAAAGTATTCAAAAAATAGAGCAGCGGCAAAACAGGGAAATAGATCTTCTTTCTGCCTATGGAATTCTTCGTCTGGTAACCCCTGAATGCCTTGCTTCTTTTAGAAAAAAGTATCCTGAAATTACTCTTCATTACAGGGAATATCCCGATAAACAGGTAGAGCGGCTATTAAGCGCACACGAAGGAAATGTTGCCTTTACTGTCGGTCCCTGCAGCCTTCCTGCTTTTAAAAGCTCCTTCCTGGAAAGTTTTGAAATAAAACTTCTTGTAAACAAAAAGCATCCCTTAAGCAAACGTTCCTCTGTAACAATTGAAGATTTAAAGGGACAGCCTCTTTATATAGAGAGCAGTGAATTCTATATTCACCATCTGATTCTCCAGCGCTGTAAAGAGCACGGATTTTCCCCTGAAATAGCATTTGAAACAAGCGGCTTCAGTCTCTGCCATAAAATGGTAAAGCAAAACAAAGGAATTTCCGTTGTGGTCGATTTCGTATTTGATGATATGGGTGATGACAGTATGGTTCTGATTCCTTTTTCAGACGGCAGCTATCAGTGGTCAGCCTATATGTTGACTCTGACAGATACTGACATCAGCCCCGATATCATTCTGTTTCAAAAGCACGTCCTTGCATGGATGAGTGCCATTAAAAAGGGTAAAATTTTACGCTAAGACAAAAAAGAAATCCTCTGTACCGCGCAATAAGCCTGGGTTTTATCTGCCTCTAATTCATTCCTGTCATATCCGCTTCTGTAAGTATCGGAAGACTTGCAAACACCGCATTGACTGCCGCTTCATAATCCGAAAGTTTCTGCGCCTTCCGGATCTTTTTCAGAAGTTTTTCACCGCCAGCAAAGCGGCGTATAAAAAAGAACCAGAATTCTTTCATTTTGAACAGTACGTTTTTATCGCCAAAAGATATTTCCCGGTATCCATCATAAATAAGATCATGGAATCGGCGCAGATTTTTTCGTTCATCTTCCGTTTTTAAAGGAGCAGAACACAAGCCCGGGGATGAAAGAAGTCCGCGTCCCATCATCACAGCCTTTACATCCGGAAAATCACTGCCGAACGTTTCCAGATCGGAATGTGAAAACAGGTTTCCGTTATAGCAGACCGGTGCACGGCTTTCCTTTACTGCATAGGAGAAACTCTCCATGCGCGGATGATTTCCGTAGTAGTCGATTCTCAGCCTCGGATGTACAATGAGTTCTTTTATAGGATAACGGTTATAAATCTTCAGAAGAATCGGAAATTCCTCTTCGTCTTCGAGACCCAGCCGTGTTTTTATGGAAATCTTCATCCCTCTGTTTTCCGCTCCCCAGCAGACTTCTTCCAGAAATGCATCCAGTCTCTCCGGAAATGCA
Organism: uncultured Lachnospiraceae bacterium; assembly: GCA_944375815.1. GTDB lineage: Bacteria > Bacillota > Clostridia > Lachnospirales > Lachnospiraceae > Egerieimonas_A. The sequence continues at coordinate 15,273 of CALWBA010000194.1, read as the reverse complement.
AGGAATCCGCTTCCTTTTCCCTTGGGAACCACAGTGCCCGACGGGCATCCGAGATTCAGATTCACCTCCCGGTATCCGCAGTCTGCAAGTTCATTCAGCGTGCCGAGAAAATCTGCGGCACGGTTTGTAAGAATCTGTGGAATAAGTGTGAGAGAACTGTTATGCTCAGGAAGCACATCATTCTTCTCTCTGGAATTCATATATGTATTACTGTTCGGTGAAATAAACGGGCTGAAATATTTATCTATTCCCGGGTAGCAGGCACGGTGCGCATTGCGAAATATATATCCTGTAATGCCCTCCATAGGTGCAAAATAATAGTCCATCTTCTTAACCTCTCTTTTTATTTTCTGTTTCCGGCAGTCATTTTCTCTCTCTTAATTTCTTCTGACAGCTCCTCAGCAAGCGCCAGAAACTCCTTCTCAACATCCCTCCAGGCTCTCTCGCTCAGATCCGGAACCGCATGCAGCGGCTGAGGGTTGCTGTCCCTCTCCCCCTCCATCAGCATTTTCAGTTCATGGCTCAATATGTCATCATCAATCTGTTTCCACTTTTTATTTTCTTCTTCGGTCAGGTCCTCCAGCCAGAACTTTTCTAAAATTTTACCCGCAATCATATCTTCAATTTCCAGATAGTTCTCCAAATGCATCTTCACCGGTCTTATAATATCCGCGATATACGCCTCGCTCGCATCATGCATCAGGCATGCAAACTGCATCCTCTTTGACCATCCTCTTGCCTTGGCTTCCTTCATGCAGTTTATGGAATGCTGGCCCACAGAATAAAAATATTTCATATGGCCGCCTCCGCGGCACAGCAGGCTAAGTGCGTGTGCGATATCATCAAGCCGGATATCATCCGGGCATATTTCCATCGGATCAAACTTTTTCCCTGAAAATGTATTCATTGTACTCATGACCGTTTCCTCCTCGAGCTGATACACTCTTTGCTTTATTATACCATCTGGCCGCAGACATATCTATTGATTTTAGTACCGATAACAAAGTAAGAGTCAGGTCTGTGAATGACCTGACTCTTGCCGGGAAAATTATTTTCTTATACTCAATTAATTTTTTGCCTTCTCTCTTTCCAGCTTTCTGAACAATCTGATCAGTACTGCAATTGCTGCTGTGGCCAGAATCAGTTCCGCCGTAAACTGTGCGTATGCCAGACCGTACAGAGGGAAGAGCGCATTCAGAATAAACAGCGCCGGGATTTCCAGTACTCCCTTTCGCAGAATTGCAAACATCAGCGCATTTTTTCCAAGACCTGCTGCCTGGAAGACACCAACTGCCACAAAATCCATACACAGGAGCGGCAGACCGATGCAGAATCCTCTCATGAATCTGGTTCCGTATTCAATGATGTCAGGATTATTCATGAACAGTCGAATAAGTTCACCCGCACCGATATAATATCCCACAGACACAACAATGATGAATCCAAGCGCAATTTTCACAGTAAACAGAAGCGTGTTTTTCATTCTCTGAATATTTCTGCTCGCATAGTTGTAGCTGATCAGCGGCATAATTCCCTGGGAAATTCCCATGGAGATCTGCATGGGTACCATATTGATCTTCTGGACGATACCCATTGCCGCAACCGCATCCGCACCGTACCCGGAAGTGAAATTATTGAGCACTGTCATTCCCGTAACATTTAAAAGATTCTGAATCGATGCGGGAATTCCCACACTGAATATCCCCATCACAATACTCTTCTGCGGACGGAACATTTTAGGATTGATACTAACATATGTATTTCCTCGCTTATACCAGAGCAGCACAAAAAAGTACAGACATGCCACACAGTTTGAAAGGAATGTGGCAAGTCCGGCTCCCTCCGCCCCCAGATTCAGGCCCCACGGCAGGATGAAAATGGGATCCAGCACAATATTCAGCAGACAGCCGCTCATTGTTCCAAGACTTGCATGCAGAGAAGCCCCCTCCGCGCGCACAAGATACGCCATCACGACATTCAGAATCGCGGGAGCAGCTCCGAAAGTAACTGTCCATCTCATATATGCCGCTGTGGAGGCTGCAGTATCCGCATCAGCACCAAGCAGATTCAGCAGCGGCTGCTTGGAAATCGTGCACAGCAGCGAAAATAAAATTCCGCAGATCACTGAACAGTAAAATCCAAACGCCGAGCTTTTGTACACGGTATCGTAGTCTCTGCGTCCCAGAGCTCTGCTCATCATACTCGAGCTTCCCACACCAAACAGGTTGTTGACTGCATTGAAAGCAAGCAGTACCGGTGCCGCGAGAGCGACTGCTGCATTTTCGATCGGATTATTGAGCATGCCTACGAAATATGTGTCCGCCAGGTTATACAGTACCATGACGAGTGAACTTAGAATCGTAGGTACTGCGAGGTTCATGACGGCTCTGGGTACGGGGGTCTGCTCAAACAGTTCTATTTTCTTCTGATCATCCATTTTCAGTTCGCTTCCTTTCCCTCTTGCGTATAGCAGCTGCGCAGCAGCGCAATCTCCTCCCCATAACCGCTCAGCTCATTGGGAGTCTCCAGGTAAAAAGGCAGTCCCGCAAGCTTCGGGTGATTGATAATCCGTACAAATGCGTCAAGTCCGAGAGAACCCTTTCCGATTTTTTCATGCCTGTCTTTATGGCTCTCAAACGGGTTCTTGCTGTCATTAATGTGTATTGCTTTGAGACGTTCCAGACCGATAACCCGGTCAAACTCGTTCAGCACTCCATCCAGATCGTTTACAATATCATATCCGGCGTCATAGACGTGGCAGGTGTCAAGGCAGACACCCATATGACTGTCAAGCTCAACCAGATCTAAAATCGCTCGCAGTTCTTCAAAACTGCGTCCGACCTCCGTTCCTTTTCCGGCCATCGTCTCAAGCAGAACAGTCGTACTCTGATCCGGTTTTAAAATCTCATTCAGCAATTCCGCAATCTGGCGGATCCCTTCATCCGCTCCCTGTCCCACATGGCTGCCCGGATGGAAATTATACATATTTCCCGGGATGTATTCCATACGCTTCAGATCATCCGCCATTGTCATAAGCGCGAACTCTCTGACATGCGGATCTTTTGAGCAGGCATTAAGCGTGTACGGCGCATGAGCGAGAATGACGGATATTCCATTTTCTTCCGCAAACGAGAGATAACGTCTTACATCATCTCCGTCAATGGCCTTTGCCTTACTTCCTCTGGGGTTTCTGGTAAAAAACTGGAAGGTATTGGCGCCTATGGAAACGGCTTCCTTTCCCATATGATAAAATCCTTTAGATGATGATAAATGGCTTCCTATTGTCAGCATAACTTCTCCTTTGTCATTTCTGTTTTCCGATAGCTGATGCCCAGCTCATCCAGAATCTTCTCCTCCCTGTCCTGGCATGTAAAAATAAATACCTGCCTGCCGCTTTTTTCAAGCCAGATAAGCGCCTGCCTTAATCTTTTTGCGTCATACATCGCAAAGGCATCGTCAAGAAATACCGGCAGGGTTTCTTCCCTGCACAGAAGCTCCTCTGCCGCCATGCGAAACGCAAAGTAGAGCTGCTCTACCGTTCCCGTACTTTCCTGAGCAAGAGGAATGCAGCGCCCGTCCTGATATAAACTCAGTGAAAAGTCTTCATCGACCAGTACCTGTGTGTATTTTCCTCCTGTTATTTCACAGAAGATATCCGAAACTTTCTTCTGAAGATACTTCCCCAGTTCTTTCTGCATACCGGCGGAAAGCTGTTGAATTCGCTCCATTGCCAGAGATACGGCCTGAAGTTTTCTGCTGCTTTCATCGTCTCCGCCGCTGTCGCAGAATTCCCTGTACGCATTCTGTATGTTTTCAAGCTCCTGCGTCTTCTGGGTCATGTTCCTCTCGAGATGCTCTGCCTGCCACTTGAGCATACGGATGTATTCCTCCTGAGAACTATCTTCCTCCTTCTCCCTGATCTCTCCTCTGCCCCGGCGGACAAAATGAATCATAGCAGCTGCCATGCAGACACACGCCGCACTCAGACCAATGCGGATAATCACCGATGGAATTTTATAAAAAAGCATGACCGTCAGAGCAGCCAGTAAAATCATGCCTCCCCCGCATGCCGCAGCCCATTTGAAATCTCTGTGCACGCGCTGCTTCGCCCTGCGGACCTGTTCATAGGGAACCTTCTTATGAAACATCTCCTGCTTGAGTTTTCCTCTGACTTCTTCAAGTTCGTCCGCAAGCCTCCGGTTCTCTTCTTCCAGAAACTGCATCCTGGAAGTAAGTTTTTTCCCCTGTTCCGCGCGCACGCTTTGTTCTTCTCTCTGCGCTGCTTCCATCTCTTTTCTGCGTGCCCGCAGAATCTCAAGTGCCTTTCCCACATCAAGACTTCCGTCTCCGCTTCCCTGGTAATTTGCAATATAGTTCTGCAGCTCGCGCACAAGCCCTTCTTCTGTCCGGCTTTTCAGCTGACCCACAAACACTGTGTTTTCAAATACAGTCTCAGAGACTCCGCCGAGCAGCATATCGAGATCGCCGTCCTCTATACTCAGAAGTTCCCCGTCCGTCTCGCAGACAAGCCGCGTATTTCCTCTGTCCTTCAGGAAACTTCTCTCAAGCCGGAAAATCTTTCCCCCGCTCTCGATATCCAAAGCGCCTCCGTAATTTCCGTCAAACTCCCACGGCTCATATCGGCTGTAAGTGTCTGTCGCTGCAGCTCTGCCTCGCTTTCTTCGGATCCCGAAAAGCATACAGCAAAGGAACGTGTGAAGCGTTGTCTTGCCGCCTCCATTTTCGCCGCAGATCAGATTAATACCGTCTGAGCACTCGATCTGTTTCCGATGAAATTTTCCAAAACCGCGGATATAAATATTTTTGATTTTCATAGTGCGCCCTCCGCTTCCAGCAGTGCTTCCAGCCCGTAGTCAAAAGCAAGCCGCTCTGCCTCGTCCTCAGAACTTCCGTAAAGGCGGATATATTCTCCTATCAGACTGCCCTCATACCGGGCCTGCAGTTCTTTTATGTTATAGCCGGGGCGCGTCCGGTTTTCTGTTTCTATAACCTGGCCTAGCTTTGCAAACCGCTCTGCTGCGAAACGGATCTCAGGACTTCTCACACCGCACAGAGCCACTTTATATATATTCTGTGCTCCCCTGCTTTCGATCTCACTGCGGACAGTCTGCTCTACAGAATACTGCGTGTCCTCTTCCGTCACCGGAATATCAAGCGGTACGTAAGAGCATGAAGCAAACGGCACGAAAGAAATCCTGGTGCCCTTTCTGTCACATGATCCGCGAATAAATCCGTGCGGTCCCGTATCGTTTCGGTCAATCGGCTCGAGGGCTCCGGAAAATGCAATCCTGTTTTCTGCCAGGATCTGAGGCTTGTGGATGTGGCCAAGCGCTGCATAATCGAATCCGGCAGCCTGCAGCTTTCCTATATCAAGCGGACTGTGCGAGGCATCGCCTCCGTGTCCGATCAGGATATGGAAACCATCCTTTCCATTCGGCCTGACATCTCTATAGAGATTTTCTCTGACTTCCCTCTGATGGTAGCTGCATCCATACACCCAGGTGGAAATCTTCGGTAAGTATACACTGCTGCAGGATTCTCCCCACAGTCCTGTCACGTTGTCATTCCACACAAAACGCAGATAGGACGAGTCCTTTTTCAGATAATCATGGTTTCCGGCGATAAGCACCACACTCGTATCCGGAATCGTCGAAAACAGGTAGTTGACCTCCTTGAGTTCCCACATCAGCGGCTGCCGATGAAAAAGATCTCCGGCAATGATCAGAAGATCCGTCTTCTCCTCTGCCGCCTCAGCGATCACTCTGCGAAAGCTCTCCCAGATCTGCTCTTCCCGCTTTTTACTCCATGGGTATCCCAGATCGGGCTGCGCTCCAAGATGTACGTCGGCCAGATGTATAAAACGCATACTTTCCTCCTTTCCACCCTCTGCAGTTCAAAAAGACCGCTGCTCATAATTGCTTGCGGCGGTCTTTTCTTACTGTCTGTTATCCGATGCTCCTTATAAATCGCAGTTATTAACTGTTCTCGGGAACGGAAGGACATCACGGATATTGCTCATTCCTGTCAGATACATTACGCATCTCTCAAAGCCGAGTCCAAAGCCTGCGTGTCTTGTGGAGCCGTATTTGCGCAGGTCAAGGTAGAACTCATAATCCTCTCTCTTCAGTCCCAGCTCGTCCATACGCGCTACCAGCTTATCGTAGTCATCCTCTCTTTGGCTTCCTCCGATAATCTCTCCGATTCCCGGTACCAGGCAGTCCATGGCAGCAACAGTCTTTCCATCCTCGTTCATCTTCATATAGAATGCCTTGATGTCCTTTGGATAGTCTGTTACAAATACCGGGCGCTTGAAGATCTGCTCTGTCAGATAGCGCTCATGCTCTGTCTGAAGGTCGCAGCCCCAGGAAACCTTGTAGTCAAACTTGTCATTGTTTTTCTCCAGAAGCTCGATTGCCTCTGTATATGTCACATGTGCGAACTCGGAATTTACCACATGATTCAGTCTGTCCAGGAGTCCTTTATCTACAAAGGAGTTAAAGAACTTCATTTCTTCCGGAGCGTTCTCCATCACATAGCGGATAATATATTTAAGCATGGACTCTGCCAGCTCCATGTTATCATTCAGATCGGCAAATGCGATCTCCGGCTCAATCATCCAGAACTCTGCTGCGTGGCGGGTTGTGTTGGAGTTTTCTGCACGGAAAGTCGGTCCGAACGTATAGATCTTGCGGAATGCCTGAGCGTACGTCTCACCGTTGAGCTGTCCGCTTACAGTGAGGTTGGTCATCTTTCCGAAAAAGTCCTTGCTGTAGTCTACGGTACCGTCTTCATTCTTCGGCACATTGTTCAGATCCAGCGTGGTTACCTGGAACATCTCTCCTGCACCCTCACAGTCGCTTCCCGTGATAAGCGGAGTGTGTACGTATACAAAGCCCTGCTCCTGGAAGAATTTATGAATTGCATATGCAATCAGAGAGCGCACACGGAATACAGCCTGGAATGTATTTGTCCTCGGGCGCAGATGCGTCATCGTTCTTAAGAACTCCATGCTGTGACGTTTCTTCTGCAGCGGGTAGTCCGGAGCAGATGCTCCTTCCAGCGTAACCTCTGCCGCCTGAATCTCAAACGGCTGCTTTGCCTGCGGTGTCGGAACAAGAGTACCTCTAACGATAACGGCAGCGCCGACATTCAGCTTGCAGATCTCTGCAAAGTTCTCAAGACCGTCTGCAAACACGATCTGAAGAGTCTCAAAAAATGTTCCGTCATGCAGTACCAGAAATCCAAATGTCTTGGAATCGCGTACGCTGCGGACCCATCCGCCTACGGTCACTTCTTTGTTGAGATATTGTTCTCTATCCTTATAAATCTCACGAACTGTTGTAAGTTTCATACCGATTTCTCCTATTCATAAATTTTTTAATAGTTTTTATTGTAACACTTTTCCCTTTTTGTGGAAACCCCTAATTTTCCCGATTTACAAAAAGAATCAGCCATCCGCACTATAAACGAATGGCTGATTTCTGTAAATTTATTTCTCGCGGTAGCTCAGGAATATATTTCCTGCTGCCTGAAACTGCGCGGTACTGTCATCCGATGCCATTGCAGCGATCTGCTGTGTGGACGGATAGTACAGCCAGGAATTGTAATTATCATATCCGACAATCACAACCACCTCACCGGAGGCAAGTCTGGATACAACAGGATAGTTATTGGCTACCTGGTAATACACGCTGTCCAGCGTACATCCTGTAAGATTGAGAACCGTATAATTGTCTCCAAGCGCCTCCTGCAGACTGGTCTCATCCAGATTTCCGGCCGCAATCGCCGGCAGAAGCTGATCTGCTGTCATCTTATAACTGTCCGGACGGTTGCCTCTCTCCCATACATACTGCTGCTGACGGTTAAGCACCACTCCTGCCTGCGCGTCTGCATCCTGTATTGCCTCGCTTACACTTGTATATACTTCACTGAGTCCACCCTTGGCGTAGACGTAGTACATCTCGCTCTCCTGAGGAAGAATGGAAAGCTCCAGCTGATGCGGATTCTCTTTCTTTACAAATTTAGCCGACATGTTCAGCAGGTTCTTCGTCTTGCCTGCACGCGGGAACTCCAGGATTACCTGTGTACCCTTACGCTCGCTGACAGTCAGATAAATCTCTACACTCGTATCGTTCTCCTGCTGATTGTTCATAATATGATCCACACCCGTTTGCGTCATCACTCCATCGATTCTCTGCGCGAGCGTAAGTTCCAGCATACCCTCCTGGGCGTTTACGTTTGTGATATATGTGTTATCCTGACGATAATCCTTAATTACATTTCCCTCAAAGTCCTGTATCTGGACCGCATACATGGCAAACGTCGTATTGCCTGCACCGTCCGTGATAACGTCTGACTGATGAGCAAGCCCGAGCACGAAATCCTCATTGATAAATCCGATGGCCTTGATATAGTCTCCCTCTGCGGCAGTAATCTCACGTATCTCTCCGGTATCCAGATCCATGAGTGTAATATGCGTAACCGCATTGACATCCTCTTCCTCCATCCACACGATTTTACTCTGCTTTCTGGATACGTAGAAGTTGTCAAAGAGAATTCCCTCTTTTACGATTTCCTGCGTATTATTTTCAAGGTCTATCCTGTACAGTCTGCCCTCCATCAGAAGATAGAGCTGATTATCTTTGTTTACATAGGAGAGAGCCGCAACGTCTTTTTCCAGATAATCGACTCCCATGGTGCTGGACAGGAAAATCTGCTCATCGACGGTATTGCGTTCCGCATTGTAATAATATACGCCAATGCCGACATCCCCTTCATGATCTCCGCGGTTCATATACCCGTAAACCACAAACTCCACATCACCGGATTCCTCAACCCTGATAATCTTAATCTCGTGGGATGAATTTTCATTTCGTTCATCGATATTTTCCGCATCCTGCAGATTCCGGAAACTGAAAATCTTCACTGCCTTATTCGCACTTCGATTGTACATCCACAGATCACCTGCCTGTACAAATGCTGCTACATCACCGCCGCTGTGTGCCATATACTGAACCGATTTGCTCGCAACTCCAAGATTAATTCCCCTGCTGTCCAGAACGGAAAGTCCCGCGTCAAAGATCTGCTGGGTATTGCGTTCAAAATCCAGAAGCATAACCTGTGAATTCGAATACCGAAGCCTGTAGAATTCCTGTACCTGATAATATTCGGTCTTATCGTCTTCTTCCTGTGCGCTCAGAAGATACTCCATACTGATACTCGCCGTTGTTTCATTCAGCTCTTTGATCTGAGGCGTCGCCTTCTTTACAATTTTCGGCTGCAGGTTTCCCCAGGTCACCTGATCAAGGCTGGAATGAATATTCACGCTCGTAAAGCTGCTGTTCGTCACCGTGTTATCCGATTCCAGATAAGTCGAAAGATTCTGTGCTGCCGACTTATCCAGCGATTGCTCGTAGAAGTTTTGAACGAATTCCAGGTAAGTGCCGACGTTCGTACCGGTGCGCTGCACCAGACGTGTATAATAGTACGCCGTCGTTCCTTCTTCGGTCTCTACGGTAAATTTTAGGGAATACTCCCGATTCATCAGAATGGAGGACTGCAGTTTGAAGTCTGCCCTTAACTTTTTATCCTCCGTCTCCAATGTTTTAATTCTGGCATTTTCCAGTGTCTCTCCGGTGCTGATATCAGATACCTCATACGTGACGCTGCTGATATCATTCCCCTTCGTATCCACAAGAACCGTCAGTTCCTTTGTGGTTCCGAGAGGCGTTATGCTCTCGCGAAGGGTACTTGCGTTCATTTCTCTGATGTACCCATACATCCTGTTGACCTCGCTGCCCGAGACCTCCATATACAGAACCGGCAGCGATGCGGCTTTCATATCTTCCGTATCCTCTGTGTCTGTCCTGTCAAACAACTTGGAAAATCCAATAAATGCAGCAATAAATATTACAAGCAGTATGCCGGCTTTAATCAGTATTTTCTTCATGGTTCGCCGCCTCCTGCTCGTCTAACAAGGTTTTCAGTGTCGGTGTAACATGAAGCGCCTGCATACAGGTCTCCAATTCCTTATTCTTTTTCCGCTTTCCGCTTCTGACCGCCCGGATCAGGAGGTTCTTCGGTGTGTGTTGCATGTCTATAAATTCCAGGATCTGCGTGTCGTAGCCTGCCTCCGTCAGAAGCTGAGCACGCAGCCCGTCCGTAATCAGAGCTGCCATGCGTTCTTTTAATATTCCGTATGAAAATACAGGTGAAAGCATCTCATTTTTAATCTGACCGTTCAGTTCATGCTGGCAGCAGGGTACGGAAAGAATCACCTGTGCGCCCCATGCTACCGCCTTTGCCAGAGCATAGTCTGTCGCCGTATCGCAGGCATGAAGCGTAACAACCATGTCCACATGATCCGTTCCCGTATACGATGCGATATCACCCTGCAGGAACTTCAACTTCTCATAGCCGTACTGTTCAGCGAGCTCATTGCAGTGCATAATCACGTCTGTCTTCAGGTCAAGTCCGATAATATTCACATCGTATCCTTTCAGACTTTTCAGATAGTAGTACATTGCAAATGTCAGATACGACTTTCTGCAGCCAAAATCCAGGATCGTCACCTCTCTGTCTCTTGCCAGCTGCGGCAGGATATCCTCGATAAACTCAAGGAAACGGTTGATCTGCCGGAACTTATCATACTTCGCCCTGACAACCTTCCCCTCGGGCGTCATAACTCCCAGATCCACGAGGAAGTCTACCGGTATACCCTCCTCAAGAATATATCTCTTTTTTCGGTTATGGGTAAGCACCGCCGACGTTCCGGCGCAGTTCTGACTGCGCTTATATCTGACAGTCATCTTTCCCTTCTTACTGACCAGCACACTTCCCGTCCCGTTCTGGCTCTCGAGCTGGAGCTGTCTGAAATCTTTCTCCATCCACTGCTCTATTCTGCTGATCAATTGCCTTTTATCATAATTTTTATGAAGCTCCTTCGTTCCATGTATCTCGGAGCACTGATATTTTATCTCTCCTTTTAACAGCACCGGGCGGATGCGCACTTTCGAGACTTCTCCCGCATTCCTCGCACCGCTTATAATAATCCGGATCAGCCGTTCGGAAATAAACTCTTCCAAAAATTCAACTAATTCCTTCATCAATAAAATTTCCCTTCAAAATCCATGTCTGTTACTCCGGCTCCTGTCGCCGGATGCTCTGTCTTCTGTCCGGCAGGCACTCAGACGCCTGCTGTCTTTCTGCCGGCATTTCCCCTAAAACGCCGAAAATAAAGCCGTCCCACAATCACTGTCGAAAATCCGGAGGGTCATCTGCGGGATCGGCAGACCGCTCCGGAGCGAAATTCATCTAAGCTTAAAAATATAGTCATAGCAAACATGCTATGACTATATAGTAATCGCTTTGTCTCAAAAACTCAACAGGAAATTAACGATTTTTTTAAAATTTTGTTACAGGTGCGATGGTCTGTTCAATCCGCTGAAAATCATCAAAAATATCTTCTGCATCTGCGCCTTCTGCACCTGCGTCGGTACCTTTCATTATATAAAATTACACCGATAAGATCTCTCAGTCCGCAGCAGTCAAGAGCCTGCGCCTGCTCTTTATCTTCCTCCTGCGCACGGAATTTTTCTTCGATCCTCGCGCAGATCTGGCTCATCATAAATTTATCAGGATACTCATCAAACATCATGCTTCCTTCATATTCCATCCGGTCGCACTCCTGATCGACCAGTTCCTGAATTTTCCTTGCCGGACGGGAATAGAAGGAGCGCATCAGTCTGCGGTCACGCTCCTGTTCCCGGTCATCCTCATAAAACTGAGGAAATGGATATGCCATATAAAACGGCAGCGGCTTTTCAAAATACATATGCCTGCTCCATCTGTGCTTTGATATACTATATGCGCTGCACCATGTATCCGTTCCGGCAGGCTGCTTTGAATGTTATTTATAAAGATACTTCTGATTTTCTTCCGCATCTATATTCGATGCATCCAGCCACTGAAATCCCGAATCCACAAACTGACTGTTCGGAAGCCCCGCTGCTGCACGCCCAGCCATCACGATCGTGGCATATCCCATGCCGTAAGGATTCTGGCAGACGGTTCCGTACAGAGTTCCGTTTTCTATAGCCGCCTGGACTTCTTTTCCGGCATCGACTCCAATAACAATCGGCGCGTTCTCTACATCTTTAAGCGCATTCAGCACAGTGCAGGTTATTTCCTCATTTGTGCAGAAAATTCCCTTCAGATCCGCAGATGTCTCCAATGCTTCCATGAGCTGATCAGTTATTGATTTCTCCTTGGTCTCATAAATCACAGTATCCGCCGTTACACTCGGACTGGATGCAGCAAGTTCATTCCTGAAACCGTTAATTCTGTCCACGCTTGTCTGAGTACTCTCCTGATGCGATGCTATAAGGACCTTGCCGTTTCCTCCGACGGCTTCGCTCATGTGTCTTGCCGCTTCGGCACCGACTGCAGTATTATCTGTCGCACACACACTGAGCTCATTCTCTCCCGCAATGCCGGAATCAAGGATCACGACCGGGATACCGTTCTCCCTTGCTGTCTCGATCTGTGCTTTGCAGGAATCCATATCTATTGCGGAGATACACAATACATCCGGATTTTCCGCAAGTACCGCATCAATCGTGTTAATCTGAGTTTCCACATCAGCATCTGTATCTGTTCCTTCAAAAGTAAGCTTTATTTTGTCTTCTTTTGATGTAAACTCAAGTTTCTCGTTCAGATCAGCAACTGCCTGCTGTGCCCCTTCCTTTACAGCACTCCAATATCCTGTAGATAAATTCTGACCAACCAGAGCAATATGTGTACCTGCCTCCAGTGTAATTCCCTCTACGGATGTATAGTCGGTCACTAGGTCCTGGTTTTCCGGGAGGGCGATCTGCTGCTCTTCCTCCTCCGGTTCTTCTGTCGGCTCTGCCTCTTCTTTCTTTGGCTCTTCCGTCACTTCCGGTGTTGTCTTCGTACCATCTGTACTGTCAGACGCTTCCGTATCTTTTCCGCATCCGGCGAGCGCTGATGTAAGGCAAAGAATCAACAGTCCTGCCACTGCTTTTCGTTTCATCTTAATTTCTCCTTTAAATACGCAAAACATGTCTGTACCCGGTAACAGCCATAATTATACACTCTCATAGAGAATTTCGTCCATAGGTTTTTATGACGATTTTTCTTAGGATTTTCTTACATTTTACTGCAATTATTCATTTCCGTTCTCTCCACCAGCCCCATTCCCGGAAAATAGCCTGCAGAAGCATCAATGTGAGCGGTCCCAGAATTACCCCGGAAACACCGTATCCGATAATCCCAAGATATACGGATATCAGCATCGCTGCCGGAGCGATACCCAGTTTCCCTCCGATCAGCTTTGGCTCCAGAAACTCTCTGAGTACTGCAGTCGTCACAAAGAGCAGAAAATATCCGGCTGCCTGCGCTGCTTCACCCTGCAGGAGCAGCACCGCTGCCCATGGAATCAATACTGTTCCCGTACCAATAAAGGGAAGTGCGTCCAGAAAGCCGATAAGAATTCCCGCAATCAGATAATACGGATTCTTAAGCAGAAACAGTCCTCCCATACAGGCCGCACTGATAATTGCCATAATTATAATCTGAGCCTTAAAATATCTGCCGCCCGCACACAGCATCTCCTGCCAGATTTTCTTCCATTTTACAAGTGCCGGCCAGCTGCTCAGCTTCTTATTCCATTCATCAAGATCCTTCACCAGAAGTACCGCGAACACATAGGAAATCACAACTGTAGTGACTGCTGCTATACTTCCCTTCATAAGCCGCAGCAGATATGTGAGCATCGCCGGAGAAAACTTTGCCTTAAGCTGACTGCTTACGCTTCGGAACTGCAGCAGCAAAAACTCACGTGTGTCCTGACTGGAGATTCCGGCATATCGTTCAATAACATTGCAGCAGTTATCCAGCATATGTTCCCATCCTTCTGCCAGAACACCGATCTCCTCAAACAGATTCTGAGCCTGAACAATCAGAGCCGATGCCCCGCGTATCAGAATCCATCCGATCAGAACCAGAAGGGCAAAAATCATCACAGCTCCCGTAAGGCTTCTGCTAATTTTAAATTTTTTTTCCAGCTGTCTGGCTGCAGGCAGCACCAGAACCGCAAGAAACAGTCCTGCGAGAAATGGAAGCAGAAGGGGAAGCAGGTATTTCATACCCAGGAATACTCCCGCCGCCACGCCTGCCGCGGCCAGATATTGTTTCCATTTTTTCTGCATCTTCATCACCGCGCCTTAACTGACTTTTTGTTAGTATCCGGTGCGGCTGCGCTTTCTATACAGCCAGATTTTTGAAATGAGGATTGGAAGGAGTTACAGAAAATTCCATTTTTTTATGTGTCTTCGGATGTTCAAACCGAAGCTTGTTCGCGCAGAGACAAAGCTGCACATTTTCCTGAACTGCCCCATATTTTCTGTCGCCTGCAAGCGGTGTCCCCAAGTGAGCCATCTGTACACGAATCTGGTGATGGCGTCCGGTCATCAGATGAATCTCCACCAATGCTTCGTTTCCAGCACTGTTTATCACACAGTAGGATAATTCTGCACGCTTTGCGTCCCGATCCGTTTCATCCGTCACGCAGGAGAGATTTGTGCGGGCCTGCTTCTTCAAATAATTCACAAGCGTTCCTTTTTCCGGCTGCGGAATCCCTTCTGTCACCGCCAGATATCTTTTGTCCATCTTGCCTGACTGAAGCTGGCGGTTCAGCTCTGCCGCAGCAGCAGGTATCTTGGCAAACACAAGAATTCCCTCTACCGGCTGATCGAGACGGTTGATCACTCCAAGATAGGGTATCTTTCTTCCGCCGCCTGTCCGTTTTGCGAGTTCGTTCAGCACCATATGTTCAAGATCCATCTGCGATGAACGCGCATTCTGTACTGCGATCCCTGACGGTTTATGCAGTACAAGAATATCTCCATCTTCATAGAGTATCCATTCTTTTTCCAATGTCATATAACATTCCTCACTTTTTTGTACTTTCCTGCATTATATCCCACCCCGCCTTCCCGTGCAATCCCGGCTTGACAAATGCTTCAAAATCCTCCATACTCAGATCCAGAGTAACGAAAAAAAGGGGGAAACTGTCATATGTCATCGATATTCATGTATGTCCTGCTGATCCTCGGCTTTATTCTGCTGATCAAGGGCGCTGACTATTTTGTCGAGGGCGCTTCAAGCCTTGCGGAGCTGCTCCGCATCCCGGGCATCATCATCGGACTTACCATTGTAGCTATGGGAACA
>CALWBA010000193.1 GCA_944375815.1 uncultured Lachnospiraceae bacterium | reverse complement strand
TGTATACTGTTTGCAACGGACACCCCCTTGTTTGAGTGAGTATGTTGTTTGTTGGTACTTCAATTATACATCATTCTACAGAGGGTGTCTTTCTTTTCTGCAATATTTTGGATTTGCTCATTTATAGATAATAATATAAATACACAAATATCCCGCGATAACCTGAAATGTTTCGCGGGATATTTTCTGCTGTCAATAATTATACGCACCCTCATAGGAAAAGCAGCTCTCCTTCTTCAGGGAGAGGTTCTCACACTGGCTGCAGCGGTCACAGAACTCCTGCTCATAGCAGGTAGAACAAACACAGCCTTTGCAGGCGCTCCGATCATACTCGGGGCTGGTAGAGAATGGGATTGTCCGGTGTCTCGTCTCTTCCATACAGGTCGCCTCCTTTTACCGTGATTATACACCTGCAGACAGAGGGAGTAAAGGGAAATAGTACTTGACTTTGAAATCCTACTGATGTAAGATTAGAAAAATTACAAATGTAGGATTTAAAAGGGAGTATAGGAATGAAAAAATGGAGAATATCAAGGGGAATGGTGATAGTGCTGATATTCATGGTAATGTTTCTGGGACTTGCAGCAAGGCTGTTTCAGCTGCAGATTCTCCGGGGAAAAGAATATCAGAAAAGTTTTGCGGTAAAAACCACGAAGAAGATTCCGGTAAAGGCTGCACGCGGTATTATTCGTGACCGTAACGGAGTGGTGCTGGCAGATAACCGGATGACGTACTCCGTAACGTTTGAAGATGTGAAAGAATATGGTACGACGAGAGAACGTCAGCTTGCACTGAACGGAAC
This sequence comes from uncultured Lachnospiraceae bacterium, assembly GCA_944375815.1. Lineage (GTDB taxonomy): Bacteria > Bacillota > Clostridia > Lachnospirales > Lachnospiraceae > Egerieimonas_A. Next base: position 21,457 of record CALWBA010000193.1, on the reverse strand, counting down.
GCTGCATCAGCTTTGTGTACTGATTGCAGAACATGGGGATACGGTGGAAAATCATCTTCAAATTGCGCTGGATGATGAGGATAACTGGCAGTTTACCTCCGACGGAAGTACATTGGAACGTTTTCTGGCGGACCTGTATGGGAAAAGCAGTGCGAAGGATCTGACGGAAGAACAGCGCCGGGCAACACCCGGGAATGTAATTGCCGAACTTGAGGAGCGCTATGGAATTTTTGAAAGCGGCGTCAAATCATATACCTCAAAGGAACTTACTCAGTACGGTATGAAATCCAGGGAAGAACTGTCGAGAGAAGAGGAGCTTGATATTCTGAGCATCCGCTACGCGCTTTCTCTGACTTCCTACCAGAAGTATCTCTCTGTCACGGTATCGCGGAATATTTCGGAAGAAACGCGGGCGGCTGTGCTTGAGAATCAGGACCGTTTTGCCGGAGCAGCCGTGGCTGAGGACAGTATTCGGGTATATCCCCAGGGAGAGGCGTTCGCTTCACTGCTCGGCTATGTGGGGGCAATTTCACAGGAAGAGCTTTTAAAGCGGGAGAAGGATGGACTTACAATTAACTCTGTGGTTGGAAAGAATGCACTGGAAGAGTATCTGGACGCTTCGCTGCAGGGACAGGACGGAGAGCGCAGAGTATGTGTGGATAATACAGGGAGAGTGCTGCAGGATCTGGGAATAACAAAAGAGCCTCAGCCGGGGCAGGATGTCACACTGACCATTGATGCCGGGCTTCAGCAGAGCGTCTATGATGCGCTGGAGGCAAAGATTGCGGAAGTACTCTGCATGCACTTTATCAATGAAAAGATATTTGACCGAACTGCTGTATCAGAGTCCACCGAGATTCGGATTCCTATTTATGATGCATACTGTGCATTGTTTACGAATCATGTGATAGACACGGAACGGTTCAGTACAGAGTGTGCGTCTGATCTGGAGAGAGAGATCCTGGCGCGACATCAGAAGTACAGGGAGGAGGTTTTGTCGAAGGTGGCGGCAGATCTCAATGGAGAAAATGCTGTACACGGACAGCAGAGTACCGAACTGCAGGCATACGAATCCCTGATCGCAGAGCAGCTGGGGATTATCGATGAGGAAAAAGTATCCAGGGAGATGGAGGAAAGATGGCAGGAAGGAACAATATCCCTTGCAGAATATCTGAGGACTGCGGCCGGAAACGGCTGGCTGGAAGAAGACGTGCTGGAGGCAAAAGCAGATTATCTGACAGGGGATGAGGCGTATCAGCTTTTGAAGGAATACATCCTGGAGCAGCTCCGGAAAAGTGAGAAACTGAAGGATGCGGTTTATGAGCAGATGGTAAAAAATGATAGAATTTTACCCAAGGAAGCATGCAGTCTTCTGTATGAGCAGGGAATTCTGGATAAAAACGACGGGGCATGGGATCTGCTCCGGGCAGGCGAACTCCTGCCGTATGACTGGATGATACAAAAGATTATGGCTCTGGAAATCACACCTGCAATGCTGGCCCTGGAACCGTGCTCAGGATCTGCAGTGATCACAGAGACTGGCACCGGCAGAGTACTTGCCTGTGTCAGCTATCCCGGATATGACAATAATCGGCTGGCAAATGAGATGGATGTTTCATACTATTACAAACTGTACAATGATTCATCAGTTCCGATGTATAACCGTGCCACACAGCAGCTTTCAGCACCCGGTTCAACATTCAAGCCGGTCACGATCCTTGCGGGAATAGAGGAGGGAGTGATTTCATATGAAACAGCAGTTTTCTGCGACGGAGTATTTGACAAGGTCACACCGCCGTTAAAGTGCTGGAATCACAGCGGACACGGTCTGGTATCAGGGGCAGCCGACGCACTTGTGAATTCCTGCAACGACTACCTGTGTGAGGTGTCATACCGACTTGGAATAGATGAGAATGAGGAGAACTTCTCGGACAGCAAAGCACTTGAGACACTGCAGAGATATGCCTGTTTGCTGCATCTTGACGAGAAGAGCGGCATAGAACTGGCGGAGAGCGCTCCGCAAGTCACGGATCAGTATGCCATTCCCTCAGCAATCGGCCAGGGAACTCACAATTATGCAACTGTACAGCTTGCGCGTTATGTTAATATTCTGGCGGAGAGAGGCAGAAATTATAAGCTTACACTGATTGGGAAAACAGGGAATACGGAACAACAGCCGAAGGAGAAACAGGAGATTCTTTTTTCAGAAAGCGCATGGGACAGTGTGCACAGCGGTATGGAGGGATATGCCGAAAGCACAGGCTTCTTTCAGAATTTACCGGTCTCGGTTGCCGGAAAATCCGGTACGGCACAGGAGAGCGCATCAGAGCCGGATCACGGACTTTTTATCGGGTACGCCCCGGAAGACGATCCGCAGATTTCAATCGCAGTGCGTATTGTCAACGGCTATGATTCCACAAGCGCAGTTTCCTGTGCGGGAACTATTCTGGAAGTATATTATCAGGAGGTTCGTTAGCGAACCTCCTTTTCGCATAAAAATAGTGTGGATTCAAAAGTGTAAAATACATTGACATTTTTGAAAAAAAGATTTATCTTAAAATAAGTTCTATATAGAACTGTTCTGAAAAGAAATATAAAGGAGGAACAGGTATGATACGCATTACCGATTTTCTGATAACTATGGACGGAGCTGTGAAACTACAGGAAGAACTGCTGAAGCAGATAAGTGTGGAATACGGGATTTCCATGACAGAGGCAAAGGTGATGAGCTTTCTGCGGAACAATCCGGGAAAAGACACGGCAGCAGAAATTGTGAGACTGCGCAGGATGCAGAAGGGAAATGTATCAGCTGCCGTGGATTCCCTTGTTGGCAGAGGATTACTGCAAAGAGAGGCGGATTCCCAGGACCGCCGAAAAGTACATCTGCATCCGACGAAAGAGGCTGAACCGATACTTGCAGCGATTGACAGGGGATGGATAGAATTTACGGACTCCTTATTTTTCGGTATTTCAGAAGAAGATATAATATTGTTTGAGAAAATCGACAGACGGATAGGAGAAAATGCGCATCAGGCATTGAAAAGGAGGAAGAGACAATGAATAATGACAGGGATTTTCTCGGGAGAGAACCTTTGGGGAAGCTTTTGATGAAGCTGGCCCTGCCGACGGTTTTGGCACAGATTATCAATATGCTCTATAATCTTGTAGATCGTATTTACATAGGGCACATTCCGAAAGAGGGTGCGCTGGCGCTGACCGGCGTGGGAGTATGTATGCCTCTGATTATGATTGTCACGGCATTTGCATCCTTTGTTGGGTTCGGCGGCGCACCCAGGGCATCCATTTTCATGGGAAAGGGGGAGAAGGAAGCAGCGGAGAAGACGCTGGGCAACTGTTTTGTTATGCAGATTATTGTTTCAGTGCTTCTGACTGCAGCGCTTCTGCTGTGGAACAGAGATTTTCTGATGGCATTTGGCGCGAGCGAAAACACGATTGAGTACGGTGTTGCCTATATGAACATTTATGCTATCGGGACCATTTTTGTGCAGCTTACACTGGGAATGAATGCGTTTATTACGGCGCAGGGATTTGCCAAAACAGGGATGCTTTCCGTGCTGATCGGAGCGGTGGCGAATATTGTACTGGATCCAATCTTTATCTTTGGATTAGGTATGGGAGTCAGAGGTGCCGCTTTGGCGACAATCCTTTCACAGGCAATGTCCTGCATCTGGGTACTTGCATTTCTGTTCGGAAAGAAAACGAATCTCAGGATCCAGACGAAGAATCTGCGGCTGGAGCGGGAAACTGTGCTGCCCAGTCTGGAACTCGGACTGTCAACGTTTATTATGCAGGCAAGCGAAAGCGTAATTTCTATTTGTTTCAATTCCTCATTGCTGTACTATGGCGGAGATATTGCAGTGGGAGCTATGACAATTCTGACAAGTGTCATGCAGTTTGCGATGCTGCCTCTGCAGGGGCTCGGACAGGGAGCGCAGCCGATCATAAGCTATAACTATGGAGCAGGAAACAGAGACAGGGTAAAAGGCGCGTTTAAACTTCTGCTCAGGTCCAGCCTCTGCTATTCAACTGTACTATGGATACTTGTCATGGCATTCCCCAAGATGTTTGCGGTGATGTTTACTTCTGACAGGGAGCTTTTGGACTTTACGAGCGGGGCACTGCGCATTTATATGGCCTGCCTGATACTCTTCGGAATCCAGGTGGCCTGCCAGATGACCTTTACTTCTCTGGGAAATGCCAAGGCATCGATTATCGTGGCAGTAATGAGAAAATTTATCCTCCTGATTCCGTTGATTTATATCATGCCGCACATCGTAAGTGACCAGACGACAGCGGTATATATGGCGGAGCCGGTTGCTGATTTTCTGGCTGTTTCGTTTACGTCAGTGCTGTTTACATTTCAGTTTCGCAAGATGTTTCGAAATATGAAAAATGTGGCGGAAAATGTTGACCGGGATAGGGGTAAATGTTAAGGTATTAGGGGTTGACGACCAGAAAAAATTGGGGAGTGTGTGAGATGTCAAAGAGAAGGAAAAGAAGGAAAAAAAAGAGAACAGAACTCTGGATCGGATGCGCCGCTGCAGCGATATGTCTCGCATCATTTTTTGTGCTGACGGGATCAAATCCTGAAGTGCCAAAGATTACGGACGGTGTGACACGCCTTGAAAATATGGAAGCGGGCGATGTCGCAGCAGTGGAGGAAAAGATTCGAAGAAGAGATAAAGAGGAGCTGATGGCGACAGACGAGTGGAAGAACCGTACGCCGAATGAAAAAATGGCTTATGCAGTTGTTTTGGGGGATTCCCGCACCAAGGCACTGGAAGAATATGCGGTGCTTGATGATTCCAAGGTGCTTGCAGAGATCGGACTTACGCTTACAGAGGCGGATCCATACGTTGAAGAGGCCATTGCGCTGAATCCGGAGACAGTTTTTCTAAGCTACGGCTTAAATGATATAGGAAATACATCCGGGGACACAGAGCTGTTTAAGGAACAGTATTTAAAGGTGATAAAGAAGCTGAAAGAAGGGCTGCCGAACAGCAAAATTTACATAAATACCATTCTTCCGGTGCAGGATATTGCAGTGCAGAAGACACCGGTTCTGTCACATCTGGAGGAGTATAATGACGTGATCCGGGAAATCTGCTCTCAGGAGGGAGTGGGATGTGTGGAGATCGGCGAACTTGCGCAGGATGATCTGTACGAACCGGACGGAGAACACTTAAAGAGCGAATTTTATCCGCTCTGGGTAAATAAAATGGCGGAGGTGGCCGAGATATGAAAAAAAAGATACGGCTGCTGGAGCGGGTGAAGTATGCACTGCTTGCTGTTCTTGCGCTTTATATTGTAATGATTCTCTTTATGAACCGGGGAAGTGATGCTCCGTTTTCAAAAGTGCGGGATGCTGTACTTGCGGCAGCTGACACCGATGGTATGCAGGAAACGAATGACCGGGATTTTAAGAAGCTGTACGGACTGAATAAAAACGATTATGATGAAATTATATCTTACTATACAAATGAGACCATGGGAGTGGAGGAGCTGCTGTTGGTCCGCTGCACGGATGAGGAAAAACTCAGTGCCGTAGAAAAGGCAGCACAGGATAGAATTGATATGCAGATTCAGAGCTTTCAGGGATATGGAGAGGAGCAGACAAAGCTTTTGAAGGATGCAGTGGTTTTAAAGAAGGGAAGTCTGTTTCTGATGGCAGTCTCCCCCGAGGCGGGAGAAATCAGAAAAGCTTTTATGGAGGCATTATAGGGAGGGCGCTATGGTATTTTCTAGTTTAGTTTTTCTGTTTACATTTCTGCCGCTGGTGCTGATCTGCTATTTTGCGGTGCCGGGCAGAGCAAAGAATCCTGTACTGCTGCTGGCAAGTCTGATTTTCTATGCGTGGGGGGAGCCGGTCTACCTTTTTTTGATGCTGCTGTCTATAGGTTTTAACTACGTCTGCGGCATGGAGATTGGGATGAAGCTGAAGAGAAGAAGAGGCGCAAAAGGGGCACTTGCTTTTGCGATTGCAGTGAACGTGGCTCTTCTTGGATTTTTTAAATATGCAGGTTTCCTCGTGGAAAATATCAATGCGATATTGCCATTCGATATTCCGGTGCCGGCGCTGGCGCTTCCGGTCGGCATTTCCTTCTATACTTTCCAGATCATGTCGTATCTGGTAGATGTATATCGGAAGAAAGCAGAAGCACAGAAAAATCTGATATCATTCGGGCTGTACGTGACTATGTTTCCACAGCTCATTGCCGGACCGATTGTACAGTATGCTGACATTGACCGGCAGCTTAAGGAACGCCGCATCACCTGGGAGAAATTCGGAAGCGGAGCGGCATATTTTATCCGGGGACTTGGCAAGAAGGTGCTGCTGGCAAATCTGATCGGAGGATTATTTGACACGGTTGCCGCTATGCCGCACGGGGAGATGTCAGCTCTGAGCGCATGGCTTGGATGCATTGCGTATACATTCCAGATATATTTCGACTTCAGCGGATATTCGGATATGGCCATTGGGCTTGGAAGAATGTTCGGATTTGAATTTATGAAGAACTTTGATTATCCGTATATTTCCGGAAGTGTAACGGAATTCTGGAGAAGATGGCATATTTCTCTGAGTTCGTGGTTCCGTGATTATGTATATATCCCGCTGGGCGGAAACCGTACAACGAGGATAAAGCATATCCGGAATATTATGACAGTCTGGCTGCTGACAGGACTGTGGCATGGGGCAAGCTGGAATTTTGTAGCATGGGGAATATACTATGGGCTGATTCTTCTGGTGGAGAAATTTATACTGTCTGAGCAGCTCAAGAGGATTCCGCCATGGGTACGGCATTTGTACACGATGGTGCTGGTCATGATAGGATGGGTGCTGTTCTTCAGTTCCACACTTTCTGAGGCGTTTAAATACCTGGGAGCTATGGCGTGCATTTCAGTGCCGGCAGTAAATGCCCAGGGTATATATCTGTTTGTCTCAAATTTTGCTATGCTTCTGCTTCTGACGGCATGTTCCGCACCGTGGGTATACAGAGTATTTCAGAAGATAGGAAACGGCAGACAGGCAGTTCGCATTACGGTGCAGTGCTGTGTGTACGCGGCCATTTTACTGCTGTGCGTGGCATGCCTGGTGACGGATACGTATAATCCGTTTTTATACTTTAGATTTTGATGAAGCAGGGGACAATAGTATGAGGGACAGAAAGCAGATAAACAGAAAAGCGGGGAGGATTATTTGCAGAATTACTGCAGTACTTTTTGGAGCGGTAATTTTCGGGTTTGCGCTGGTTAATCTGGCGGAAAAGGACAGGGAGTATTCAGAGACAGAGAACCGTATGCTTGAGCAGAAGCCGGAGGTTACGGTAAGCGGAATTGCAGACGGAACTTTTATGGATAAGTATGAAACATACCAGGCAGACCAGTTTGCAGGACGCGACACCTGGATGGAGATAAAAACGGATATGGAGCTCTTGCTTGGGAAGAGGGAATCAAACGGTGTTTTTCTGGGAAAAGGCGGCGTTCTGATGGAGAAACCGACTTCAGACAGCGGGACAAATGTTTCTCAGAATTTGGAAGAAATCGTGAATTTCACCGGGAGGAATGAGGGGAAGAATTTCTATTTCCTTCTCGTTCCAAACGCTGCACAGATATGGAAGGAGAAACTGCCTGCCTTTGCTGTTACAGAAAATCAGAAAGAACAGCTTTCGAATGTAAAAAAACAGCTGGGAGAATCCGTGCAGTGGATCGACGCGTTAAGCGTACTGGAAGAGCACAAGGACGAGGAGATCTATTATCATACCGACCATCACTGGACGACACTGGGCGCTTCGCTCGTCTTTGAGGAGATCAGGGATATTATGAAGCTGGATGAGAAATATATCACTTCACTGGAGCCGTATGCAGTCACGAATGAATTTCAGGGGACTCTCTCCGCAAAGAGCGGTTACTGCAGAAGGGATATGGAAACGATTTATGCTTATCTGCCGAAAGCGAATGAGGAGACGCAGCTCGTGGTGCACGATGTGCAGGCCGGTACGAAACGGGCATCGCTTTACGACACGAGCAAGCTTTCAGGCAGAGATAAATATGCGCTTTTCCTGGGCGGAAACAGTCCCCTCCTGGATATCCGGACAGTCTCAAACTCACCCAGAAAGCTTCTGATTTTCAAGGATTCCTACGCCAACTGTATGATTCCTTTTCTTGTCTCCAGTTTCCGCCAGATCGAAGTGGTTGACCCGAGGTACTACTATGACGACGTACAGAAACTGATTGACGAGAACGGGATTACGGATATCCTGTTTTTGTATAACGCAAATACCTTTTTCGGAGATAACAGCCTGAGCGGAGTCCTTAAGGCGTAGGGGATTTCGTGATTTAAGATTGCGGACTGAAAGGCAGCTGAAATGCGCCGCCCTAAAGGTTGGAAGTATAAAATTGTACGGAGGACTATTTAGAATGATTTCCTGCAAAAAGAGTGCTATATTGTGAAGGAAGATAATCATAACTTAACGGAAGCAAAGGAGAACTACTATTATGATGCAGGATTGGTTCAGAAAAGCGAAGCTGGGAATTTTTATTCACTATGGAATTTACGCGGTAGGCGACGTTTCCGAGTCATGGTCTTTCCACAATGGAAATATTTCCTATGAGGACTATATGAAACAGTGTGAGGGATTCACAGCATCCAAATTTGATGCAAAGAAGTGGGCTGAGCTTTTTAAGAAAGCAGGAGCACAGTACGTAGTACTCACATCAAAGCATCATGACGGTGTGGCACTGTTTGACACGCAGTATTCGGATCTGAGCGTGATAAAGAAAACACCGGCAAAGAGAGATATTATCAAGGAGTACACCCAGGCAGTACGTGAGGCCGGAATGAAAGTCGGTATCTACTACTCTCTGATTGACTGGTCTGATCCACGCTACAGAAGCGTATATCCGGAGGGAGCAGATCCGAAGGATCATCTTCAGGATATCTATGCGACGCCGGCAGGAGGACCGGAAGATCCGGAGAAATGGGAAGAGTTTCTGGAGTTTAACAACAATCAGATGCGCGAGCTGATGACGAATTACGGCAAGGTGGATCTGCTGTGGTTCGATGGAGACTGGGAGCGCAGTGCAAATCAGTGGAAAGCAAAAGAGTTCAAAGCGTATCTGGAGTCTTTAAATCCGGAAGTTATTGTAAACTCCAGACTGCAGGGATACGGCGATTACGAGACACCGGAGCAGGGAATTCCGCTGTACGGTCCGGAAGGAGTATGGGAGTTCTGCTGCACAATCAACGACTCCTGGGGATATCGTGCGTCCGATAACGACTACAAGACAAGCCGTCAGATTATCCGTATGTTCTGTGACTGTATTACTCTTGGCGGAAAGATGCTGCTTGACGTCGGACCTAAGGAGGACGGAACTCTCGATGAGCGTCAGGTGAAGGTTCTGGAGGATCTTGGAACATTCATTCATGATAATGAAGAGGCCATCTATGAGACAGAAAAGGGACTTTCCTACAGCCAGTTCCTCGGAGGAAGTACACTGTCAAAAGATAAGAAGACCATCTACCTGTTCGTATACGATAAGCCGGCAGAGAATCTGTGCATCAAAGGCGTAAAGACACCGGTGAAGCGTGTGACGGTTCTGCACACAGGAGAGGAACTTTCCTTCAGTTATACGGGAGCGCTGCCGTGGAGCGGAATTCCGGGAACACTGTGGATCCGTGCAGATAAGATGAAAGAGCACCCGCTTGTAACTGTATTAAAAGTAGAGCTTGAGGGAGAAATTACATACAACCTCGGACATGGAGAGGTCGTAACACATAACGACTGATACAGATCAACGGATCAAAAAGAGGCGCTGCAGCAGCGCCTCTTTTTCAATGTATGACAGGAAAACAAAAAAAGTAAAAATACACAAAAAAAATGCAAGTCACAGCCGGGAATTATAAAAAAATTAAAAAAACAGACGGATATAGTCCTAAAGGTTTTGTTAAGTTTCATGGTAAAATTTACTCATAAATTAAGAGAAAAGTTCCGGAACGATAAAAATGAAACAGCAATTGGGAGGAAGAACACTATGAAATTTAAGAAACTTTTAGCAATTATCACAGCATCTGCAATGGTATTCGGTCTGGCTGCATGCGGCGGAAACGAAGATTCCAAGACAGAGGAAGGCGGAGAAACAGCTAAGACAGAGAACAGCAAGGACAGCGGCGAAGACGATAATGCTCTGACGATCTGGGCATGGGATGAGGCGTTTAATATTAAGACTGCTGAAGATGCAAAGGAGATTTACACGAAAGAGAATCCTGATGCGGAAATTAATATCGTGACCATGGCACAGGATGATATCGTGGCAAAGCTTAATACCAGTCTTTCTTCCGGATCTTATGACGGACTGCCGGATATCGTGCTGATTGAGGATTATAAGGCACAGGGCTATCTGACCGCATATCCGGATGAATTTGCAGATCTGAGTGATGTTGTAAATCAGGATGATTTTGCCGGATATAAGACAGCTGTCAATCAGGTAGACGGAACCGTATACGGTGTACCTTTCGACAGCGGTGTTGCGGCAGTATTCTACCGCACCGATCTCATTGAGCAGGCCGGATACACACAGGAGGATATGCAGAATCTGACCTGGGAGAAATATATCGAGATTGGAAAAGCAGTGAAAGAAAAATGCGGCGTATATATGCTGACACTTGATCCGAGCGATATCGGACAGATCCGTATGATGATGCAGAGCGCCGGAACCTGGTATACAGATGAGGAAGGAAAGGTTTCCCTTGCAGGCAATCAGGGACTGAAAGATGCTATCAACGTTTACAAAGAGCTGGTGGATTCCGGAATTGCAAAGCAGGTATCTGACTGGGATCAGTTTGTAGGCGCATTCAATAACGGCGAGGTGGCAACCGTTCCGACCGGATGCTGGATTGCTCCGTCTATTCAGAAAGCCGAGGATCAGAGCGGCAAATGGGCAGTGGCAGCTTTCCCGAGAATGGAAGCAAATGCTGATTCCGTAAATGCATCTTCTATCGGCGGCGGCGGCTGGTATGTTCTGAAAAACGTGGGAAATGAGGAGATGGCCAAGGACTTCCTGGCTGATACCTTTGCAAGCAGCGTAGATCTGATGAACACACTGGCACAGGATATTACTCTGGTAAGCACTTTAAATGCTGCTTCTACAGCAGAGAATTATACAAAACCGAACGAGTTCTTCGGAGGCCAGGAAATCTTTGCCGATTTCGCAGAGTGGACAGCAAATGTTCCGTCTGTAAACTACGGACTCAACACATACGCGATTGAGGACCTGATGACAGAAGCTGTTCAGGCAATCGTAAACGGTGCGGATATTGACAGCACACTGGAAGATTACCAGGCGCAGGCAGAGGCAGCCGTAGCACAATAAGCAGACTGAAAAAGTGGGAGCGCTGCGGCGCTCCCGCTTTTCGCAGAAAGCGGCAGAATTATGAGGTGAAAAAGAATGAATCGAAAGAAAATGCATAACGGGCTGAATCTGAAAGCATGGCTGTTTATCCTGCCCAGCCTGATCCTGATTGTGGCGTTCGTATTTTATCCAATGATCCAGGCGTTTATCACGTCGTTTCAGACGGGTATGGCAAACAACCTGGAATTCGGAGGGATTGCGAACTATAAAAGACTTCTGACAGACTCTACATTTAAAAAAGCGCTGTTTAATACCCTCTTGTTTCTGATTGTACAGGTACCGGTGATGATCCTGCTGGCGCTTGCGATTTCCTCCATGCTGAACAATAAGAGACTGAAACTGCGCGGAATGTTCAGAACTGCTATTTTCCTTCCGGCAGTGACATCCCTGGTTGCGTACTCTATTGTATTTAAGAGTCTTTTTGCAACGGATGGATTTGTTAACGGATTTCTGATGAATCTGCATCTGATCTCAGAACCCATTAACTGGCTGACAAGCACTGCATTTGCACGGATTCTGATTATCATGGCAATCACCTGGAGATGGACGGGCTACAATATGATTTTCTATCTGTCAGGACTTCAGAGTATCGATGACTCAATATATGAGGCGGCGGCAATTGACGGTGCGACCGGATTTCAGAAGTTCCGCTATATGACAGTTCCGCTGTTGAAACCCATCATTCTCTTTACAACGATCAACTCTACCATCGGTACGCTTCAGCTTTTTGATGAGCCGATGAATATTACACAGGGAGGCCCGGCGAACACGACGATTACCATCTCCCAGTATATTTACAATCTGCTGTTTAAATACCAGCCGAATTTCGGATATGCGGCAGCAGTGTCTTTTGTGGTAGTTGTGCTGATTGTAGTATTATCCTTTATTCAGAAGAAAGTAGGTGACAAAGAATGAGTAAAAAGAGTAAAATAGTAAATGGCATTCAGTACCTTATTTTAACGGTGCTCTCTGTGATATCCGTTTTCCCGTTCTTCTGGATGATTATTGCGGCGACGAACAGATCTGTGGATGTGACGAAAGGCACGCTGCTTCCGGGAACGTATCTTCTGGAGAACTTGAAGCATCTGATGGAGTCTGATCTGAACTATACGGCAGCGTTTAAGAACTCTCTGATTATCGCTGTTATAACGACTGTTCTGGCTATGATTGTATCCTCAGCAGCAGGATACGCATTTGTAGTATACCGGTCGAAGGCGAGAGAGCGTGTGTTCAATCTCATTCTGCTCTCCATGATGGTGCCGTTTGCGGCGCTTATGGTACCTCTGTTCAGACTGTTCAGTAAGTTCAACAGCATTCCGGGCTTAAAGCTGATAGGATTAAATACTATGGGTTCTGTAGTAATTATTGCGGTTGCAACCGCATTCCTGATCTTCTTTTTCCGCCAGAATACGAAGACATTCCCCCGGGAGCTGATTGAGGCAGCCAGAATTGACGGACTGGGAGAACTGGGTATCTTTATTCGGATATTTATGCCGACCATGAAGTCTACATATGCTGCTGCAGTCACAGTAACGTTTATGACAAGCTGGAACAATTACCTCTGGCCGTTGATTGCTCTGCAGTCTGAGGATAAGAGAACACTGCCTCTGATCATATCTGCGATGGGATCTTCCTATACTCCGGATTACGGTATGATGATGGCTGCAGTCGTGATTGCGACGCTGCCTACGGCACTTTTATTCTTTTTAATGCAGAAACAGTTTGTAGCAGGTATGACCGGATCCGTGAAAGGATGACATAAGAAAATGAGGAGGACGTATGAAACCGACACTTGCATGGCTTGAAAATCCTGAGATCTTTCAGGTAAACCGCTGTGAGGCACATTCAGACCACAGCTTTTACTTCAGTACAGAAGAAATGCAGAAACACTCCCCGAGGCGCATCAGCCTGAACGGCAGCTGGAAATTCTCCTATGCGCAGAACCCCGGACAGAGAAAAGAAGACTTTTATAAAATGGATGTATCCTGTGAAGATTTCGATAATATAGAGGTTCCTGGTCATATTCAGCTTCAGGGATATGACCGCTGCCAATACATTAATACCATGTATCCCTGGGATGGGCAGGAACAGCTTCGTCCGCCTCATATCTCATGGGACTATAATCCTGTGGGCAGCTATGTCCGCAGCTTTGAGGCAGATGCCTCTCTGATGAAAGAGCGCGTATTCCTGTCATTTCAGGGGGTGGAAAGTGCGCTGTATGTATGGCTCAACGGAGAGTTTGTGGGTTATGCGGAGGACGGATTTACACCGTCAGAATTTGAGATCACTGCCTTTTTAAAAGAGGGTGAGAATAAGCTTGCCGCTGAGGTTTATAAGCGCAGCAGCGCAAGCTGGCTGGAAGATCAGGACTTCTGGAGATTTTCAGGAATATTCCGGGATGTATACCTGTACGCAGTTCCCCGGGTGCATGTGAGAGATCTTTTTGTGCATGCCTCTCTGGAAGATGACTATATGACCGGTACGATGCAGGCGGAGGCGGAGCTGCTGGAGGAAAAAACAGGCACTCTGTATGCTGTTCTGAAAGATGATAAGGGCAGGGAGACTGTCTCCTGCACTGTTCCATTGGAGAAGAACATGCATTTTTCACTTAACCCGGGGAAGGTTCAGACGTGGTCGGCAGAGACGCCGTATCTGTATACGCTTGAACTCTGCCTGACAACAGAGGAAGGCAGCCGGGAGTGGATCGACCAGAAAGTGGGATTCCGCAGATTTGAACTGTCGGACGGCATTATGCGTCTCAACGTTATGCTCATTTTATTCCATGGCGTAAACCGTCATGAATTTAACGCAGACAGGGGAAGAGCGGTTACAGAGGAGGATATGCTCTGGGATATTCGTTTTCTTAAAAGAAACAATATCAATGCGGTGCGCACCTCGCATTATCCGAATCAGAGCCTGTGGTATGAACTCTGTGACATCTACGGTATTTATCTGATCGATGAGGCAAATCTGGAGAGCCATGGATCCTGGCAGAAGCTGGGAGCCTGTGAACCGTCCTGGAATGTGCCGGGATCACTTCCTGAGTGGAGAGAGGCTGTGGTGGACCGCGCAAGATCAATGCTGGAGAGAGATAAAAACCACCCGAGCATTCTGATCTGGTCATGCGGAAATGAGTCATACGCCGGAAGCGATATTCTTGCAATGAGCGATTTCTTTCATGAGAGAGATACTTCCAGGCTTGTACACTACGAGGGTGTATTCTGGAACCGTGCCTTTGATCAGATCAGCGATATGGAGAGCCGCATGTACGCAAAACCGGATGAAATCCGGGAATATCTGGAACACGGGAGCGGAAAGCCGTACATAAGCTGCGAGTATATGCATGCCATGGGAAATTCCTGCGGGGGCATGGAGCTTTACGCGGAGCTGGAAGACCAATATGAGAGGTATCAGGGAGGATTTATCTGGGACTACATCGACCAGGCACTGTATAGAGAAGGCAGTCTTGTTTACGGCGGTGATTTCGATGACCGTGCAACGGATTACTGCTTCTGTACTGACGGAATCGTCTACGCGGACAGAAAAATTTCTCCTAAGGTTCAGGAGGTAAAAGCGCTTTATTCCGACATCCGGATAGCAGTCAGCGGCAGCACAGCAGAGATTGAGAACCGCCGTCTGTTTAGCGATCTGAGCGATATGGAGTTTAAGATTCAGGCGAAACAGAACGGAAAGGTCCGAAAAGAGCGAACGCTTTGTATAAAGCCTGCTCCTGGGGAAAAAGTCATGATCCCGTTAGAGGATATGCAGCTTGATACGAAAGAGGAGTATACGATTACCGTGACGGCTCATAAGAAGGAGCAGACACTTTACTGTGAGGCGGGATATGAGACCGCATTCGGGCAGTGTGTGATGCATCCCTGGGAAAGTACACATCCGGCTGAACGTACAGAGAATGCGGGTTCCTTCAGAATAATACACGGCGATGTGAATCTGGGAGTCAGAGGAGAGAGATTTTCAGCGCTGTTTTCCAAAGGCGAGGGAGGAATTATTTCTCTGGTCTATGACGGAGAAGAGTATATCACGCGTACGCCCAAGCTGACATTTTTCCGTGCATTTACCGATAATGACAGAGGGATGCAGGCTCCGCTCAGAGACAGCGGCTGGCTTGCGGCGTCGATGGGAATGCGGTTCATCCCGGAGAGCTTTGCGGTGAGCGAGCGGGAAGACAGCGTGAGCATTTCCATGGAATATGAGGCTAAGTATCCGGAAACTTTCAGATGTACTGTGGAATATGTCATGGACACTGCCGGAAAACTTACGGTTCGGGCAGAATATCCCGGCATTAAAAGCGAGAAGCTGATTCCTCTGTTTGGAATAGATTTTAAGATGAAAAAGGAGCTCTGCCGGTTTAAGTATTACGGACTTGGACCTGACGAGAATTATCCTGACAGAAAACGCGGTGCCAGACTGGATGTATATGAAAGCACGGCGCAGGAGAATATGGCATCTTATCTGATCCCGCAGGAGTGCGGGAACAGAGAGGAAGTACGCTATCTGGAACTCAGAAAGCCAGATGGAAGAGGTCTGCGCTTTGAGGCGGAAGAACAGCCGTTTTCCTGCAGTGTACTGCCCTACAGCGCGTATGAGCTGGAAAATGCCATGCATAAAGAAGAACTCCCGAATGTGACGTATACATGGGTCCGCCTGCTGGCGGCTCAGACCGGTGTGGGGGGAGATGACAGCTGGGGTGCACCGGTGCATCCGCAATACTGTCTGGATGCCGGAAAACCTATGCGTCTTGTTTTTTCTGTCAGCTACACGGGTAAAGAGACTCCGTGACGAAAGAGAGACCACAAAAAGCAGGAGGGTATACGAAATGGAAGACCGTTGCAGAATTATGATAGTGGATGATGAATTTATCATGCGCCAGGGCATACGGTATATGATGAACTGGGAAGAAGAGGGATATGTTGTAGCTGGTGAGGCCTCCAACGGCAAAGAAGCTCTGGAACGTCTGGAGGATCTGAAGCCGCACATCATTCTCTGCGACATTGCGATGCCCATAATGGATGGGATTGACTTTATACGTATCGTAAAATCCAGGTATCCTGATATGCAGATTGTGGTTCTCAGCAGCTACGATAAATTTGACTTTGTGAGGCAGGCACTCCTGTACGGAGCTGCCGACTATGTGCTGAAGCCGACATTAAATCCCGAGGAACTTCTGCGCATCGTAAGAAGAACTGCGCAGAAGATACCGAATCTGCAGCTTGTGAAAAAAGAATTTTCCTGTCTGGAGACACAGCTGGAGCAGTATCTGGAAAACGGAAAAGGAGAATTCAAAGAACATGAATTTCTGCAGACACTTCCGCACAGCTGTTTCAGGCTGATGGCGATTCCCCTGGTGAACCGGGATACACAGGGCAGCAATATGGCAGCTATGATTTACGAGAAAGCTGAAAACTTTCTGAAAGATACGGAAAATCTGTGTACCATGAAATTCCTTCACAGACAGGAAGTTCTATGCATCGTATTAAATTATGATGTCAAAGATACAGAACGCATCCTGGAGAGAATGCGCGCGATGATGGAGCAGCTTTCTGTTCTGTCGCCCCGGATTGCGGCTGCTGCGGGAAAGCAGAGAGGACGGCTGGCGGAGCTTCGGGAGGACTTTCAGTCCGGAGGATTTCTGGAGGCGGAAATCTTCTATCACAGAGACAGTCCGCTGTATCTGACAGAAGAAAACGAAAGCAGGCAGCTCGGAGAAAAATTCAATATCCGAAGGTTTACCTCCTGTGTTACCGAACACAGCTATGAAGAAGCCCTGGATATATACCGGCAGTATATTGAGAAAGCTGCAGAAGCGCAGATGCCTGAATTCAAGCTCAAAAACCAGACAAAAAACCTGTTATATAATCTGATTGGAAGCTGCCAGGAGCATCTTGCAGAACTCGAGGATATCCGAAGAGAATATTTTCAGAAAATTGATCAGGTACCATACTGTGAAGAATTTCTGCAGGTGTTTTACGATATGCTGAATAAAATAACAGAGCTTTTGGGAGACAGAGAGAAGAATGGAGACCGGTATCTGAAAGAGATGCTGCAGTACATCCGTGAGCACTACAGAGAAGATCTGGACCTGAAGAATCTGGCTGAGGTATTTAATTTTAACTATTCGTATCTGTCGGCTTACTTTAATTCCCACGTTGGTGAGGGGTTCAGTGAGTATCTGAACAGGATACGGATTCAGAAGGCGTGCGATTTCTTAAGCAGAGAGGACGGTTCGATTTCGGAGGTAAGCGCTTTGGTCGGATATTCCGATCACAGCTACTTCTGCCGTGTATTCAAAAAGATTACGGGTAAGACGCCGAGCCGCTACAGACGGGAGCAGAAGCGGAAATCATGAAGAGAAAAGTATGTTTTGACAGTATGATAGTAAAAATCCTGCTGGTTGCGACCATCGGGATTTTCTGTGCGGTTCTGGGAGCAACCACGATTATTATCAATGTATCGAAGTCGGTGTTTGTAAATACCTACGGAAAATCTCAGCAGCAGGTATTCGGCAGAATTGAGACGGAACTGAATGAATTCCATGAGAACATCAAGAAGATTATGGACGGCCTGAATGACAGCTGGTATCTGAAAATCTATCTGGAGAAGGAACTGGAGGATCCTACTCTGGAATTTCAGTCTGTCTATAAGATGGAGCAGGATATGAAAGAAGCCATACCGTCTGATATAGCGGATATCAGTGTTCTGGCAGTGAGTCTCGACGGGAACACCTATCTCAACCGCGATGAGATGATCAGTGTGGACAGCGGGGAGATCCTTCATTCGGAGGCGGTGCGAAAGGCTCTTGAGGCTCCGGGAAGCATACAGTACGTATTTTCATCCACAGGCTATACGGAATCCACCAAGTCGGAGCCCGTGCTCATGGCAGCGGAAACACTGATGGTGCCGGGCAGTCAGAAGCCGTACGGCGTTGCGATAATTACGATGAAAGAGCAGGATTTTACAAAGTTCTATGAATACATTATCTCGGACAACACAAAATTTTACATCGTGAATGATGAGGGGATTATAATTTCTTCCTCGGAAAAAAATGAGATTGAACAACCGATGCGGGAAGAGTTTTCCAATATGGAGATGGTACTCAAAAAGGAGCTTCCGTATTACCAGTGCCGGGCATACGGAATTGTCGACAGCCGCAAAGCGCTGGGAAATCTTTACAATGTGCCGCAGCTGTGGGCGATAGGGTTCGGCATTATGGCTGCTGCCGGCATCATCCTGTTTTTTATCATCCGTCAGACAACACGCCCGCTGTCTATGCTTGTAACGAAAATGTCGAACGCGCGCAGGGAGAAATTTGATGAACACATAGAGCTTACCGGATCAAGGGAAATCAGGGAGCTGTCTGCCACATATAATGCGATGCTCGATGATATGAACCGGTATATCGACGAGATGATGATGATCCAGAAGCAGAAACGAAAAGCGGAAATCTGGGCGCTTCAGATGCAGATCAACCCGCATTATATCTATAATACGCTTGCGAGCATTAAGTGGCTTATTTTTCAGGGAGATACAAAACGATCCGTACAGACCATCGATGCGTTTATCTCGCTGCTGAGAAATACGATCAGTAATACGGATGAATATATCACAGTGGAACAGGATATTGAGAATCTGAAGAATTATGTGCAGATTCATAATACGCGCTATGGTGACCGTGTCGATGTGGAGTATTTCACTGCGTACGGCTGTGAGGAATATCTGATTCCCAAAATGATTCTTCAGCCTTTTGTGGAAAATGCGTTCTTTCACGCATTCCCGGGTGAACAAAGAGGAAGCATACAGATTCTGGTCCGCACACTGGACAAAAAGCTGCAGATTCAGATCATTGACAATGGTGTGGGCATGAATTCACAGCAGCTTTTAGAGCTGATGCAGAAGAAAGAAAAGAATACGGGACATTTCAGCGGCATCGGAATCAATAATGTGGATGACCGCCTGAAAATGATTTACGGCGGGGATTACGGAATACAGATGCAGAGCGAAGAGGGAGCCGGGACCACGGTGAGCATCACTCTGCCCTTGAAAGTGAAGGACAGGGGGAGCGTTTTTCCTGATTGACGCTCTTTTGAAAATCATTTAATATAGAGCTGCGGGCTTTATTTCCCGCAGTTCTATATTTTTTTGAGGAGTTTAGTGAAATGAATGTCATAAACATAGAGCACATCAGCAAGATTTTCGGGGAAAAGCATATCTTTGACGATGCATCCTTTGGCATCCAGGAAGGGGATAAGATCGGAATCATAGGAATTAACGGCACGGGAAAGTCAACGCTGCTTAAAATGGTGGCGGGTCTGGAGGAACCGGATGACGGACAGATCGTACGGCAGAATGGAATCCGAATTGCTTATCTTGCACAGAATCCGGAATTTCCTGATGGAGCGACCGTACAGTCCTGGGCACTGTCCGGAGACCCTCAGACGGACTGGAAGGTGCAGAGCAATCTGACCAGGCTTGGAATCACAGAGTATGATGTTCGGCTTGATCAGCTCTCAGGCGGGCAGAGAAGACGTGCGGCACTTGCAAAAGTGCTGGCCTCGGACTTTGATGTGCTGCTGCTGGATGAGCCGACCAATCATCTCGATGAGGAGATGATTGCATGGCTGGAAGAATATCTGAAATCATACCGCGGCGTCGTGCTGATGGTAACGCATGACCGATACTTTCTGGACAGGGTTTCCAACCGTATTCTTGAGATCAGCAGGGGAAAGATGTACAGCTATGAAGCCAATTATTCCAGATTTCTGGAGCTTAAAGCACAGAGAGAGGAGATGGAGCTCGCTTCCGAGAGAAAGCGTCAGAGTATTCTGCGCATGGAGCTGGAGTGGGCAAAACGCGGATGCAGGGCGCGTTCCACGAAGCAGAGAGCCAGATTAGAGCGGCTGGAAGCGCTCAAAAACGGCCGGGCACCGGTTCAGGATGCGGCAGTGGAGATGGATTCTGTCGAAATGCGTATGGGTAAGAAGACCATCGAGCTGCATCATGTCAGCAAGAGTTACGGTGACAGGAAACTTGTGGAGGACTTTGATTATATTGTTCTGCGCGGACAGAGGCTGGGATTTATCGGCCCGAACGGATGCGGAAAGTCTACGCTGATCCGAATGATGGCAGGACTTTTGCAGCCGGATTCCGGGAGCATCGAAATCGGGGAGACAATACGCATCGGATACCTTGCGCAGGAAGAGCCGGATATGGAAAGTGACCGAAGGGTCATTGACTATATCCGTGATATCGCGGAGTATGTGACTACAAAGGACGGCAAGATCAGCGCATCGCAGCTTCTGGAACGCTTTCTGTTTACTCCGGATATGCAGTATACGCCGGTGTCGAAACTGTCCGGCGGGGAAAAGAGGCGTCTCTATCTGCTTTCAGTACTGATTGGCGGTGCAAACGTATTGATTTTGGACGAGCCGTCAAATAATGTTGATATTCCTACCCTTACGATTCTGGAGGATTATCTGAATTCTTTTGTCGGTATCGTGATTACGGTTTCCCATGACAGGTATTTCCTCGATAACGTTGTGGACAGAATCTTTGCATTTGAGGACGGCCGTCTGAAGCAATATGAGGGAGGTTATACCGATTATCTTGAGGCAAGAAAGCAGCAGGAGATTTCCGCGCAGATACAGCCGGACGTCACACAGGAGAAAAAATCTGCAAAGGACTGGAAACAGAGCCGTCCGGTGAGGCTGAAGTTTTCATATAATGAGCAGAGGGAGTTTGAAACCATTGATGACGACATTGCGGCACTTGAGGAAAAGATTGCAAAGCTCGACAGCGATATGATGGCAAATGCGACGAATTCCATGAAGCTTTCTGAGATAACAGCAGAAAAGGAACAGGCAGAGCAGGAGCTGGAAGAGAAGATGGAGCGCTGGGTATATTTAAACGATCTTGCAGAAAAGATAGAGGCGCAGAAAAAGGGGTAACAAAAAGTGAATTTTAAAAGAGTATGCAGGGGGATTGGCATTGCGGCAGGCTGCATCGTGGCTGC
>CALWBA010000192.1 GCA_944375815.1 uncultured Lachnospiraceae bacterium | reverse complement strand
CTGGGTGCTTGTAGATGGACAGTATTATTATTTAAGTGCCGAGGGCCATATGCAAAGCGGATGGCAGCATGTGGATGGCTCGACCTATTTCCTGAATGCCTCGGGTGTGATGCAGGTGGGCTGGCAGGTAATCGGAGGACAGAAATATTACTTTGATGCCAGCGGACGCATGCAGACCGGCTGGATTCTGGTAGACGGGAAATATTATTACATGAATGAGAGCGGTGTAATGCAGACCGGCTGGGTACTGGTGGACGGTAAGTATTACTACCTGAATACTGCAGGCGAGCAGCTTTACGGCTGGCAGCTGATAGACGGCGATTACTATTATCTGAATGCAAGCGGCGAGATGCAGGTAGGCTGGCAGACGATTGGACTGTATACATATTATCTGAATGCTTCAGGTGTGATGCAGGTGGGCTGGCAGCTGATAGACGGAAGCTGGTATTTCATGAATGCTTCCGGAATTCGCCAGACCGGCTGGCAGCATCAGCTTCCGGGCAGCTTCTATCTGGATGAACAGGGCAGAATGGTGACCGGCTGGAGAGAGATTGACGGCGATCTGTACTATTTCGAGAGCAACGGGCTCATGGTAACGAACAGATATGTAGACGGCAAGTATCTCGGCAGCGACGGCAAGTATACGGAGATTAATACCGGCAAAAAGACGATTAAGAGTTATCTTCAGATTGCCATGGAGCCGGTAGGAAGCACCCTTTATATCTGGGGAGGCGGTCACGATGATTACGCCGGAGGTGACGGTGTGAGAATCGGAGTCAACCCGCAGTGGGAGGACTGGTTTAATAAAAACGGATCCGGTTACGACTGGACGTCTTACCGTTATAAATACGGCTACGGTCTGGACTGTTCCGGATTTGTGGGCTGGACGACATATAACGTAATGAATACCGAGAGTAATCAGAGAAGCTATGCCAGCACATCAACCGGAATGCCGAGCTATTATGCTGGACTGGGATTCGGCAAGTATTACGGCAGCACGAGTGCGATGGAGTTTACGGCAGGAGATGTAGTCAGCATGAGCGGACACACCTGGATTGTTGTAGGACAGTGTGACGACGGAAGCGTTGTGATTGTGCATGCGACACCGCCGGGAGTTCAGATCAGCGGAACGGTTGCAGCGGATGGAACACGCAACAGTGAGGCGCGTGCGCTTGCTGAGGAATATATGGACGAGTATTTCCCGGAGTATCATCAGAAGTTCAACTTCTCGATGGGAAGTATGTCATATCTGAAGAATGTCAATCGTATGCAGTGGGACGTGACCGGAACAAAATACATGTCCGATCCCGACGGATATACGCAGATGGATGCGGAAGAGATCCTGGAAGACTTATTTGAAAATGAATAAATGGTTTAAGATTCGGCAGTAATCTGCGGAAGAAAAAGAGGAGAATCAGGGAAAATAATCTGGTTCTCTTTTTTTAATATTATTGTAAGATTTATCCCCTTTTCATCTGTGGAAATTGTCTCTATAATAAAACTGAGTCTACCAGAAAAGGTAGAAAATCACATAACAAACAGAAATAATCGGAGGATTTACATAGATGAAAAATACATGGAAAGGCATTCTGGGCTGCTTTCTGATGGCGGCGCTGCTGTGCGGCTGCGGAAAGAGCGAGGATGAGAAGGAAGTGGCGCTGATCACAGACGGCGGAACTGTAGATACAGCGTCTTTGGATAAAGAGGCCTGGGACGGCATTGCACGCTACTGCAAGGAAGAGAAACTTACATACGGCAACTATGTACCGGACAAACAGAACACAAAGGGCTTTGAAAAAGCCATAAAAGAGGCGGCGGAAAACGGTGCAAAAGTGATCGTGTGTGCGGGAGATGAATTTTCCGAGGCTGTCGGAACTATGCAGGGAGAGTACAAGAAGGTAAAATTCCTGCTGCTCGATGGTGTCCCGGTGGATGAGGAAGGAAAGGAATACATCCGGAAAAATACACACGCTGTGCTCTTTTCCGAACAGCAGGCAGGATTTCTGGCAGGATATGCTGCAGTGCTGGAGGGCTATACAAGCCTGGGATATTTAGGCGGTGAAAAGTCGGAGCAGAATATCCAGTACGGCGCCGGTTTTATCCAGGGGGCGGAATATGCCGCAAAAGAGAAAGGACTGGGCGCCGGGACGGTCAATATCCGTTATAAATATGAGGGAAGCGATGAACTTAATCCGGGTGTGATGGCAGATGCAAACGCCTGGTATCGCGGCGGCTGTCAGGTGATCTTCGCCTGCGGACAGCCGATGCAGACTGCGGTGCAGAAGTCTGCTGAGACGCTTGGAGGGGCTGTGATCGGATCCAATTATAATCAGTCTTCGGTTTCAGACAGTGTTGTGATCTCGGCGGTCAAGCGTGTGCAGGAGATAACGTATCAGCAGGTCGGCGCTGCAGTGGAAGGTGACTTTAAAGGCGGTGAGAAGGAAAGCCTCGGTACGGGACATGATGGCGTGGGGCTTACGATGGCGTATACCACCATGACGCAGTTTAACCAGGAGAGTTACAATGCGATCTACAGCCAGATGGCAGACGGTAAAATCAAGGTGAGCGGAAAGGAGATTTCTTCGGATCCATCTCAGGCAGGCGTGGAGCTTGTGACAGTACAGGTTGAGGAGTAAAAAGAGAAGAAAACAGACATGCAGTTTATAAAAACGTCCGGTGTGAGCGGGGCGTTTTTGTGCTGTTTAAGTACTTCAAAAATATTATGTTTTTGTTGCATTAAATACGTAATTGTGTTAGGATGATTAAGGAAATGTTTCGAAAATATTACAAAACTGAAAGATACAACGAGGTGTTAGAAGTTGAAAAAGAAATTTATAGCATTGAGCCTTGCTGTTCTGATCAGTTCCTCACAGATCCTGACAGTCAGCGCATCCAGAGAGGATGAGATCAGCCAGAGCAAGCAGCAGGCGCAGAGCGATCTGGAGGCTACGAACAGCAGAATCAGTGAGATGGAGGCCGCTCAGGAGGAACTGCTCGCAGAGATTGATCAGAAGGAGCAGGAACTCGTACAGATCATTTCGGCGATTGAGATCCTGGATGGAGAGATTTCCGAAAAAGAGACGCAGATTCAGCAGACGAAAGAAGATCTTGCTGCTGCGGAGGCTGAGCGAGACAAACAGTACGAAGCTATGAAGACGCGTATCCAGTACCTCTATGAAAATGGCGGAAGCGATGCATGGGCACAGATTCTGCTTGAGGACGGCGATCTCTCCAACCTTCTGAGCAAGGCGGAGAATACGCAGCAGCTCTATGAGTATGACAAAGAGAGCAGAGAAAAGTACATAAGCCTTGTAGAGGAGACACAGAATCTGGAGACACAGCTGGAAGATGAGAAGAGCGAGCTGGAGAGCATGCAGCAGGAAAACCAATCACAGAAGGCTCAGCTGGAACAGATTGTAGCGGAAAAGAAGGCAGCGTCTGACGACTATGAAAATCAGATTGCCGATGCACAGAATCTGGCCGCAGAATACACTCAGATGATCCAGGAGTATAATGAAGAACTTCAGAAGATCGAAGAGGAGCGGCAGGCAGAGGAAGCGAGAAGAAAAGCGGCAGAGGAAGCTGCAGAGAAGGAGCAGCAGGAGGCGGCAAAAAATACGTCTCAAAAATCAACTGCAGGCTCTTCCGGTTCATCTGACTCCGGAAGTCAGTCATCCGGAAGCAGCAATTCAGGAAGCAGCAGTACAGGATCCAGCAGCCAGGGCAGCGCGAGCGGACAGGCAGTTGTAAATTATGCACTTCAGTTTGTAGGCAACCCGTATGTATGGGGCGGAACAAGTCTGACAAACGGTGCAGACTGTTCAGGATTTATTATGAGTGTATATGCGCATTTCGGATACTCTCTTCCGCATTCTTCCGCGGCGATGAGATCCTGCGGACGCAGTGTTTCCTATTCAGAAGCACAGCCGGGAGACATTATCTGTTATTCCGGACATGTGGCAATTTACATGGGAGGCGGACAGATTGTACATGCGTCAGATGAAAAGAGCGGTATCAAGGTAAGCTCGAATGCGGCATATCGTCAGATCCTTTCAGTCAGAAGAATTGTCGGATAGTCATATATGGAACTGCTATGATTAAAGCAGATTTGGTACATTTGCCGGGCGTGTTTACGCCCGGTTTATAAAATGTTCATAATTTTTGTGAGTTTTTTCGGTTGAAACGAGTTGTGAACTGTGATAGGATGTTAAAAGAATCGTAAAAAGTATTGCGTATTTATGAAGTGATACAGTGATTCTGAACCCGCAGGTAAAGTTGTGAAAAGACAATTTAGGAGTAAGAGTAATAATGAAGAAAAAATTTTTGGCGTTAAGCCTGGCAATCTTAATTGGTTCCTCACAGATTTTAACTGCCAGTGCAGCTCGGGAAGATGAGATCAACCAGAGCAAGCAGCAGGCACAGAGCGAGTTAGATGCGACGTATGCGAAGATCGAGAACATGGAGGCGCAGCAGCAGGCACTGTTATCAGAGATCGATGAAAAGGAGCAGGAACTGGTTCAGATTATGGCAGCCATCGACCTGCTGAATAACGATATCGCAAACAAAGAGGTTGAGATCGAAAAGACAAAAGAGGATCTCGCAGAGGCGGAGGCCGAAAGAGATAAACAGTATGAGGCGATGAAGACCCGTATCCAGTATCTCTATGAAAACGGCGGAAGCGATGCATGGGCACAGATGCTCCTGGAGGATGGAGATCTTTCCAATTTCCTGAGCAAGGCTGAGAATACCCAGCAGCTTTATCAGTATGATAAAGAGAGCCGCGAGAACTTCATCAACATTGTAAACCAGACGCAGGAGCTGGAGAACCAGCTTGAAACTGAAAAGGGCGATCTGGAAGGTATGAAGCAGGAGAGCGAGACACAGAAACAGCAGCTTGAAGATCTCCTGGCACAGAAGAAAGCAGAGTCCAGCGATTACGATACACAGATTGCAAACGCTCAGAGCATGGCTGCTGAGTACACCGAGATGATCCAGGAGTATAATGCAGAACTCCAGAGAATCGAGGAGGAACGCCAGGCAGAAGAGGCGAGAAAGAAAGCCGAGGCTGAGGCTGCACAGAAGCGTGCCGAGGAAGAGGCAAGAAGACAGTCTGAGGCTCAGCAGGAAGAAGAGGAGAGCAGTTCTTCAAACAGCACTGCAGCCGGTTCTTCCAACACCAGCCGTGATGAGGGCTATACTAATACAAACACCGATACTTCTTCCTCAGATACATCTGACGACGAAGATGACAGCTATTATGAGGAAGAGGAGCAGGAAGAGGAAAGCACTGGTTCCAGCAGCCAGGGAAGTGCGACCGGTTCAGCAATTGTGAACTATGCGCTTCAGTTTGTAGGCAACCCATATGTATGGGGCGGTACAAGCCTGACAAACGGTGCTGACTGTTCAGGATTTGTTCAGCAGGTATATGCACACTTTGGATATTCTCTGCCGCGTACATCCTCTGAGCAGCGCTCCGTAGGCCGTGCAGTTTCCTATTCAGAGGCACAGCCGGGTGATATTATCTGTTATTCAGGTCATGTAGCAATTTACATGGGTAATGGACAGATCGTTCACGCATCCAACAGCGCACCGTATCCGCAGGGCGGAATCAAAGTCAGCCCGAATGCAGCATACCAGACAATTTTATCTGTGCGCAGAGTTGTTGGCTGATAAACAAGTACATATCAGACAGCCGGAAGTTTTTGATGAAACTTCCGGCTTCTTTTATATTCAGTGAAAGTTGGTGTAAGATGCAGTATCCGCAGCAGGGGATGGTGCGGCAGCACTGGCAGAAGCGCAGAGGAATCCGGACATCATTTTGCTGGACATTAATATGCCCAAACTTGACGGACTGGAAGTATGCCGCCGCATACGCGATCAGGTGTGCTGCCCGATTTTATTTCTGACAGCAAAAGTTGAAGAACAGGATCGTGTAAATGGATTAATGATGGGCGGGGATGACTATATTCTGAAGCCGTTCAGCCTGAAGGAACTTGAGGCAAGGATTATAGCACACCTGAAGCGGGAAGAGCGCCGCCGGACTCGCTCTGAATATCGATTCTGCGGAAATCTGTGTATCGATTACAGTGCCCGCAGTGTGGCGATTGACGGAAACATACTGGAACTTACTCCTATGGAATACGCCATTGTAGAATTTTTAACCATGAATGCCGGACAGGTGTTTGATAAGGAACGTATCTATGAGAAAATCTGCGGCTGGGATGCCGAGGGGGACAGCCGCGTAGTTACAGAGCTGATACGCAGGCTGCGCAGAAAAATTGCGGTACATACAGATATTGAGTTTATAGAGACGGTTTGGGGGATGGGATATCGATGGAAAAAATGAGAAATCTTTCATTGAAAAAGACGATACTTCTCTATCTTGCGCTGGGACTTGCTGCTGGTTTCCTGCTGTCCTCCATAATTGTATATACGGCTTCCAGGATACAGACATCGGTATGGGAAAAATATACAGATATGGATAAATATATTACAGCCGATCAGCAAAGCGGCGGAGAGTATCTTGTGGAGGTGCCAAGACCGGCACTTCAGGAGATGAGCGCTATGGACAGGCATATCTCTGAGACGTGCGATTTCCTGGAAACATATGCCGTTCTGATACTTTCGATGATCGCGAGCATGGCAGCGGTGGGACTGTTCTACAGGAATAAGCTGAAGCCTCCGATCGAGGAGCTTCACCGGGCATCGCAGATGATTGCGCAAAATGACCTGGATTTTCAGATATCCTATGAGAACCGTGATGAGCTTGGACAGCTCTGTCTGGAATTTGACCGGATGCGGGCGCAGCTTGCAGAGAACAATACATCACTGTGGCGAATGGTGGAGAATGAAAAAGCACTCCGCGCTGCGATTGCCCACGATATCCGGATGCCGCTTTCTGTGCTCAGAGGATACCAGGAGATGCTTCTTGAATTTGTCCCGACAGGAATACTGGATCGTGAAAAAATAACAGAGATTCTTCAGGAAGGAATGGGGCAGATTGACCGGCTGAACAGATTTATTGAGACCATGCGCGGCATGAATTCTTTGGAGCAGAGAGAGCTTACCAATACTCTGATAAAACCGGATGAGCTGAGAGGAGAGATAGAAAAGACTGCAAAAACAGTATGCCGGGAATCGGAGAAAAACATGCAGATCAAGGTCTGGAACTGGGAGCCGGACGGAGGGAAATTTCTGGGAGATAGGGAGCTGATTCTGGAAGTTGCGGACAATCTTATTCAGAATGCGGTGCGATATGCGAGTTATGCGGTAAATATCAGAATCAGCTGTGCAAAGAATCAGCTGATTCTTGAGGTCACGGATGACGGAGAAGGGTTCTCGCAGGATACAGACACCGTGACAAGAGCGTTTTACCGGGGAGATTCCAGAGACAGCCTGCAGCATTTCGGAATGGGAATGTATATCAGCCGCATCTACTGCGAGCGGCATGGAGGCAGACTGATTACAGAAAATACATCGCAGGGCGGTGCAAGAGTGAAAGCAATATTCAGCGGAAGAACATAAAAAGTTCTTCCGTTGTTTTTTTGTTGTGATTTGGGCGATACACTTTCCTTAGCAAAAGGAAAGGCGGGATGAGGATGAAGGCAATTGTAAAAAGAGAGCTGAAGAACTATCTGAGCAATCCGGTTTTATGGATCGGAATTATAATTGTGGGCATCAGCATGTATCAGATGCTTGAGCCATACCTGGGGATTCATTACTTTCAGTCTGATGCTGAAGTACAGGAAAAAACGATCAGAGAAATCAATGATGCGGATGTAATGGAGGGATATCTTCCATCCACACCTGAGCAGCAGCTGACGGCAGGCAGAGATATAATCAGCAGATCACTGACAGAAGAAGCACAGATGAATGAAGAAGAAGTGCGTGAAATGATGCGGCAGACAGAAGGAATGAATCTGGAGGAATGCGTCCAATTTTTTGAGGAGCAGGGTATTTTCGGATCAGAATATGCTTTCGAAGATGCAAAATATCATCAGGGAAGTGCCGCTGAAGTGAATCTATATATAGAAGAAAAATTAAAAGATCATCCATATTCGGCGTACTTTGCAAGAAAATTTGCCGACAGCTGCAGTCTGCATATGGGATTTTTTGCAACAGTTCTTCTGGCGTTTCTGTTTCTGCAGGATACGAGAAAAAATACATATGAACTGCTTCATACAAAACCGCTGACTGCAATGCAGTATCTGTGCGGAAAGATTGGCGGAGGGATGCTTGTAATAGCTGCAGTGCTGGCATTTTTGAATTTTTTGTTTTTCGGACTGTGTGCAGTACATGCACGGGAAGCAGGATTTACAGCAGAGCTATGGAGCTTTCTGATTCATACAGCACTGTATATTCTTCCAAACATGCTTCTGATTCTGTGTGTATACACAATTACGGCTCTGGGATTTCGCACACCGATTCCGGCGGCGCCGCTTCTGATTATCTATATTGTTTATTCCAACATGGGAAGCCGCGGGGCTGATGGAAAGTATGGCTATTACGGGAGACCGCTGGCAATCATGGTGCGTTTTACAGGTAAATTTTTTGAGACAGGGGCACCGCCAATGGCGGTCACAAATCAGATTTGTCTGCTGATTTTTTCTGCAGTCCTGATATTGCTGGCAGCTGTGATCTGGAAGAAAAGGAGGATATTCCGATGACAAAAGAAATAAAGATTGTGCTTCCGGCTTATAAAATGTTGTATTCTATAGCATTCTTCGTGATTCTCAGCCTGGTAAGAAGCATCACATATACGGAGGAGATCGGAATTGCTATGCAGGCTCCGGTGGCGGCACTGACAGCAGTATTTTGTGCAGACACGTATATCATGGAAATACAAAGCGGCAGAAGAGAGATATTTCGCTTATGCGATGACAGAAAGCAGACGCTTGTTATATACCGAAGACTGGAGATACAGATGGCTTATCTCATCGCAGTCTCAGTACCGGGATATCTGATGTTTTTCTGGCAGAATCCGTATCCATACGGAAACACGTTGCGGGCAGAGCTGTTCGGAATTACGATAGCCGTGATCGGAGTGACTGTCTTTTTCTGGGGAATGATGTCTGTGACTGTCTGCAGCCTGCTCAGAAACCAGTGGGCAGGCATAGGAATATTGCTTGTGCTCTGGATGGGAACTAATTCCACGGCGGGTGACAGGCTGCTGGGAAAATGGAATGTTTTTTCTTTTGCATTCCACTGCCTTGGACAGGATGCGGATTTCGGATGGCTGTGCGGACAGGCAGTATGCATCGTGCTCGGGGCGGTTATGGTGCTCCTGACACCATATATAATAAGAAAGAGAGGATAAGACCTATGGGGATAAAGATCAATAACCTTACAGTAACATTTAAAAACGGAGTGAATGCGGTCAATCATGTAAACCTTGATATTTCGGGCGGCATTTTCGGTCTGCTGGGAGAAAACGGGGCAGGAAAGACAACGCTGATGCGGGTACTTACCACAATGCTGAAACCTGCGCAGGGTGAGGTGATCTTAAACAATATGCTATACTGCCAGAACAATTACCGGAAGATCCGCAGTAAAATAGGATATCTGCCGCAGGAGATAGATCTTTACCCAAATCTGTCCGTACAGGAATGTCTGGAGTATATGGGGGAGCTCTCGGGGGTAGAGACCAAGGAATGCCGAATACGTATAGAAGAATATCTTGAGAGAACAAGTCTCACAGATCACCGCAGAAAAAAGATGCGCCAGCTCTCTGGCGGTATGAAGCGGCGCGTGGGACTGATCCAGGCTTTGCTAAGCGATCCGGAGCTCCTTATCATTGATGAGCCCACAACGGGGCTGGATCCTGAAGAACGGATACGCATACGGAATCTTCTTGTGGAATTTTCAGAAAATCGAACGGTACTTTTTTCTACCCACGTCGTGGAGGATCTGGCAGCAACCTGCAGCCAGCTTGCGGTGATGAAGAAAGGACGTATTCTATATGCGGGAGATGTGAGAAAAATGCTCGAATATGTAAAAGATAAAGTATGGATCTGTGACGTGGATAGCGAGAAAGAAGCTCGAACACTTGAAATACAGTGCTATATTTCGTCGAAACAGTATACCGACAGAGGGATGCAGCTCAGAGTCATAAGTGAGAAAAAACCTCATATAACAAGAATGTGCAGGCCGTGCGAGGCCACACTGGAGGACGCGTACATCTGGGTGTCGAACAGGGATGCTGACATCTTCTGAAAATCAGTTATGGGAACTGTCCTCTTTTTTTCTGTATTCGGCAGGTGTCATACCATACTTTTCCCGGAAAATTTTATAAAAGTAGCCTTTGTTCTGATAGCCTATAGACTGTACGATTTCATCAATCGTTTTATCCGTACCAAGAAGCATTCGCTCGGCATGTTCCAGCCGTATCTGCTGCAGATAGGCGGAATAAGTCATATTCGTGCAGTTTCTGATAAGCCGGTTAAAGTAATCTTCCTGAAAATGAAATTCTCTGACCAGATCCTGAATTGTAACATGAGAGTAGTTTCTCTGGATATAGGAAGTTACCTCCTCGAAGATGATCCAGTTCATCGTACGGCGCTGTTCTCTTGAAAGAGAAAACTCGTATTTTGTACTCATAATCCGGAAAATACGAAGCAGCAGTCCTTTGCAGATATAACGATATCCTATATTTCTTTCATAGAGTTCACGTAATAAAAGGAGAAGACAGGATTCCATTTCCTCACGGGCATCCGGTCCGGGACGAAAATGAAGGAACTGCTGAATATCTTTGGCTTCCATAAGCGCAGCCTGCAGGAAGGCAATAATTTTATGGGTAGTAATGTTTTCATCCATGATCTCCGTAAACATGTCATTGGAAATACCCAGGAACAGAATGGTAGAAGGAGTATTCACCAGACAGTCCTGATGCAGACAGTTCTTATCTATCAGACAGAGTTCTCCTGCAGAAAATACGATATCCTTACCCAGGATCCGCTGACGCAATTCTCCTTCCGCGACATAGGCAAGTTCAATATACGAATGCGTATGCAATTGCGTCCTTTCTCCCGAAGCAAAAGGACGATGATAACGGAAGGGAGTCGGAGAAGGACAAAGGGTGGCATGGATCGAGGAATCGGATGTCATGTTCCAGCAAAGTGCAAAAATACGTTCTCCGTTCGGGAGAGGATGATTTTTTATTTCCCGATCAGAAAGAGAATATTCGGAACACACCAGACGGTCTCCCATCTTGTGGTCTGCAGGCAGTTCTTTTCCGCTACGGCGCGTAATGTACTGACAAAATCCGCTTAATGTTATTGGATACTGTTTCATGGCAGCTCCTTTCCAAAGCTTAAACTGAATTTATTATATCTGTATCGAAATAGGGTGTCAACTCATCGGGGAAATCCATAGTCGGAATAGGTAACCTTTCAGAACGGAATGACAGATTTATGGCATTGTTATGGGGAGACGGTTTTTCTATAATTGAATGCAAAGAAAATAAGTGTTCAGTAAACTTATAATAAATGTCAGGGAAAGAGAGGATATACTATGTTAAAGAAAAATTATCAGTTCTGGTTCTGCACCGGCTCACAGGATCTGTACGGAGATGAGTGCCTGTCACATGTAGCTGAGCATTCACAGAAAATTGTAGAGGAATTAAATGCATCCGGGAATCTTCCGTTTGAGGTGGTATGGAAACCTACTTTAATTACAAACGAACTGATCAGAAAGACTTTTAATGAAGCAAATATGGATGAAAACTGTGCGGGTGTGATCACATGGTGTCATACATTTTCTCCGGCGAAATCATGGATTCTTGGACTTCAGGAATTCAGAAAGCCGCTGCTTCATTTACATACGCAGTTTAACCGTGAAATTCCGTATGATACGATTGACATGGACTTTATGAATGAAAATCAGGCTGCGCACGGAGATCGTGAATTCGGACATATTTTCTCACGTCTGAAAGTGGAACGCAAGGTAATTGTAGGATACTGGGCGGATGAAAAGATACAGAAACAAATCGGTTCATGGATGCGGACGGCAATCGGTATTGTTGAGAGCAGTCATGTACGTGTCATGAGAATTGCAGATAATATGAGAAATGTTGCCGTCACTGAGGGCGATAAGGTAGAAGCACAGATCAAGTTCGGCTGGGAAGTGGATGCCTATCCGGTAAATGAGATCGCTGAGGCAGTTGCGGCTGTATCCCAGGAAGATATCAATGCGCTGGTAGAGGAGTACTACGACAAGTATGAGATACTTCTGGAAGGCAGAGATGAAAAAGAATTCCGCAAGCATGTAGCGGTTCAGGCAGGAATCGAAATTGGATTTGAGAGATTTCTGGAAGAAAAGAATTATCAGGCGATTGTTACACACTTCGGAGATCTTGGAGCACTCAGACAGCTCCCGGGCCTGGCAATCCAGAGATTAATGGAAAAAGGTTACGGTTTTGGCGCGGAAGGCGACTGGAAGACAGCAGCTATGGTGCGGATCATGAAGATTATGACGCAGGGAATGAAAGACGCAAAAGGAACTTCTTTTATGGAGGATTATACGTATAATCTGGTTCCGGGAAAGGAAGGCATCCTTCAGGCACATATGCTGGAAGTTTGTCCTACGATTGCGGAAGGTCCGATCAGCATCAAATGTCAGCCGCTTTCCATGGGCGACAGAGAAGATCCTGCCCGTCTGGTATTTACATCAAAAACAGGTCCTGCAATAGCAACATCGCTGATTGACCTGGGAGACAGATTCCGTCTGATTATTAACGATGTAAACTGCAAGAAGGTAGAAAAGCCGATGCCGAAACTTCCGGTGGCAACGGCATTCTGGACACCGGAGCCTGACTTACAGACCGGAGCACAGGCATGGATTCTGGCCGGCGGTGCGCATCACACGGCATTTTCTTACGATCTTACCGCGGAACAGATGGGTGACTGGGCAGCAGCCATGGGAATCGAAGCGGTTTATATTGATAAAGACACCACGATTCGCCAGTTTAAAAATGAGCTTCTCTGGAACAGCATGGCTTTTAGCAAATAGGAGGAACACATGTATGTATTCAGCTGAAAAGACGATTGAAAACGGCAGAGCGGTTCTCGGCATTGAATTTGGCTCTACCCGCATCAAAGCTGTCCTGATTGATGAAAACCATAATCCCATTGCGTCGGGCGATCATGAGTGGGAGAATCGGCTGGAAAATGGTATCTGGACCTATACACTGGACGATATCTGGACAGGTCTAAAAGACAGCTATAGAAAGATGGCTGCCGATGTCAGAGAAAAATACGGAATAACCCTGACAAAACTGGGAGCAATAGGATTCAGCGGCATGATGCACGGATATATGGCATTTGATAAAAAAGGGAACTTGATGGTACCGTTTCGGACATGGAGAAACGGCAATACCGGTCCGGCTGCGGAGTACCTGTCAGAGCTGTTTCAGTACAACATCCCTGAGAGGTGGAGCATTGCCCATTTATATCAGGCTATTTTGAACAATGAAGAACACGTAAAAGATATAGACTACATTACTACTCTTGCGGGATATATCCACTGGAAACTGACAGGAAAGAAAGTTCTGGGAGTGGGGGATGCTTCCGGAATGTTCCCGATTGATACTGAGTGTATAGATTATCGCGCTGATATGATGGAAAAATTTGATACTCTTATTGCAGACCGCGGCTTTCCGTGGAAGGTGAAGGAAATATTCCCCAAGGTCCTCAAGGCAGGTGAACCGGCAGGAGTCCTGACAGAAG
>CALWBA010000191.1 GCA_944375815.1 uncultured Lachnospiraceae bacterium | reverse complement strand
AAGCTGTTCCAGCATCAGACTTATGGGGGTAAGGGGGAGTTATAGGCATTTTTAGGAAAAAATATGTGACCATGTATAAAAAGGGAGCTGCGAAAAAATGATTTCTCATTTTTTCACAGCCCCTTTTTTATGTGCATTATTTCTGATTCTTTTCAATCTCGGCCATTTTCATAGCACGAACCTTCAGCGGCAGACCAAACAGTGTGATAAATCCGTCTGCGTCATGGTGATCATAGAGATCTCCAGTTGTGAAGGAAGCGAGGGATTCGCTGTAGAGACTGTACGGGGATGTTGTACCCGCTTTGATGATATTGCCTTTATACAGTTTGAATTTTACTTCTCCTGTCACATACTGCTGTGTGGAATCCACGAATGCCTGAATTGCCTCGCGCAGCGGTGTGAACCATTTTCCTTCGTATACAATCTGAGCGAACTGGCTTCCAAGTTTTTTCTTGGTTTCCATGGTATCGCGGTCTAAGATCAGCTCCTCTAACTGATCGTGAGCCTCCATCAGAATGGTTCCGCCCGGAGTCTCATATACGCCGCGGGATTTCATGCCGACAACGCGGTTTTCTACGATATCAATGATACCGATGCCGTGTTTGCCGCCCAGTTTATTCAGCTCTGTGATGATTTCAGAAACTTTCATTTCTTTTCCGTTTAAGCTGGTTGGAATACCCTTTTCAAATGTCATGGTGACATACTCAGCTTTATCAGGAGCCTTTTCCGGACTTACACCCAGAACAAGCAGATCATCGTAGTTCGGCTCATTTGCCGGATCCTCAAGCTCCAGTCCCTCGTGGCTGATGTGCCATAAGTTGCGGTCACGGCTGTAGCTGTGGTTTGCATCGAACGGAAGATGGATACCGTGAGCCTCACAGTAAGCGATTTCGTCTTCACGGGACTGCATTGTCCAGACATCAGTCATACGCCACGGAGCGATAATCTTAATATCCGGAGCAAGCGCCTTAATTCCAAGCTCAAAACGAATCTGGTCATTTCCTTTTCCGGTAGCGCCGTGGCAGATTGCAGCGGCACCCTCTTTACGGGCAATTTCAACCAGCTTCTTTGCAATGCCCGGACGAGCCATGGAAGTACCAAGCAGATATTTGTGCTCATATACGGCACCTGCCTTTACGCACGGCATGATGTAGTCATCGCAGAACTCATCAACGATATTTTCGATATATAATTTAGAAGCACCGGATAACTTTGCACGCTCATCCAGTCCGTCAAGCTCATTGCCCTGGCCGCAGTCGATGCAGCAGCAGATAACTTCATAATCAAAATTTTCCTTTAACCACGGAATCAGCGCTGTGGTATCCAGTCCGCCTGAGTATGCTAAAATAACTTTCTCTTTCATTATCAAAATTCCTCTCAATCTTTTTCTATAGTGATTTTTTATGCATCTATTTGCATAAATGAATGCCGTTTAGCTTATGACGAAGTTAAATATACACCATTTTTGAGTAATATGCAAGAGTAATTTTTTATTTTTCAAAAAAACTTGCATAAAACAGAATGAAGATGTATAATTATGCAAAGTTGGAAATACAGGGGACAATAGATCCCCGGACATATATAAGGAGAAAATGCTATGATAAAAGCAGGTATAATAGGTTCTACAGGATATGCCGGAGAGGAACTCGTAAGGCTGCTGCTGGGACACAAGAACACAGAGATTGTATGGTACGGTTCAAGAAGTTATATAGATAAGAAGTATGCCGATGTATATCAGAACATGTTTGAGCTTGTCGACGCAAAATGTATGGACGACAATATGCAGGAGCTTGCTGAGAAAGCGGATGTCATTTTTACCGCGACACCGCAGGGGCTGTGTGCATCCCTTGTCAATGAGGAAATTATTTCCAAAACAAAGATTATTGATCTGAGTGCGGACTTTAGAATCAAAGATGTAAAAACTTATGAGGAATGGTATAAAATAGAACATAAATCACCCGAGTTTATTCAGGAGGCTGTCTACGGTCTTTGCGAGATCAACCGCGAGGATATCAAAAAAGCACGTCTTGTAGCCAATCCGGGCTGCTATACGACATGCAGTATCCTGACATGTTATCCGCTCGTTAAGGAAGGACTGATTAACCCGGATACAATCATCGTTGATGCAAAATCCGGAACTTCAGGCGCGGGAAGAGGTGCGAAGATAGATAACCTTTTCTGCGAGGTGAATGAGAACATAAAAGCATACGGTGTGGCAACGCACCGGCACACTCCGGAGATTGAGGAGCAGCTCGGATATGCGGCAGGCAGAGAGATCCGGATAAACTTCACTCCGCATCTGGTTCCGATGAACCGCGGCATTCTTGTGACAGCATATGCGTCTCTTGCAAAGGATGTTTCCTATGAGGAGGTAAAAGCTGTATACGACGCTTATTATGGAAAAGAGAAGTTTATCAGAGTACTTGAAAAAGACGTCTGCCCGCAGACCAAGTGGGTAGAGGGAAGCAACTATGTGGACGTAAACTTCAAGATTGATCCGAGAACGGGAAGAATTATCATGATGGGTGCACTGGACAATCTGGTAAAGGGTGCTGCAGGACAGGCAGTGCAGAATATGAACCTGATGTTCCAGGAAAAGGAGAGCGAAGGACTGGAACTCGTTCCGATGTTTCCGTAAATATACGACAGAAATGGAGAATATATAATGAAAGTAATTGACGGCGGTGTGACCGCAGCAAAAGGATTTCAGGCAGCAGGCACTGCAGCGGGAATCAAAAAAGGCAATACAAAGGATATGGCAATGATTTACAGTGAAGTGGCCTGTGCTGCAGCAGGCACTTTCACAAGAAATATTGTAAAGGCAGCCCCGGTTAAATGGGATCAGGATATAGTATACTATCATACTTCGGCGCAGGCAGTGATCTGCAACAGCGGTATTGCAAATGCATGTACCGGAGAAGAGGGATACAGCTACTGCAGAAAGACAGCACAGGCAGCGGCAAAGGCACTGAATATTCCGGAGGATTCTGTGCTTGTAGCTTCGACGGGAGTCATCGGAAAGCAGCTTCCTATGGATAAAATAGAGGCAGGTATTGATGCAATGGCACCAATGCTCTCATCGTCCCGCGAGGCAGCGTCTCTGGCAGCACAGTGTATTATGACCACGGATACCAGAAAGAAAGAGACTGCAGTGACCATTCATATCGGCGGTAAAGAAGTTACAATCGGAGGTATGTGCAAAGGCGCGGGAATGATCCATCCGAATATGTGTACAATGCTCTGCTTTATCACTACGGACGCAGCGATCTCCAAAAAAATGCTTCAGAAAGCGTTAAGCTCGGCAATTGATGATACATTTAATATGATTTCTGTGGACGGAGATACATCTACAAACGATACGGTTCTTGTGCTGGCAAACGGCATGGCGGAAAATCCGGAGATTACGGAGGAGAATGAGGACTACCGGACATTTGCAGATGCTCTGTACTATGTGAACCGTGAGCTCGCGAAAATGATTGCAGGGGACGGAGAAGGTGCGACAGCTCTGTTTGAGGTAAAGGTTATTCATGCCAAGAGTAAGGAACAGGCAGTAACGCTGAGCAAGTCCATTGTAACATCAAATCTTACAAAGGCTGCGATCTACGGACACGATGCCAACTGGGGAAGAATTCTGTGCGCAATGGGTTATTCCGGAGCACAGTTCGATCCGGAAAAAGTTGACCTGTATTTTGAAA
The DNA here is from genome assembly GCA_944375815.1 of uncultured Lachnospiraceae bacterium. Lineage (GTDB taxonomy): Bacteria > Bacillota > Clostridia > Lachnospirales > Lachnospiraceae > Egerieimonas_A. The sequence goes on along the minus strand of CALWBA010000191.1, from coordinate 7,635 downwards.
GCGCAGCAGGAAAAATTAAGATTATAGAGGACGGTGTTGCGACCGGTTACAGCGAGGAGGAGGCAACGCGCATTCTCTCCGAAAAAGCTGTGACAGCAATTGCCGATGTAAAAATGGGAGAAGCTGAGGCAACGGCATGGGGCTGCGACCTCACGCATGAGTACGTATCAATCAATGCGGATTACCGCTCATAATTATATATTCGGAGGACATAAGAAATGGTAAATCAGAAATATCTGGATAAAGCCGAAGTGTTAATAGAGGCTCTGCCGTATATCAGACGGTTTAACAGAAAAATTATAGTTGTAAAATACGGCGGAAGCGCCATGGTGGACGAGCAGCTTAAGAAGGATGTCATTAAGGATGTCTGCCTGTTAAAGCTTGTCGGATTCAAGCCTATTATTGTACACGGCGGCGGTAAGGAGATCAGTCGCTGGGTAGGAAAAGTCGGCATGGAACCGAAATTCATCAACGGACTGCGTGTAACAGATGCCGATACAATGGAAATTGCGGAGATGGTACTCAACAAGGTTAATAAAGAACTCGTATCCCTGATTCAGTCCCTGGACATCAAGGCAGTTGGAATCAGCGGAAAAGACGGAGGACTTCTGAATGTAGAGAAGAAGTATTCTGACGGTGAAGACATCGGATTTGTAGGAAATGTAAACAAAGTCAATCCGAAAATCTTGATGGATCTGCTGGATAAAGACTTTCTTCCTGTCGTATGCCCGATCGGAATGGACGATACCTTCCAGACTTATAACATCAATGCGGATGATGCCGCATGTGCGATCGCAAAGGCAGTCAATGCGGAGAAACTGGCATTCTTGACTGACATTGAAGGCGTTTACAGAGATCCCAAAGATCCGTCAAGTCTGATTTCAGAACTGTATGTGCGGGATGCAAAAACACTTATTGCGAACGGGAATGTCGGCGGCGGCATGATTCCGAAACTTCAGAACTGTATTGACGCAATCGAGGAGGGAGTTTCCAGGGTTCATATCCTGGACGGCAGAATTCCGCACTGCCTGCTTCTGGAGATCTTTACCAATAAGGGAATCGGCACAGCTATTTTAAGAAAGACGGAGGAAAAATACTATAATGATGAACACTGAACAATGTATGAATAAGACAGAACAGTATGTTCTGCATACATACAATCGTTTTAAAATTGCACTGGAAAAAGGCAAAGGAGTATATCTGTACGATGCAGAAGGTAAGAAATATCTTGATTTTGCAGCCGGAATTGCTGTATTTGCTCTGGGATATGGAAATGAGGCTTACAACCAGGCATTAAAGGATCAGATTGACAGGGTAATTCATACTTCTAATCTGTACTACAATCTGCCGCTGGCAGAAGCTGCTAAAAAGGTGGTTAAGGAAAGCGGTATGGATAAGGTATTCTTTACAAACAGCGGTACAGAGGCCATTGAGGGAGCGATTAAGACGGCAAGAAAATACGCCTGGTTAAAGGATCACAAAACAGATCACGAAATCATTGCCATGAAGCACTCTTTCCACGGCAGGAGCCTCGGTGCACTGTCTGTAACGGGAAATACACATTATCAGGAACCGTTCAAGCCGCTGATCGGAGGCATAAAATTTGCAGATTTCAATGATCTTGAGAGCGTAAAATCGCAGATCACAGACCGTACCTGTGCGATTATTTTAGAGACCGTACAGGGTGAGGGCGGAATTTATCCCGCAGATCCGGAATTTTTAAAGGGTGTGCGTGCGCTCTGCGATGAGCATGATATCCTTCTGATTCTTGATGAGATTCAGTGCGGAATGGGACGTACAGGATGGATGTTTGCATGGCAGGATTACGGCGTACAGCCGGACATTATGACCTGTGCCAAAGCACTGGGGTGCGGTATCCCGGTTGGAGCGTTTGTTCTGAATAAAAAGACAGCAGAGAATTCTCTTGTTCCGGGAGACCATGGAACCACATACGGCGGAAACCCGCTGGCGTGCGCTGCTGTGAGCAAAGTTTTTGATATCTTTGAGGAGCAGAAGATTATAGAACATGTCAGAGAGACTGCACCGTACCTGGAGGAAAAACTTGACGAGCTTGTGGATAAGTACGACTCCGTTGCCGCAAGACGTGGAAAAGGATTGATGCAGGGACTTGTGATTACAGGAAAACCGGTGGGTGAGGTGATCAATAAGGCAATTGAGAACGGTTTACTGGTTATCTCAGCCGGAAGCGATGTGCTGCGCCTTGTGCCTCCTCTTGTAATAGAGAAAGAGCATGTGGATGAGATGATTTCCATTCTGGAAAAGTGTCTGTAACAGACCAAAGAATCCAAGAAGCGGAGAAATCCGGAGAACAAACCGGTTTCTCCGCTTTTGACGTGTTTTTAATGACTGTTATAGAATAAGGCGACTGGAGTGGGCTGAAAAGGAGGGGAAGATTTATGCCGGGATTGACACGGCAGGAGGCGGAGAGATATCTGTACTACGCAATGGAGATCGGGGAGGCAATGCTGCTGTGCGGAGCCGAGGTCGGCAGGGTGGAAGACAGCATCCGCCGCATCTGCATTGCCTATGGAGCAAGGCGCGTGGATGTATTTACGATTACATCCAGTATTGTAACAACTGTCTATGGGGAAGAATTTCTTTCATGCACTCAGACAAGGCGCGTTTCTTCCATGAAAAATGATTTGAGCAGGCTGAACGCACTTAATTGCCTTTCAAGGGAAATCTGTGAAAAGAAATTATCTGCAGAGGAGATTGCATCGCGGCTTGAAGCGATACAAAGCACCCCCGGATATCCGTTTCCGGTTCAGGCGGCACTCTATGCAGTTGTGTCCGCGGCTTTCTGTATTTTTTTCGGAGGAAGCTGGGAGGATATGCTTGTGTCAGCGGCAATCGGCGTATGTCTGAAATTTGTGGAGTCTTTTCTGCAGAAGGGCAGTTCCAATCCCCTTCTGATTGCGCTGCTGTGTGCAGCGACAGGAGGACTGCTCTCAAATCTGGCGGTATCCGCCGGTTTTGGGAACAGCTCAGACAGCATAAGTATCGGAAATATTATGCTGCTGATTCCCGGAATGGCTTTTACAAATTCCATTCGTGACATTTTTTCAAAAGATATGATTACCGGGCTTGTGCGGTTTGTGGAGGCAGTAGTGCTTGCAATAGCCGTTGCGCTTGGATTTACTTTTGCAAATTTTCTGTAGGAGAGGGATTATGAGAGAATTACTGCAGCTTCTTACTGCGTGCATTGGAGCACTGGGTTTTGCACTCCTCTATAACACGAGAGGAATCAACGTGCTGTTTGCTGCTGTTGGGGGACTTTTAGGATGGGCAGCGTTTCTGGGAGCAGGAGTACTCTGGGGACCAAATGACTATATCGGAGGCTTTGCAGCGTCCGTGATGCTGACCGTTTACGCAGAGTGCATGGCCAGAATCCGAAAAACTCCGGTTACAGTCTTTCTTGTATGCGGGGCCATTCCTCTTGTCCCTGGAGCAGCCCTGTACCGCGCTATGAAATATCTTACGGCCGGAAATATACAGATGTTCCGGGAGCAGAGTGCATATGCGCTTCTTTTTGCCGCAAGTATGTCAGCAGGCATTATGGTGACGACAATTATCTTCAGGCTATGCTGGAGTTTTATCGCAAAGGATGCAAAGGAGAAGAGAAGAAGAATCTGACGGATGCATGATTTTTATACTTCTGGAAATTCTAAGAGAAACGATGGAATTTTCAGGAGGAAAAGATATGGGAATTATTATTGCTCTAATTTCCGGAGCGCTCATGAGTATTCAGGGCGTCTTCAATACACAGGTGACGAAGCAGACGAGTTTATGGGTTTCCACGGGCTGGGTGCAGATCTCAGCATTTCTCATCTGCATCGCCGCCTGGTTTTTTACAGGCAGGGAGAGTGTCTCAGAACTTATGCAGGTAAGTCCGAAATATCTTCTGCTCGGAGGAGTAATCGGGGCATTCATCACAATGACGGTCATACGAAGCATGGGAAGCTTAGGACCTGCACAGGCTGCGCTTCTGATCGTAGTTTCCCAGCTCGCGGTAGCATATCTGATTGAGCTGTTCGGATTGTTCGGAACAGAAAAACAGACATTTCAGTGGAGCAAACTGATCGGGATGCTGCTTGCTGTGGGCGGAATTATTCTCTTTAAATGGGAACACTGATTTTTTTTTGAAGTAAAACTTGTAATTGTCATGGTAATTCGCTACAATAGACAGTGAACAGTTATGCATACGAAGGGACCTGGAAGGCTGTGCCTGAAAGGAGTTATGCAAATGAAGAAAAGTATTATGCTGCTGTTAACCCTGGAAATGCTCCTTGGCGGATGCGGCAGCAGCGGGGAGATCTATATCGCGGGAGAGGAAACTGTTCCGTCGGTATCCCCTACGTCTGAGGAAGATTCGACAGTGTCAGATGAACTCAAGGATAAGGAAACGCTCTGGATTTACGTATGCGGTGCGGTCAACACCCCCGGAGTCTATGAGCTTCCTGCGGGCAGCCGTGTCTATCACGCGGTTCAGGCAGCAGGCGGTATGCTTGCAAATGCGGAATCTCGTGCAGTCAATCAGGCAGAAGAGCTCTCAGACGGACAGCAGATAACCATACCGACTGTGGAGGAGACGCAGGAAGGTATCCCATCGGAGGAGTCCGCGCAGACGGGCATTTCCGCAGACGGGAAGATAAATATAAATACCGCCTCGCTGGAAGAACTGTGCACGCTGACGGGTATCGGAGAGACGCGTGCTCAGGCTATTATGGAGTATCGTGAGCAGAATGGCGGTTTTCACAGTATTGAAGAGCTTATGAATATTGACGGCATCAAGGAGAAGATTTTCGAGAAATTAAGGGAACAGGTGACCGTCGGATAACAGGCGGTGCGCTGCACCGCCGTATCAGAGAAACTTGAGGAGAGAATTATGGCAAAAAAAGTGCTTGTTGTTGATGATGAAAAACTGATCGTAAAAGGCATCCGCTTCAGCCTGGAGCAGGACGGCATGGAGGTTGACTGTGCATACGACGGTGAGGAAGCGCTGAATATGGTGAAGGATAAGGAATACGATATTATTCTTCTGGACCTGATGCTTCCGAAGCTGAACGGACTGGAGGTCTGCCAGCAGATCCGTGAGTTTTCCAATGTTCCGATTGTGATGCTTACCGCAAAGGGAGAAGACATGGATAAAATTCTGGGCCTGGAGTACGGAGCAGACGATTATATAACAAAGCCATTCAATATCCTGGAAGTCAAGGCGCGCATCAAGGCGATCATGCGCCGCACAGTGAAGCAGACTGCCGTGGAGGAGAAGGCAAAAGTTGTGGAGGCGGGGAACTTAAAGCTCGACTGCGAGAGCCGCCGCGTTTTTATCAATGGAAGAGAGATCAACCTGACCGCAAAGGAGTTCGATGTTTTGGAACTTCTGGTTTTTAATCCGAATAAGGTATACAGCCGTGAAAATCTGCTGAATATTGTATGGGGATATGAATATCCCGGTGATGTGCGCACTGTGGACGTACATATCCGCCGCCTGCGCGAAAAGATCGAGAGCAATCCGAGCGACCCGAAATACGTACATACGAAATGGGGAGTTGGTTATTATTTCCAGTATTAAATTTGGGGGGAAATGGAAATTTCTCAAGAGTCTGAGATTCCGTATTGCGGTGATCCTTATGATCATAGGTATTGTTCCGGGGATCATCGTGGAAAACGGAGTTGTCAGCAGTTATGAAGATCGTGCTGTTTCCATACGGAGTATAACCGTAAAGAATCAGTGCGATATTTTGTGCAATCAGATCGTAAAAGAGGGATATCTGGATGATCCGTCCTCGGAGACGCTCAACGGTGAGTTCACAATGCTCTCGAATCTGTATAGCGGCAGAATTCTCGTGATTGACCGGAATTTCCGCGTGATTAAGGATACCTACGATCTGGACAGAGGAAAGTACATGATTTCCGCCGAAGTCTTAAACTGTTTTAACGGTGAAGAGATCAGCAACTATGATGATAATAACCGCTACATCGAAATGACGGTCAAGATTGAGGCGCCAAACAGTGATGATGTGCTGGGAGTGATGCTGGTCAGCATTTCAACCGATGAAATCGTTGCCGGCATGGATGTGCTGGAGAAGAAGGGCATGCTGCTGGTTATTATCATTGCGCTGCTGGTGCTGGTGCTCGGCTATATTCTCTCCGGCGTTCTGGTGCGGCCGTTTGCCCGCGTCACAAAGTCTATTGAGGATCTGACGGACGGATACCTTGAGGAGAATATTTCCGTCCCGGACTACACGGAAACGGAGCTTATCACGGATGCATTCAACAAAATGCTTGCCCGGGTGAAAGCTCTTGATGATTCCAGGCAGGAGTTTGTCTCCAACGTTTCGCATGAGCTGAAGACTCCTCTGACTTCCATGAAGGTGCTTGCAGATTCTCTGGTTGGGCAGGAAAATGTTCCGATTGAGCTGTACCAGGAGTTTATGCAGGACATCACGGAGGAGATTGACAGAGAAAATAAGATTATCACAGATCTGCTTTCGCTCGTAAAACTGGATAAGAAAGCAGCAGACCTGAATATTGAGACTGTTAATATCAACAACCTTCTCGAACTGATCCTGAAACGGTTGAAGCCGATTGCGGCAAAGAATCATATTGAGCTGATTCTTGAAAGCTTCCGCCCGGTAAATGCGGAGATTGATGAGGTAAAGCTGACGCTTGCCATCTCAAACCTCGTGGAGAATGCCATCAAATACAATACGGAGAACGGATGGGTGCGCGTTTCATTAAACGCAGATCATAAATATTTTTATGTGACAGTTGCGGACTCGGGAATAGGCATACCGGAAGATTCTATAAACCATATATTTGAGCGATTTTACCGGGTAGATAAGTCGCACTCACGGGAGATCGGCGGCACCGGACTGGGACTTGCGATTACCAGAAGCGCAATCGTTATGCACCGCGGGGCGATAAAGGTATACAGTAAAGAACATGAGGGCACAACATTTTCTGTGCGCATCCCTCTGATTTATATCGCATAAGGAGGTAGCGGGATGAGAAAGATGATAAAATTGTTTCTTGTACTGACAGTTGCCTTTGCTCTGCTGACAGCAGCGGGATGCTCCAGGAAAGAAGAGGACAGCAAGTATAAGCTATATTATCTCAATCTGGAGGCAAACACTCTGGTAAAAGAACCGTGGGAACCGAAGTCGGAGGATATGCGTACCATGGCGGATGAGATAGCGCAAAAACTTTTTGAAGCACCTGAGAATACGGAATATCAGAATGTCTTTCCGGAAGAAGTCAGGCTTCAGGGCTATCATCTGGAAAATGGAACGGTAACGCTTGATTTTTCATCGGCTTATCTGACGATGGATGCTACACGTGAGATTCTGGCAAGGGCAGCGGCCGTGCAGAGTTATATTCAGATTCCGGGAATCACAGGGGTGGCGATTACGGTGGACGGAGAAACTTTAAAAGACGGCGCAGGCGAAGAGATCGGCGCTATGGATGCAGACAGTTTTGTCGAAAACTCCGGAAAGGAGATTAATGCCTACCAGAGTGCATCGCTGACACTCTACTTTGCGAATGAGAGCGGAGATAAGCTTGTGGAGGAGGACAGAAGCCTTTATTACAGCACCGGAATCCCCCTGGAGC
>CALWBA010000190.1 GCA_944375815.1 uncultured Lachnospiraceae bacterium | reverse complement strand
CATGCATTGTGTCTTTTTTAGAAATACTTGTGGGAAATGGTGCAGGCAGCGGCATGGCTGTTATGTTTTTATGTACGGGAGTCTGTGGCTTTGCCATGAGTATTTTGTCTCTGCATAGCAAAGAAATTCAGAAATTAAATGACTGTTGATATTTAAAAATATGACGAAAAATGGAGCGGGATTTAAAGAATCCCGCCCCAAAACCTGGCATAGAGCCTGAAAATATTAAATATCTTTCATTCTTGTATAAGCCGCATGAATCACAAAAGGAATAAATACTGTGATCAGCGCTGCATATCCAAGATAAGCATATCCTTTTTGAACAACTGCCATCAGACCGAACTGTGCGATTCCAAATGCAATTGCTGTGAAAAGTGCTGTAAAAAGCGCCATGCGTCCCATATGTCCCTGGGAGCGTTTTGACTCATCCATACGTCTCTCCACGGCATTCACACATCGTGCTACAATTCCGGCTACCATATTTACGCCGGTGGATATTGCACCGAGAATAATAAGTATAGAAATGATTGGCGTAAGTACTGTGGATCCGACGCCGTTTTTCACTAAAACCAGCATGGGAACAGAGGCTGTTGCAAGTTCTGAAACATATCCGACTGCAAGAAGGCCAATAATGGAGAGCACCATAGCAAATGAGTTTACTATGAACATCCAGACAGCCGACTGATTAATCTGTTTTTCACTCGTCACAGGCTCCATATGCTGATACATAACGGATACAGATGCAAGCTGGAACAGGAAATACAGGAATGCACTCCACAATGCAGGGGCAAAAGATCCGCTCTCACTGGAGCACACAACCATTTCGCCTTCTGAAAGGCGTCCTACGCTGTCAGCGATAGCACCGGACTGTGAAATAATGTTCGGCACAAGAACAACAACAAGCCCTACAATAATCAGTACGGAAAGCGTGGAGGCAGCCTTGCGTACCACATTGGTTCCATACATGGCGATGATAAAGATAAAAGCCGCAACCAGAAGCGTACACAGCCAGTATGGTATATTCAGAAGCTGATTAATGGTAGATCCGCCTGTCGCAAAGGCAGCTGCGGAAGCCGTTCCGATCATGATCAGATAACAGATCTCAAACAGATTGGACATGACTATGCGGGTTTTTCCGTAAATTTTATCGGAAAAGCTTCTGTAATCATACGTTCTGTGTTTGTAGGCATATCGCATGCCGTACCAGAAAAAGAGCGCATACAATCCCTGTGAGAGGAACGGCAGCACAAGACACCAGATACCGTAATTGATAAAGTATGAATAAATCTGTGCGCCCGATGCAAATCCTCCGCCAAACTGTGTAGTAAACGCAACAAATGCAATCCCCATAGTCATAGGCATTTTGCTCTTATCAATAAGGAGCGATTTTTTACTGCTCATAATTACTTTCCCCCATCTCTCTCTTATTCAAATTCGATCATTTTTCCCGGATTTAAAATCAACTTATCGTCAAAAGCCAGCTTAACAGCCTGGTACAGACGGTACAGGCGCGGATCAATGAAATCCTTCAGATATTCCAGCCGTCCGTTTCCGATTCCATGTTCTCCTGAAAGCTGTCCGCCAAAGTGTTTAGCTGTTTCATACAGTTCTTTTAAGCAGGCATGCGTTCCGCTCTCCCATTCCTCATCCGACATGCCGACCGGTCGGAGCATTTCTGTGTGAATGTTTCCATCTCCGCAGTGGCCGCACGGCTCCACGCAGATCCCATACTTCGCGCCGATTCCTTTTGCAATGCGAACATACTCGGCAATATGTGCTCTCGGAACTACTACATCACACTCTTCCTGAGCTACTGACTCTGCTTTCATTGCCTCAAGAATTCCCCCTCGTACAGACCACACAGAGTCCGCACGCTCCGGCGTATCTGCAATAGCCACATCGATGGCTCCATGCTCAAGCGCCTTTTCGCAGAGCATCTCCACAGCCGTATCCAGCTCATTCTGTGTTGACGCATCGTACATAACAATCAGAACTGCCTCCCCCTCAGAAACAGGAAGCGGCTTTTTCAGATTCTTCTCTACCATGTCTATCAGCTCTCGCTCCAGAAATTCTATCGCTGTGGGAACAAACGGCAGTTCCAGAATGACGGGAACCATATCCGCGCATTCTTCCAGTGAATCAAATGGAATAACCATTGTGCATGATTTGTTCGGAGCCGGCAGAAGCTTCAGTGTTACCTCTGTCAGAATGCAGAGTGTTCCCTCACTTCCGATCACAAGATCCTTGATGTCATATCCCGTTGTATTCTTTACAACGTTAGATGAAAAGTTTACGATGCTTCCATCCGGAAGTACAGCCTCGATGCAGCGCACAAAATCTCTTGTCAGCCCGTAGCGGACAGCCTTCATACCTCCGGCGTTCGTGATTACATTTCCTCCGATTGACGCAGTCTTCTCACCCGGATCCGGAGGATAAAACAGCCCCTCAGCCTTTGCCGCCGCCTGCACATCGAGCAGAAGAGCTCCCGGCTGTACTGTGATCGTCTGATTTTTGTGATCCACAGGATAAATCTTGTTCATCCGCATTACAGAAAGCATAATTCCTCCGAATTTACAGCTTGCTCCTCCGGCTAAGCCGGTTCCCGCTCCACGGCAAACAACCGGTATATTTTGCTCGTACGCATACGCCATAATCGCTGAAATCTCTTCTTTATTCAAAACCTCTACGTAAAGATCCGGCTGGTATGTACCGTAATTCGGCATTTCATCATGGAAATATTCTGTTGCGATAGCATCTCCAACCCATACGCGTCCCGGATCTGTCATTCGGCGGATGGCTTCGCAGTCTTCCTGTGTCATTTTTTTATATGGATACGGCATACGTCAGTCCTCCTTCCGATTCTTCAGACAGTTCAGCAGCGCGGGCACTACTTCATTTAAATCATCATTGATACAGTAGTGAGCGATTCCGAAAATAGGTGCTTCCGGATCACTGTTTACTGCCACGATACACTCTGCCTGATTCATGCACGCAGTAAACTGGATTGCGCCGGATACCCCAAGCGTAATAATAAGTTTGGGGCGAACTGTCCTTCCCGAAAGCCCGATCTGGTGTGCCTGATCACCGAATCCATTTTCAACCATTGGACGGGTAAATGCCAGCTGACCGCCAAGTGTCTCTGCCAGGACACGACACATATGTATCTCCCGTTCTGTCTTTACGCCACGCCCTACTACTACAAGAATGTCTTCCTCTTCGATCGATTTCTGATGCTCGATCACCTCAGAGGAAATCACGCGGATGGAGGATACAATCATCTTATCTGTGACCGTACGCATCACAATCTCTCCAACAGGATGATCCGTTTTCTCTGCTTTATCCATCACGCGGTAGCGAACAGTGGCAAACTGCGGGCGGGAATCTGAAATCAGTATCTGCGCCATAATATTGCCGCCGAATGCGGGCCTGATCTGTATCATATCCGTGTTTTCACGTATGTCAAGCCTGGTGCAGTCCGCAGTTAATCCCGTGTGAAATCTCGTCGCAAGCCGAGGAGCAAGACTGCGTCCGAGAGCTGTAGCTCCTATAAGAACGGACGACGGTTTCATCTGTGCAATACAGTCCGCCACCGCGTCTGTATAGTTGTCAGCACGGAAGTGCTGAAACTCCGGGTGTTCATAAACAAAAACCTTATTTACACCGTATGCAAGCAGTTTCTCTGCATTTTCTGCTGTTCCGTCACCTCCGACAATCACACAGTTCACCTCAAAGGCGACTTTCTGAGCCATCTTTTTTGCCTCTCCGATGAGCTCTAAAACAACGGGATGAATTTCTCCCCGCTCCTGCTCTGCATAGATCAGAAATCCGCTCCAGTCTTTCTTATTCTGTGAGCGTGCTTTCTGTTCGAAATGTATTGCCCTCTGAGGGCAGACCTTAACACAGACACCGCACATCCGGCATTTATCACTGACAGTGATGCCGCTCTCCTCCATTGTCAGAGCTCCGAATGGACATTTTTGGATACATCTGTTGCAGAGGGTGCATCGCTGTGCGTCAACTCTAAGTAATTCCATGTTCTTCCTCCTAAATAATCTTGTTCTCCATCAGCCTGTCAAAAAGCTGTTCTGCCTTCTCCCTGGCTGTTCCCTCCAGGTATACCTGGCGTGCCATAGTCTCGGGAGCAAACATTCGTTCAACTGCTGTTGGGGATCCGATTGAGCCATACCGCGTGAAGTCCTGTGCCGGTAGATCTGACAGGTGCAGGAAATGCACCGGACGTTCTCTTGTCTCACGCAGCAGCCGATAGGATGGCAGACGCGGAACAAAAATATCCTTATCTACAGTGATCAGACACGGATAGTGCATTTCTGAGATTTGCGTCACACTTCCGAGCTCCTGCCGCACCTGGATGGATTCTGTATCGGCATGCTCAATGCCATTCACCCATGCGCAGTGCGGAATATGCAGATGCTCTGCCAGAGCAGGTCCGATCTGCGCCGTATCGCCGTCTGTTGTCTGCTTGCCGCAGATGATCAGGTCTGCACCGCCAAGTTTTCGGATGCCCTGTGAGAGCGTGTAGGATGTTGCCAGCACATCGGAACCGGCAAATTTTCTGTCAGATAATATGACCGCATCATCCGCACCCATTGCATATGCGTCCTTCATCATTGTCTCTGCCTGATCAGGGCCCATTGTCAGTACAGTCACTGTTGCCTGCAGCCGTTCTTTCAGACGCAGTGCCGTCTCCAGCGCAAACAGATCATATGGATTTGTCCTTGACTGCGTCCCCAGCCGTTTCATAGAACCAGTCTCCGGATCAATCTCCACCTGCGTAGTCGCCGGAACCTGCTTCATACATACAATAATTTTCATAACAGTCCGTTCTTCCTCCATTTTATATTTACTTTTTCGCTTTTAAGCTATATAGCGTAACGCTTTAAATCGTTAAATCGTTATGCGTGTATTCTATCACTATTTTCATCAAATGTCGACTGTTTTTTGTAAAAAATGGATAAAAAAAAGTGTATAACAGGAATTTATAAACTTTTTAATCAAATTTGCAAAAAAAGCCAGGAGCACGAAAAGGCTCCTGGCACTCAGGCAAAACATTTTCTATTTATAAACGCCGTATTTTCTCCACAGCTCCAGCATCCGTTCATACCGTCTTAAAGGCATGCCGGTGTATACACAGTTAGAAGTAGAGAAGATATATCCTCCGCCGGCTGCCATTCCCTCGTTCAGAGAGCGCATGACATCAGCATCACACTCTTCGTCAGTACCATTCTGCAGCAATCCGCAGTTTACATTTCCAATCAGAGCAATTTTGTCCCCCACAATCTTGCGTACTTCAGGAATGCTTACACCTCCCTGAGGATCCAGAGAATGAATGGCATCAGGTCCGCAGGCTGCTATCTGATCCAGAATAGGCATAATATTTCCGTCTGTATGTTTGATCACATAATATCCCAGACTATGGTATAAATCGATAATTTCTTTTAAGTACGGCGCAACCAGTTCAGCGAACTGCGCGGGGGAGAAGAACGGATTTACGTTAAAGCAATAGTCGGAGCAAAGGGTGAATCCGTCCAGAAGATGTCCTCTTTTGTCCAGTTCCTGTGCTGCCTTATAATGCTGTTCAATACGCCGTTTGGAAATCTCATTCAGCTTTTCAGGCTCTTCCAGCATTTCTGCAGCAAAGTCCATCATGGAATCGCCGTCAGGAATCGCCCAGGTCGGATCACCATGCATCATGAGGTAATACTCATCTCCGGATTTTTCCCGGATTGCTTCCAGCAGCCACTGAACGTTATCGATTCCAACCAGATTATGCTGTACAAAAATGGCGCTGTGGTCATATCTTTTTGCTGTATCTATGAGGACATTCGCAACATCATAAATCTGCAGTTTTTTCTCCTCATAACTCATCTGATCCCACTGGCTGTAAAGACGATGCTGGGGATGCATTTTGCCAAAAGCTTCCATGGTCAGGAAGAATACCAGTTCAAAATGCGGTACTCTTCCTCCTATTTTTTCACACTTCAGGGTTTTAATAAATCGTTCTCTCTCTGTCATAACATAGTAACCTTTCTGTAATCATTTTTAAGCGGAACTTCCGCATGTTCATAATCTGTAATTCCAGCACCGCTGTTCGGGTTTATAAGGGAATAAACCATATCTGCAGCAAACACGGTCAGCAGGATAGCACAGATGACAGCGGCAGCACGCCTGGGAATTCTGCGGAAAAGCTCATCAAAGAGCGGAGCCAGTATGTAAATAAAAGCACAGCTTCCAAGGCCAAACACAATGAGACCTTCTGCGCAGATTCTTCCATGCAGATTCAGGAAATAGCCGGAGTAGTTCCACCAGTACATCTTCTGGGTAGTCCATAAGAACCAGCCCACAAAGTATTCAACTGCACCGCAGACCACAATGGCAAGCAGGAACGTCAGCCATGGTTTTTTTGCAAACCGCTTTAAAAGTACCAGCACCAGGACGCCTCCTGTTCCATAAATCGGGAGCCAGGGACCATGGAAAAAACCGCGGTTTACAAAGACACCATCACCGAACAGATGTAAAGACACCTCCCAGAGCCATCCAATGAAGGAGAATGTAAAAAACATCAGGATGAGGGATTGCCAGGAATACTTTCTGTCATAGTGAATCCGTATCCATCTCTTCACTTCCGGATTATATAGCGGATAGCTCTCTACCGGGTATTTCACAGCTCCGGTTCCCGGACAGAGATTTCTGTCAATCATATACTGAGCCATTCCCGGATCACGCATCAGCGCGTCAGCCCTTAAAGCCAGATACAGTTTTCCGTATGCTACTTCCATATACGGCTGAATGAAAAAATATCTGAGAAGTCCCAGAGTAAAGAGATTCAGCAGATACCACCCAATGAATGATAAGTCGAGCAGAAAAGCGCGGAACTTATTTCCCTTCATCATCTGCATGGATAACCGGAAGACTTCTCTGTGATTAATATCCGGATTCTCCGCTGCCAGATACGGTACCATCTGGTACGAATAGCGTTTAATAAAGCCGCCTATTATTGTAAGATCCCACAGCATCAGCAGCAGCGATTTCTTAAACATAATCAATGATACATTTTTCCAGCGCTTTACTCTCCATGGAAAGAGAATCCGTTCAAACCGTGTTTCCCGGTAGGAGCACGCCTCCAGGATAAAACGGCACCGTCCCACCTGCATAACATTCGCAATAAAAATAAGAAACAAAAGCAGAAGAACAGCTCCCAACAGGATTATAATACCCTGTCCGAAATGATTCTTAAACATCATATCATTCAGAGCGTTGAGGAAACCGTATAAAACCGACTTATCTGCCGTCATTCTGTTGTAAAACTGCGCCAGCACTCCCTTTTTAGGAGTGTACCTTTCCCCCAGATACTCCAGAATCTGGCTGTCTCCTTTCATACCTGCCTCGCGGATACTGGCGTACCAGTCGTTTACAATATCCGCATTTGTAGGTGTCTCAAATCGTCCTCCAATAAAATATACTGCAGCATTGTCGATATGAGTGCTGAGTCTCATCCCGTTTGTCAAAAATAACAGCAACAGTGTAACTGCCAGAATTCTCCAGTAATTGCCGCGCAGCACAGCACGGCTCTCTTTTTTGATTGTTGCTCGGTTCCACATAATTTTCTCCTTACGATTTTTTTAGCATCAGCAAAGTGGATACTTCCTGTCCTGCCCCAGCAGAAGCCGGGCAATCTCTAGAACAGATCGAAAACATATAGTGATACATGCGGAGCTGTCTCCTTATTTTAAAAAAGTTTTGTAATCATTATAATTCTTTTCCAGCAGCAGCGGTGTATTCAGACCATATGGACACTTTTTCATACAGTTTCCGCAGTGCAGGCATTCCTCTATCTTTTTCATCTTTGCCTGCCACTCTTCGGAAAGCCATCCCTCCTGCGGAGCACGCCGCAGCATCAGGCTCATACGGGCACAGTTATTAATCTCAATTCCGGCAGGGCATGGCATGCAGTACCCGCATCCGCGGCAAAAATCTCCTGAAAGCTGTTCTCTGTCTTTCTCCATCATCAGTTTCATTTCACCTGTCATCTTCGGAGGGCATGTCTGATAGGACAGAAATTCATCCAGTTCGTTCTCCCTTTGAATGCCCCAGATCGGAGCAACGTGTGCAAACTGCGGCTGAGCCATATAAGCATAGGCACACGCAGAATTGTGAATCAGACCGCCGGCAAGTCCTTTCATTGCAATAAATCCCATACCTGCACTGCGTGAAAGCTCCACAAGTTCCAGATCTGCCGGTGCTCCCAGATAAGAGAATGGGAAGAGCAGCGTCTCATACACACCGGACTCAATGGCCTCCTTTGCAACAGCGATGCGGTGATTTGTAATTCCAATGTGCCGGATCTTTCCCTGCTCCTTTGCCTTTAACGCTGCATCGTACAGTCCTGACTCATCGCCCGGTTTCGGACAGAATGCCGGATTATGAAACTGATAAATATCTATATAATCTGTTTTCAGTGTTCGCAGGCTCTCCTCCAGATCTTTCCAGAAGCCGTCCGCTGTCTCGGCTGCTGTTTTTGTGCTGATAATCAATCGGTCACGAGTATAGGAAAATGCTGCTCCGAGTTTCTCTTCGCTGTCCGAGTATGCCCTTGCAGTGTCAAAATAATTAATCCCGTTATAAAACGCCTTCTGCAGCAGATAGACTGCATCCGCTTTGGAAATGCGCTGAATCGGAAGCGCTCCGAAGCCGTTCTTACTCACCTTAATTCCTGTTTTACCCAAAACTACAAATTCCATATTTCATAACTCCTTTCCTGTGTAAACCACAAGCTCAGGATCTGCCGCCGAAAGCTCTGTCCAGACAATATCCCGGTAATCCAAAAGTTCTTTATCGTCCGGCATGCTTATTTCTCTTTGACGCTCTAATTCAAAAAGCACCCGGCGTGCAAAAAGATTCCTCGTCTGTTCGGCGAAATCAGGAGCAGTCTCAACGCCGATCACCTGCCCCTCCCGAATCATGAACAGTCTGTATCCGTCCTGCATCGGTACGCCGTAGATCAGCATTTCATTTTGCCAGCCCTGATAACGCGCAAGCTGTTTGGAAATCTTTCGTAAGTTTTCCGCCAGATCCCGATATTTGAGCGCACGCTCATATTGCTCCCGCTCCACTGCCTCCTTCATCAGAAGTTCCAGTTCACTGCAGAAAAGCGCAGTCTCCTTTTCAGAGGAAAATATCGCTTCCAGTGCTTTGCGGTTCTGTGAAAACATCTCTTTTGACAATTCTGCAGGGAAAATATGATATCCAAACGCGTAGCCTCTTTCAGACCGAACAATCGGATACAGATTTCGGAGTGCATCCATGGTCTCCTCCAGTCTCCGCTTTCTCCGGAACGGGCCAAATGAAGTCTCCTCCCTCTCCGGGGTAATCTTCAGAGGCTTCCTTCTTGCGTCTGCCTCAAGAGTCAGATAGATATAACTGCGGTCATGCTTCATCATGGTATTATAATACGGCAGAATCCGCTTGATCTTCTCGCACTCCAGAAGCATAGCTTCAAGGTGTGTGTCCGTCACTGTAATCCGTATATCGCGGATTCGCGGAACCATTCTTTTGGCCTTCTCCCATGCGGGGTTCGGGACAAAATAGGACTGCACCCGTCTGCGCAGGCATTTGCTCTTACCGACATACAGAATTTCCCCCTGTTCCCCTAAAAACTCATACACACCGGGAGCTTCGGGAAGTTTATCCAGAATCATCCTGAGATGTTCATTTATCTTTTGCATGTTTTTTCCCCTCATGTGGTTTTTCTGGTTTTTATTATATCTTATTCTTTTTGCCTTGTACAGCAAAAAAGCGGCATTTGCCTGCCGCTTTTTCTTTCCCGCATTATTCCTTTTTTATCTCCTGATCATCCTGGATGATCTCCTCAGCATCTTCGGTGCGCATCAGCATCAGATACTCCTCACGGATCCGCTCGCGCGCCGCCTGATGGAACTGACGCAGACGATCCTCAAAATAAGCATTGATCTCAGCTCCTACAAGCAGAATCATCATACAGAAATACATCCACAGCATAACCAGCACAATTGTGGCAAGGCTTCCGTACATAATGGAAAATCCGGGGAAGTAATCAAGATACAGAGAAAATCCGAATGAGAAAAGCGCCCATGCCACTGAGGAAACCATTGCTCCCGGAAACTGGCTTTTAAATGTTGCACGCCGGTTAGGCAGAAACTTATAAATCATTAAAAAGACGCCTGCAAGAACGGCAAGCGTGATCGCTGTCCTCATACTGATAATCATTGCCGTCAGCTTTGCAATAACCGGTATGTGCCGCTCAAGCGCCTTCTGAATACTGTTTCCAAATACAAGCAGTACCATGGTCAGTACAATGGACAGCAGCACCAGCAGTGTGTAAAAAATAGAACGCAGCCTTGTAAGCACATAATTTCTCGTCTCATGAATCCCGTAAATAATATTCAGTCCACGGTTCAATGCCTGCAGTCCCTTCCCGGCAGACCACAGCGCTGTGGCTGCTGAGATCGGCAGTACTGCTAATGAGCGCGTATAAACCTCGTTAATGATCCCCTTTACCAGTCCCTGAAATTCTTCGGGTATTATCCGGAGCACAGCATAGGAAACGGCTTCTTTTGTGATCGGTGTGTATCGCACCAGTGTCATCAGCAGAAGCAAAAAAGGAATCACGGACAGCAGAATAAAATACGCGCTCTGTGCCGCATACGCGCTGACATTATCTTTGGAAATTCTTACCAAAAATCCTTTCACTGTCTTGTATAATTCCCTCATAGTTTCCTCTCTCTCCGTGTATTCCCCGCTTTTCAAAGCTTCGACATATCGTCAATCGATATATCCTGATAAAAAAAGTTCAGGATCTCCTTCCAGTTTTGTCCCTCTTTGGCCATCTGATTCGCTCCGTTCTGGCTCATACCAACTCCATGCCCGTAACCACCGCCCTGAAAGAGGTATCCGCTTACAGTGCCGTTCTCTTCTGCCGGTGAACAGATAAAATAAGCGCTGGGAAGCAGTGCCATAGAATCCACCTCAGAGCCGTCGCTTCGCGTAATCGTATATCCTTTTGCTGAGAGCGTTTCCCGGATTGTGTATTCATTTTCCAGGACTGTCTTGCCGGAGGTACCCGTAACCTCCAGTTGGGCAACTGCACCGCCCTCTCCGCGTTTCAGCACCTGAATTCCCGTTATCTCACCGATTCCGTATGAAGAAAACCTTTCATTCAGGTAATCAAGCGGCAGTGTCACCTTCCAGCGGTACCACGGTTCCTGACTGTCATACGTGCTGGTATCCTCACTCGTGATAAATGCAGCAAAAGCCTCCTCACTTTCAAGAGACTTCTGCTCTTCGCTGTCCAGATAAACGCTCTTTAAGTAGCTTTCCGTCTGCTCTCCGTTCCACACATCGTCCGTACTTGTGTGCCCGCAGGATGTTGAAAAAAAATACGCGCTGATCAGCTCACCGCCGCTTGTAATCACCTGCCCTTTTGTTGCAAGCACTGCAAAGTCCGTATTCTGCTGCGCATCCAGATTATGATATACCTGATAGGATACACTGTCATCCACATCTGCATGATATGCTTCCAGACTGTCTCCCGCCATCTGCCGGCAGGCGTATGTCCTTGCGCAGACTGCCTGAGCTTTGAGTGCCTCCATCTCATAGGATGCCGGCATCTCACTTGGAACTACGTACCGCAGATATTCTTCCAGAGGCAGCTCATTGACAAGCAGCAGGCCCTCTTCTTCCCTGTATACGGTCAGTGTACCCGGATACGATGGGGTTCCACAGTCACGGGTAATTGACTTTACCGTAACTGCACCTCCGTCTTCCGGATAAAATGCTGCTGCCTCCCCGATCTGCAGATCTTCTGTCGTAAGCACAGCCTCGCTGCCGGCTGCCAGTGCTGCTTCCTGACCTGCGCGATACCAATTCTGTGCACACGAAAGTGTCACAGATTCATGGTAATAGCCGGAATAGCCGGAGGTCATCAGCAGGACACGAATTTTGTCCGGATTTGTGCTGTCCGCGTTCTCAGGTTCAGCCTGCGGCGTTTCTGTGATCGCCGGCGCAGGCGTTTCCTCAGCTTCTCCATCGCCCTTCCCGGACGAATTCTCCTGCGTCTCCTCTGCCTGTGTCTTCTGTGCCGCTGCGGGAACGCTCTCCTGCCTGTCCAACAGATATTTCGTGCTGAATAACGCCAGAAGCAGCAGTACCATCAGCAGCGCCTGCCGCAGTAATTCTACTTTCTGTTTTCTGTTCATACATATAATATATGCACTGCGGCAGGACACTATGCGCGGTCTCAGATTCCAAACGAGTAAACCGTCTTCGTCTCATATACCTCTCCGGCTTTCAATATCGGTGAGGCAAACTTTTTCTCATTTGCGCTGTTTGGGAAATACTGGGTTTCCAGGCAGAATCCGCTGCGCTTCTCATAGACGCTGCCTCCCTTTCCCTTCTCATGCTGAACTGCGTTTGCCGTATAAAACTGTACGCCGGGGCAGTCTGTATATGCGCGCATCACAATACCGCTTTTCTCTCCCTTTGCAACAGCAAACGGTTCGTCAAATCCCGGTGTATCCAATGCATAATTGTGGTCATAACCACTGGTCAGAAGAAGCTGCTCTTCCCCTGATTCAATATCTTTTCCAATTTCTTTTTCTTTTCGGAAGTCCATTGCTGTTCCTTCCACGCTGCGGATCTCTCCTGTCGGAATAAAATCAGCGCGGACAGGCGTAAAATACGAAGCCCGCAGATGCAGCGTATGGCCAAGAACATCTCCGCTGTCATGCCCATTAAGATTAAAATATGAATGATTCGTCATATTAGCTACAGTATCCTGGTCACAGATACCATGATAAAGTATTTGCAGCTCATTTTCGTCTGTCAGAACATACGTCACTGAGATATCGAAATTTCCCGGAAATCCCTGCTCACCGTCCGGACTTCTGCGGAAGAATTTCACATGGTGGGAATCCGCCTCCAGAACTTCCCAAAACATGAAGTCATAGCGATCAGGACCGCTGTGCAGGTTATTTTCTCCCTCATTCTTTCCAAGGTGGTATACTCTATCGTTTAATGTAAACTGCGCGCCTTCCGTACGATTGCCGCAGCGGCCGATGGTTGCAACGAAACAGCCTCCCCCTCTCTGATACTCTCCTGCGGTATCATAACCCAGAACAACATCTCTGAGTTTTCCGTCTGCATCCGGTACTAATAACGATACCAGCACAGCGCCATAGCTGCTTACGGCTGCCCGCATTCCATTTTTATTTTCCAGATTATATAATACTGCCTGCTTTTGCACCTCAACAGTTCCAAAGTCTTTCTGCATCGTTCTCCTCCTCCTGATTGCTTACTCCATAGAATCTTCAGTAAAAAAAGAGCCCGCCTCCGGACTCTTATATTTCTTTTTTAACTCCCGGAATGCCGTTTCCCACCTTTTGACTCCTAGCTGATGCTAGGTGGGCAACCGCAGTCACACTTCTGCCTTCCGCTGCGCAATGACGGCCTGACATCCATGAGACAATGTAGGAATCCCGTTTAAAGTAATGTAGGTTCAAAAATTAGTGGGAGCCTCGAACATCCCAGGAAGTTATTCTCTATGATTTTATTATACTCTAGTATACGCCATTTGACAAGAATAAATTCTACTCTAATCCCAGAATGTTTTTTACAGCACTCTTCATCTCGGACACTTCCACAACTGTGTTATGGCGTACCGCTGCGGTGCGGATCTCCTCAATAGCGTTCGGTATCTTTACATTTGCGATACGTGCAAGCTCATCAATCTGTTCAAAATCATCAAGACTATCATACTTCTCATCGATTGCATGCAGTACGCTTCTGGCAAATTTAAACGGACTTGCGGTGGATGCAATTACAGTCTTAGTATTATCCTGAGTCTCTGCGCAATATTTACCGTATACAGCAGATGCTACTGCGGTATGCGTATCGATCACGTATCCCGTCTCCTCATACAGGCTGCGGATTGCCTGCGCGGTCTCCGCTTCGTCTGCATAATTTCCGTAAAAATCGCTCAGCTTCTCCTTCATGTCTTCCGAAATTTCGTATCTGCCTGTACTGGAGAGCTGCTCCATAAGGCTGCGGTCCTTATCTGCATCTTCGCCTGCCAGGCGATA
>CALWBA010000189.1 GCA_944375815.1 uncultured Lachnospiraceae bacterium | reverse complement strand
TATATTCCTCATACTCATTTGCCGAGATATAGCCGTTAATTTCCGCCAGCATGGAAAGAGATCCCCCGATGGGAATGATTCCGCAGGCGCCGATGCAGGTAAGTCCTACACAGAACACTGCTTTGCTCGGACTGATATGCATTTCCTCACAAGTCGCAGACATGATCGGAGCCACTATACAGAATGCCGCCACGGCCGAACCGGTAAAAGTAGCCGCGATCACAGAAGCAATGGTAAAGCCAAGCATAACCATGGCCATACTCCCTTTGGAAATCCTCTGTACCGTATTGGCCACCAGACGGATCGCCTGCGTGCGCTTGAATCCTTCTGATATTACAAACATACTGGCAATCATAACGATATTGGAATTTCCCATATTGCTCAGGACATCAGACGGACTGATACACCCGGTAAGAAGGAACAGGATGATCCCCATACATCCCACTGTTCCCACAGAAAATCTGTTCCAGATATACCCTGCAATAATAAGAATACTGATTCCAAAGCAGATGATAAGCTGCATATTCATGAGTGTTTTCCCCCTTTATTATATATCCGTGTTTTATATCCGACGACCGCGATAGTATGTATTTCCCTCATTGTCCTTTGTAAACTGACTCAGGAACTGGTCATAGGAAATCCATGTCTCTTCCGGATAGTTTGCATGCACCATATTATGTACCTTCCCTACTACCAGCATTGGGACTCCCTGGGTGTCCGGGAACGCGTACCATGTGATCGGATACGTTTCCCAGGTCTGTACACTTTTCACATCCAGACTGCATTTTTCAATCTTTTCCATTAATGCAGGCCGCATTTCCTCCGACGGAGTAAACGGAAGGACCGGATCCTCCCCTTTTCCCGCGCACAGAAAGTCCTGATCGCCGTAAATCCACATCGTCGGCACGCAGCGTTCTGTCGGTTCATAGCTCATATACATCGTTCTCGGAGATCTCAGCGCAGACCAGGAAGCCGCTGCAGTGAACAGATCCCCTGCTGCATAGGACAGCATATCGCTCATCATACCGCCGCTGGACTGTCCTATTGCATAAATACGTCTTTCATCAATTCTGTGACTGTTCTTCAGATCCTTGAAAATATGGCGGACAAATGCAATATCATCAATGGGATTTTCCTCATACATCCCGCACCACAGAAGCACATTTCTCAGGCCGTTTTTCTTCTGCTGATACAGTCCGGCCTGAGGAATAACCGCAATGAATCTTCTCTCCTCCGCAACGGTGGAAATACAGCTGATATCGAAGAATGTCTCTGCCGTTCCGCCTCTGCCGTGAAATACGAATACTACCGGCCATTCTTTATCCGGCGTGCAGGTGTCGGGAACGTACTCATACCACGTTCTGGTCATTCCATTCAGAGCAGCCTGTTTCCTGACTGCGCCGCAGGCTTCCGGCTTTTTTAAATACCGCAGACATTTGCGGCCCTGTCCTCTGTGGCGCCGTGCCAGACTGATATACGCCCATGCATGTTTCAGGTTCTCTTCTGTAAACATCTCTTTTCTTACGGCCAGGCGTACCTGAGCAATATATTCCTCATTTATTTCACTGTGCATTCTGACCGGAGTCGGTAACCAGATTTCATCCGCTCCGTCCCCGGACAGAGGATTTCCCGTAATCCGGTTCTGCTCCTTCCAGTAATCCAGAGCACTGCTGTTATCTGCAGTACGGGAAGAAATCGTCATCCATACAGGAAGCTGACTTGCTTCTCCCATGATCTTGAGTTCTCCGTCTCCCTGGTCCTGCTCTCCCCTGAATGCGGAATGATCCGTCATAAGGTTCCCTGTCAGATCTCCAAAGGTCATCAGACCGCTCCATTCACTGGCCATTCTCTTTGCCGCCTGATGAGCCGCAAAAGAGGCGTCCCCAATACCGCACAGATAGATATTGTCCTGCATTGTCACATAATAGTCTCTCGCCTGAACTGCGACATAGATCCCGTTAAGGTAATCCGCATCTGTTCCATCAGATTTCCACTGTCCTTCCGGGCAGGCAAGATGAAGAAAGATGTGTTCTCTGTCCGCAAAGTCTCTCAGCCCGGAGCTTTCCAGATATTCCGCCGGATCCCGGTCTGACGGCAAAGCGGCTACTACACAGGGCTGACAGTACTCCAGACCTTCAGGAATATAAGTCAGGAACGTGCGCAAACCATATGCCGTTTTCACCTTCTCTTCAAACAGACCGGACAGCAGCGTTCGGTTCGGGTGTTCCAGATCTACCGGTACTTCGCCCATATTGGCCGGAAACTGACTCACTTTCATATTTTTCCCTCCATACGTTTTTTATTGATACGGTCCATTTCTTCTGAACCTGCAGACCGTAGCCTTGTTGTTTCTCATACCTTTCTCAGATAAATCTGCAGACATGATCCACTGCAATATCCGAAAATCCAAAAGCTTCCGCCTTCGTCATCTTCCCGTTGCAGATGTCCTCAATGACTCCGACCAGCTCTCTTCCCATTTCCTGATACGTTTTCTCTCCGGTAATAATGGCGCTTAAATCCATATCCATATTGTCTTCCATTTTTTCGTAGGTTCTTCTGTTTGCCGTCACCTTAAGCACCGGAACGATGGCATTTCCCGTGGGAGTGCCTCTGCCGGTCGTAAATATTACCGCCTGACATCCGGCTGCTACCATGGAAGTCACGGAAGAAATATCATAACCGGCCGTATCCATCACAACAGCTCCTTTTCCGGACGGGCTTACAGCCTGTTCAAGGACTTCCGTAATCGGTCTCGTGCCTCCCTTACGGATACATCCCAGACTCTTTTCATCGAGAGTGGAAAGTCCCCCCGCTTTGTTTCCCGGGGTCGGCTGTCCCGCACGGCAGTTCTGACCGGCAGCCTGCAGATGCTCCTCGTACTTTCTGCAGACCTCAATGATCTGATCATGAATTTCCGCTGTTGCAGCCCGTTTCGCCAGCACATGTTCTCCTCCGATCCATTCGATGGACTCACTCATCATGGATGTTGCTCCCATATCTACCAGAATATCGCTCAGCTCTCCAACAGCCGGATTGCTTCCGATTCCGGATGTAGCATCGGAGCCTCCGCATTCAATGCCCAGCAAAAGTTCTGCTGCATCAAACAGCTCTTTCTGCTGCATGGCTGCCTCAGCTGCCATGTCCCGGGCTGCTCGAACCGCTTTTTCAATGGTCTTCAGGGTTCCTCCCTCATCCTGGATCCCGAACGAGACTACAGGCTTGCTGGTCATCTTCCGGATCTTTTCTCTGAGTTTGTTATGGGGCACCGTTTCACATCCAAGCCCGATGATCACAACTCCGTATACATTGGGGTTGCACGCAAAACCGGTCAGTACCTTCTGGCTCATTTCTGTATTTGCAGCAACATCCGAGCATCCTGTATTGAATACAATATTGACCGCTCCCCTTACCTGACTTGCCACGATCCGGCTGCTCTCGCTTCCGCAGGCACAGGTAGGAAGGATCAGCACATGATTCCGGATCCCCGGTCTTCCCTCGCTCCTGCGATATCCCCAGAATTTGAATTTCTTCAGCTCCGGAGCTCCTGCAGACTGCCTGGCACTCATTCTGTAATCAGAACCTGCCATCTCTCCACTGTAATCTCTCGGTACGCTGAACAGATTGTGATCAGCAACCCACTGTCCTTTCTGTATGTCTTCTGAAACTGTTCCCAGACTTTCTCCGTATTTCACAGCGGATTCCCCTTTTCCGATATCCTCCACTGCAATTTTATGGCAGTACGGAATATCATCCAGCGCCGTAACTGCGCAAAGCTCTTCTCCCTTCAGATAGACTGCCTGTTCTCCTTTTTTTATCTCACTGACACAGGTCACTACATTATCCGTGATATCCATCATCAATGCATTGACTTTCAACATCCGTTCCTCCTCCCATTCACAGACAACCAGTTTGTTTACTGAAATATTTCCATATTTCAGTTCCATATCTTTACAATATCACGCATATTGTATATAATCAATTTTATACATTTTATGTTTATATAAATTATTTTTATATAGGTGATAG
>CALWBA010000188.1 GCA_944375815.1 uncultured Lachnospiraceae bacterium | reverse complement strand
GGCAAGATTTGAAAGCTGCGGACAGAAGTGGATGGATTTCTCCGAGGGACATTACGGAGTCAGCCTGCTTAATGACTGTAAATACGGTCATTCCGTAAAGGACGGCAATATTGCTCTGACACTCTTGAAGTCCGGATGCGAACCAAACCGGACGGCAGACCAGGAGGAACACGTGATGGTATACTCCCTGTATCCGCACGGAGAGGGATTCCGCGACGGCGGCACCATCCAGGAGTCCTACAAGCTGAACGTGCCCGTATACATGAAGGCCGGAGCAGCAGCGCAGGAGTCTTACAGTTTTGTATCTGTGGATAAGCGCAATGTCATCCTCGAAGCAGTAAAGCAGGCTGAGGATGGAAGCAGTGTGATTCTGCGTATCTATGAGAGTGAGAACGCCCGCACAAAAGCACATGTAACTGTAAATCTCTCCGAAGTGGAACGCATTGCAGAATGTAATCTTATGGAAGAAGAAGAGCACGAGCTGCCATGGACAGAAGACGGATTTGATATTGTGATCAAGCCGTATGAGATTAAGACTTATAAGCTCGTATATAAAAAATAACGAATAATTAAGATAAAGCTTCAAGGAAGAAGCCGAAAAACAAAAGCTGAAACTTCTGTTTTCCGGCTTTTTCTATTCCGTTGGGCAGGCAGCAAAAAGATGCGTAAATTGATTAAAAGTTAAAAAATGTTAAATGTGAACACTATGTGAATAGAAAGAGTATGTATATAAGTGACAAAAACAATGTGAATTATTTGTGAAAAACAAATGAAATGCTTGCAATACAAGAACTCATGTTGACATTGACTCCGTCATATTATATAATAACCATAAATTAAAAATAAAAAATCTCTAAAACACTGATGAAAATCAAGTAAACAGTTGTTAACAAAGAATGTTTAACTTTTGGCAAAAAGTTACATTATAAAAAGCAAAGGAGATGATGCTATGAAAAAGCAAAAAAACGGAGCTGGCGGCACTGTTCCGGCGAAGAAGAAAGGCAGGATGGTAAGAATATTCAAACGTGATTTCCCGCTTTGGATGTTCGTACTTCCGGGATTAGTCATTACGTTTATCTTCGCCTACATACCGCTGTACGGTGTGCAGATTGCATTCCGTGATTACAACCCGACACTGGGATTCATGGGAAGCCCGTGGGTAGGTCTGAAGTACTTCAAGAGATTCTTCGAGTCACCGTACTTCGTGACCACTGTTCGGAACACGTTCATATTGAGTCTTTATTCCCTGATTGCCGGTACCCCGATTCCGATCCTGCTGGCACTGGCACTGAACGCGTTCAAGCACAAACGTTACACAAAGGTTATCCAGACCGTTACCTACGCACCGAACTTTATTTCAGTCGTTGTTATGTGCGGTATGTTAAACCTGTTTCTGTCTCCGAGCAGCGGATTCGTTAACAAGATTATTGAGACTTTAGGCGGTGAGGCAGTCAACTTCATGGCAAATGCAGATTACTGGCGTCACATTTATGTGTGGTCAGGTATCTGGCAGACAATGGGATGGAACTCCATTATTTACTTTGCAGCTCTGGCAAACGTAAGCCCGGATCTGCATGAGGCGGCTATCATGGACGGCGCTACAAAGCTTCAGATTATCCGCCACATCGATATCCCGAGTATTCTTCCGACAGCAATCGTACTGCTGATCCTCAGCTGCGGAAGCATCCTCTCTGTAGGATTCGAGAAAGCCTTCCTGCTGCAGAACCCTCTGAATGCGGATGTATCCGAGATTATTTCTACGTATGTGTATAAGGTGGGTATCAAAAACGCCAACCAGTCGTACTCGTCTGCGATCGGTCTGTTCAACTCTGCAGTCAATGCGGTAATGTTGATTATCGTTAACAAGATTGCCAGCAAGGGCGCTGGTATCAGTCTGTACTAGGAGGTGGCAGTAAGATATGGCTAAAACAAAAGTAAGCAACAAGGTGAAAGAATCAAGAGCCGATAAAGCCTTTGATATTTCTCTGTTTATTATTTTGACAATTATCCTGATTATCGTTGCGTATCCGCTGTACTTTGTAATTATTGCATCCATCAGTGATCCGCAGGCGGTATCAGCCGGAGAAGTAACGTTTCTTCCGATAGGCTTCAGCTTTGAAGGATACATGGAAGTATTCAAGGACACCCGCGTTATGCGAAGCTTTGTAAACTCCATTTTTTATACCACGGTTGGTACCTGCATTAACCTGATCGTGACCATCCCGACAGCTTATGCGCTGTCCAGACGCCAGTTTGCCGGTAAGAAATTCGTAACATTTTTCTATATGGTTACGATGTTCGTAAGCGGTGGTATGATCCCGACATACTTGGTTGTTAAGAACATGCATATGCTGGACACCATGTGGTCCCTGATCGTTCCGGGAGCAATGAGTGTTTACAATATGATCGTTGCAAGAACATTCTTCGAGAGCAGCCTTCCTGAGGAGCTCTTCGAGGCGGCAACAGTGGACGGCTGCGGTCACACGAAGTTCTTCTTCAAGATTGCGCTGCCGCTGTCAAAAGCGATTATCGCCATCATGGTTCTGTATTACGGAATCGGACACTGGAACAACTACTTCAGCGCGTTGCTGTACATGAAGACCGAATCCAAATATCCGCTGCAGCTCGTTCTGAGAAGTATTCTTATTTCCAACGAGGCAAACCTGTCAATGGCTGTAACAACGCCGGAGATGCAGGCTGCTCTCAAGGAACAGCAGGCACTGGTAGACCTGATGAAGTATTCTCTGATTATCGTATCCAGTATCCCGGTAATGATCCTGTATCCGTTCATCCAGAAGCACTTCGTAAAAGGCGTTATGATCGGTTCTGTAAAGGGTTGATTATCTGACTGAAATCTGAACATACTCCGCGTCCTGTATGGGACGCGGATATGAAATAAAAAAAAGGAAGGGAAAGGTTTATGAAGAAAAAACAGTTTATGGCACTTCTGCTGTGCGGCGTTATGACAGCAGGTGTATTTGCAGGCTGCGGCGGCAGCAAAGGCAGTGGCGACACAGCATCATCCGTCAGCCCGAAAAATGACAAAATTGATGAGAACGGCGTTGTAAACGGTAAATGGAATAAGGAGGGGCTTCCGATCGTAGCAGACGGACAGAAACTTTCCTGCACAGTATTTGTCGATGACTCCTCTTCCACAGGCGAGTGGTATATGGTTGACAAATTAAGAGAGGAGACAGGCGTTGACTTCAATGTTGAGTACTACGCAAACGAGGTTGCTACAGAGAAGCTGTCTCTGGCACTGAGCTCCGGAGACTATCCTGAGATGATCGGCGGATGGCTGCTGAAGGATACCGATATTCTGAAGTACGGCGTAAGCCAGGGAATCTTCCTGCCTCTGGAAGAGTACATTGAGGCGTATGCTCCGAATATCCAGGCTATTCTGGATGAGGTTCCGGGCGCACGTGAAGCTGTAACAGCTCCGGACGGACATATCTATACGATCCCGTATACTGTAGACGCTCCGAAGGTAGACTACCAGATCTCCATCAACACCAGATGGTTGAAGAACCTGGGTCTGGAGATGCCGACAACCACAGAGGAGTTCTATCAGGTATTAAAGGCATTCAAAGAG
>CALWBA010000187.1 GCA_944375815.1 uncultured Lachnospiraceae bacterium | reverse complement strand
ACCTCCCCGTGATTTGTAGTATACCGGGCTCCCTACAAGAAGAATTATAAAGAAAAAATAAGCTCAGGGAAATATTTTCATAACGTTTTGTGCCTGAGCGAAGCGAAAGGAATGGATATAATTATGCAATTGGAAGATTTAAGAAAAGATATGGTCGCAGCAATGAAGGCGAAGGATAAACCGAGAAAGGAAGCGATTTCCTCTCTGATTTCCGCGGTAAAGAAAGCGGCAATCGATGCCGGATGCCGTGATGATATTCCGGAGGATATGGTTGGACAGGTGATCTTAAAAGAGCTTAAGTCCGTCAAAGAGCAGATTGATACCTGCCCGGCAGAGCGGTCAGAGCTTCTGGCAGAGTATCAGTTCCGCTATGATGTAATCAACGAATATGCTCCGAAACAGCTTTCTGCAGATGAGATCCGTGCAGTGCTTCAGGAGAAGTTTTCTGATGTACTTGCCACGAAGAATAAGGGACAGATCATGAAAGCTGTCATGTCTGAATTAAAGGGCAAGGCAGATGGAAAGCTTATCAATCAGGTGGTTGCTGAGCTGTGTAAATAAGAAGTATTGTCTTTTGGTGCCCGGAGGTAAGCATGAGAAATATACAGTTACTGATAAAGCCCGCGTCTTCGCTCTGCAATCTGCGGTGCGGTTATTGTTTTTACAGGGATGAGACGCAGCATCGCGAAGTGGCAAGCCATGGAATTATGAGCCAGGAGACATTGGAGCTGACCATGAGAAAGGCACTGGAAGCGGCGCAGGAGTCCTGCATCATCGGCTTTCAGGGAGGAGAGCCGACTCTTGCAGGACTCGATTTTTATAAAAATGTTGTGAAACTGGCAGAAAAATACAAGAAACCAGAGACGTACGTCGGATATTCGCTGCAGACAAACGGGATATTAATTGACGATGAGTGGCTGGATTTTTTGGAGGAACACCGATTCTGGGTCGGGCTGTCCGTGGACGGTGACCGTTCCATCCATGACCGGAATCGCCCCGACGCGCAGGGAAAGGAAACATATGCACGTACTGTGAGGGTCTGGAAGGAGCTGCAGCGGCGCCGTATAGATTCTACGGTTCTGTGTGTTCTGACCCGTCAGAGTGCCCGCCGCATCCGTTCCGTATATGAGAACTTTAAAAAAATAGGTGCCTTCCAGCTTCAGTTTATTCCCTGCCTGGATCCGATAGGAAAGGAGAGAGGAGGGGAGGTCTACTCTTTGACCCCAAAGCTTTATGCGGAAGCCTTAAAGACGCTGTTTGATCTGTGGTTTGAGGATCTGCAAAAGGGAGTAGGAGTTTACATTCGTACGTTTGAAAACTATGTGGGCATTCTGCGTGGAGAGCCGCCGGAAGCGTGCGCAATGTACGGGCGGTGCAGTCAGCAGAATGTTGTGGAGGCAGATGGATCCATATACCCCTGCGATTTCTATGCTCTGGACGAATACTGCCAGGGAAATATACGCGACACGGATTTTGAGAAAATCCATATGGAAATCGGAAGCGACCCGTTTTTTGCGGATGCGCAGCGAAGAGGAGATGACTGCGCGTCCTGCCGATGGTATCCTTTGTGCCGCGGAGGCTGTCGAAGAGACTGTTTTGAGGATGCGCAGCATGTAAGAAGGAATTATTACTGTGAGGCGTACCGGGAGTTCTTTGCTTATGCAATCAACCGCCTGGAATACCTTGCGGGAGGGATATGATAGTGCAAAAAACAAAGGCAATTGTATAAATCGTTTTGTATAAAGGTATGGTAAAATCAAGCCATCAAGAGATCAGGAAGCAACAGGCGCACAGCAGGCGCCGGAAAAGGAGATAACAATGAAAAAACCTGTACTGGTAGTTATGGCGGCTGGAATGGGAAGCCGTTACGGAGGATTAAAGCAGATTGATCCGATTGATTCAGAAGGGCATATCATT
Source organism: uncultured Lachnospiraceae bacterium (assembly GCA_944375815.1). Lineage (GTDB taxonomy): Bacteria > Bacillota > Clostridia > Lachnospirales > Lachnospiraceae > Egerieimonas_A. The sequence goes on along the minus strand of CALWBA010000187.1, from coordinate 2,906 downwards.
ATGGATCTGTCGATCTATGATGCAGTCAGAGCCGGATTTGAAAAAGTGGTATTTATCATAAAGAAGGAAAATGAAGCAGACTTTAAGGCAGCTATCGGAGACAGAATATCCAAATACATTAAGACCGAGTATGTATTTCAGGATCTGCACAATATTCCGGAAGATTACGAGGTACCGGAAGGACGAGTAAAGCCCTGGGGAACGGGTCACGCAGTATTAAGCTGTCTGGATGTGATTGACGGACCGTTTGCAGTTGTAAATGCGGACGATTATTATGGGCAGAACGCATTCCGGATGGCATATGATTTCCTGACGACTCATCAGGATGATGAGAAGTATCACTACATGATGGTTGGCTATATGCTGGAGAACACTCTGACTGAGAACGGCCATGTAGCGCGCGGTGTATGCAGGCTTAATAAGGATGGATATCTGATCGGAATTCACGAGAGAACGAGAATCGAGAAGCGTCCGGAAGGGGCGGCATACACAGAAGACGACGGGGCTACCTGGAATCTTCTGCCGCAGGGAAGCATTGTTTCCATGAATATGTGGGGATTTAGCAGCAGCATTCTTTCTGAGCTGAAAGCTCGCTTTACGTCTTTCCTGGATGAGAATCTTCAGAAGAATCCGCTGAAATGTGAATATTTCCTTCCGTTTGTCGTAGATGAGCTGCTTGAAGAGGGAAAAGCGGATGTGCGTGTGCTGAAATCCCTTGACCGCTGGTATGGAGTCACATATAAAGAGGATAAAGAGACAGTGGTAAATGCAATCCAGAGATTAAAAGACAGCGGAGCATATCCACAGAAAATCTGGACGGAGTAAGAGAGGAAAAGAGAGATGGACATCGAGAGAATCCGGGAGGAAGCGGTTCAGGGATTTACATTTCCTGAGGGACTCACAGAGATAATACCTTACGGAAGCGGACATATCAATGATACGTATCGCGTGACGTTTGCGCATGGCGGCACAGTCCGGCGATTTATTCTGCAGCGCATGAATACAGAAGTTTTCCGCAAGCCGCAGCAGGTGATGGAGAACATCATCGGCGTGACTGCATGGCTGAAAAAGAAGATCGCAGAACATGGCGGAGACACAGAGCGCGAGACGCTCAGCCTGATTCCGGCAAAGGACGGAAAAATGTGGTATGTGGACAGCAAGGGCAGCTGGTGGAGAGCATACAATTTCATAGAGGGAGCCACCAGTTTTGATCAGGTGAAGGATAAGAAAGATTTTTATGAAAGCGCTGTATCCTTCGGTAATTTTCAAAGGCTGCTTGCGGATTACCCTGCGCAAACGCTGTATGAGACAATTCCGAACTTCCACAATACGTCTGACCGTCTGGAGAAATTTAAAGCTGCAGTGACTGCTGATATCTGCGGAAGAGCTGCAGGTGTGCGCAAGGAGATTCAGTTTGTGCTTGAGAGAGAAGCACTTGCAGATTTACTGTGCGGGATGCAAAGAGAGGGAAGACTGCCTTTGCGCGTAACGCACAACGATACAAAACTAAATAATATCATGATTGATAATGTAACGGGAAAGGGAATCTGTGTTATTGACCTGGATACAGTAATGCCGGGACTCTCTGTGAATGATTTCGGTGACTCCATCCGCTTCGGCGCAAGCACTGCTGCGGAAGATGAGAGAGATCTGTCAAAGGTCTCCTGCAGTATGGAACTGTTTGAGACATATGCCAGGGGATTTCTGAAGGGATGCGGGGGAAAACTTACCCCCCATGAGATTGAAATGCTGCCTGAGGGGGCAATGACGATGACGTTTGAGTGCGGTATGCGCTTCCTGACAGATTATCTGGAAGGTGATACGTATTTTAAAATTCACAGAGACGGGCAGAATCTCGACCGCTGCCGAACGCAGTTTAAACTTGTAAAAGATATGGAGGAGAAGATGCCGGAAATGAAGAAGATCATCTCCGGGCTTGTCTGAGACATGGCATTTGAGAGTATTGTGCTGGAAGAAGAGATCCGGATTGAACGGGTTGTTACGATTCATTACTTTGAGTACATGAACAACTTCTATTTCCCCGGGGAACAACATAACTTCTGGGAATTTCAGTGTGTGGATAAGGGAGAAGTGTGTGTGCAGGCGGGAGAAAAGCTGCACACATTAAAAAGAGGACAGATTATTTTCCACCAGCCGAATGAATTCCACAATCTGAAAGCATCCGGCAGGACAGCGCCGAATGTGGTTGTGGTATCCTTCGAGTGCAGTTCCCCGTGCATGGACTATTTCAGAGAAAAGATTTTTGATACAACAGAGCAGGAAAGAAGCCTGATTGCAAGGATCATAGCTGAGGCCAGAAGATGCATTGCTTCTCCCCTGGACGACCCGTATCTGGAGAAGATGCAAAAGAGAAAAGATGCTTTTTTTGGATCCGAACAGCTGATTCGGTTATATCTGGAGCAGCTTATGATTCAGATGATCCGGCGCAACATTCCGGATCAGTATCGGGTATCGGTGCACAGCGAGGCGCCTTCCAAGGGAGCATCCCTCAATTACAGCCATATACTGACGTACCTGGAGGAGCATATCCGGGAAAATTTAAAGATGGAGGATATCTGCCGGGATAATCTGATCGGCAGATCTCAGCTCGAGAAAATGTTCAGGGAAAACCACTGCTGCGGAGTTATGGAATTTTTTTCCGGAATGAAGATCAGCGCGGCCAAGCAGATGATACGGGAAAGTGAATTCAACTTTACGCAGATTGCAGAATATCTGGGATATTCATCGGTCCATTATTTCTCCAGACAGTTTAAAAAGATAAGCGGCATGACTCCCACAGAGTACTTATTGTCCATCAAGGCTCTTTCTGAGAGATAAAAAGGGGTTGTCGGGAAATAGATAACCTCAAACAGGGGGCATTGTGACTGGTTCAGTCACAATGCCCC
>CALWBA010000186.1 GCA_944375815.1 uncultured Lachnospiraceae bacterium | reverse complement strand
GCGATGGGGATGGGACATCAGCCTGCAGAAATGCCGCTGCATCGCAAAGCTCTTTTTCATAGGTTTGAAATCGAAGAAAAACTGCAAGACCCAAAGCTGCAAGGCAGAATACCAGGGCCGCAAGTGCTGCAAGGATCGTCCGGCAACAAACGGTATTTTGAAATTTTCTTTCACTTCTCACAGTTTTCGGCACTCCTTATCCCAAAGATATCCAAGCCCCCGCACATTCCTGATATATTCCGGATGCGAACTGTCCGTCTCCAGTTTATCTCTCAGCCGGCAGATATTTACTGCCACAGCATTCTCTGCCGCAAAGTCTCCCTCTCCGTCAAAAAGCTGCTTAAGAAGCTGTTCCTTGGAAAGTATCTGGCGCGGATGTCTGAGGAAAAAGGAAAGAAGTTTCCATTCCTTTTTAGTCAGAGAAAGCTGCTCTTCTCCCAGAAATGCCTGAAAGGTCGCCGGATCAACCCGCACTTCTCCTGATATCAGAATTTCCTGTCGGCCCTGTTGTCTGGAAAAACGTCTGAAATATGCATCTACTTTTAAAATCAGCACGGAAAGGCTGAAGGGCTTCGTAACGTAATCATCCGCCCCTGCCTCATACCCCATCACCTGATCAATCTCGGAATCAAGCGCTGTCAGGCAGATAATATATGCCTCGCTTTGCTTCCTCACCCACCGAACAAATGAAAGACCGTCTCCGTCCGGCAGCGTCAGATCACAGATGCAGAGCATCGGCTCCTCCTGGAGAAAAGAAAGTTTCGCCTCGGCTATGCATGAACATGCGTGTACCTCAAATCCTTTTTTCTCCAGCGAAAAAGCAATGCCCCGTTTCAGACCCGCATCATCCTCAAGCAGAAGGATACCGTTCATCCAATTCACACTCCTCTCCTGTATTTGAATCCATACCTGGAAGATCTATTTTGACTATCTGACTATTATACCAGAAACTTTCAGGACTTACCATCCATTTCAGGTTAAAACACATCTGCTGCATGAAAACCAGATCCTTTCAGGACTGGCATCATGCATTTTTAACAATATAGAAGAATTGGTTGACAAATTGTCAGAAACCCACTATAATAACTATTAATTTCAACTGATAAATGCCAGGACAGGGAGGAGTACATAATACCGGGATGCACAGAGAGAAGATGGCTGGTGAAAATCTTCGGGAACGGATTATGGAAGTAGCCCTCGAGCAGTGAACCGAAAGGTGTGTATCTATCACGTCCGTGTAGGCTTCGACGTTTTCCCACGTTACAGGGAAGCGGTATAGTATCGGCTGTACCGTATGAGTGCAGGATTTTATCCTGAAGTTAGGTGGTACCGTGGATCTTATTCACCCTAAGCAATATGCTTAGGGTGTTTTTGTGATTAAGGAAATATTTCTTACGCGGGATGAACACCGGCGCAGATGCGCGTGAAGTCCGCCTGGGACTTCTTAAAAATGAAAAGGGAGGTAAATATATGAAACAAATTTCTGGAAACAAGCTGTTGGTTAAGGCTCTGAAAGAAGAAGGTGTAGAAGTTCTCTTCGGATATCCGGGGGCATGTACTATTGACATCAGTGATGAGCTGTATAAGCAGAATGATATTGCGGTAGTCCTTCCTCGCCATGAGCAGGCTCTGGTTCATGAGGCAGATGCATATGCAAGAACTACCGGAAAGGTGGGCGTATGTCTTGTAACCAGCGGCCCTGGAGCCACGAATCTCGTGACCGGACTTGCGACTGCCAACTATGACAGCGTTCCTCTTGTATGTTTTACCGGACAGGTAGCACGCCATCTGATCGGTAATGATGCCTTCCAGGAGGTAGATATTGTAGGTATCACCAGAAGCATCACGAAATACGGCGTGACTGTACGGAACCGTGAGGATCTCGGAAGAATTATCAAAGAAGCATTTTATATCGCCAGAACAGGCCGCCCCGGTCCTGTGCTTATCGATCTGCCCAAAGATGTAATGTGTGAGCTGGGAAGCGCGGAATATCCGAAAAGCGTTAATATTCGGGGTTATAAACCAACCACAAATGTCCATATCGGACAATTAAAACGTGCAATTAAACTTCTCCAGAAAGCAAAACGTCCGCTCTTTCTCGCCGGAGGAGGCGTCAATATCTCAGGTGCTAATGAGATTTTCCGCCAGGTGGTTGAAAAGACAAACGTACCGGTTGTTACAACTGTTATGGGCAGGGGAGCGATTCCCACAAACCATCCTCTTTTCATCGGTAATCTCGGTATGCATGGTGCCTATGCCGCAAATATGGCTGTAAGCGAATGTGATCTTCTCTATTCGATCGGTACCAGATTTAATGACCGCATCACCGGAAAGCTGCATGCCTTTGCACCGCATGCACAGATCGTTCATATTGACATAGACACCGCGTCAATATCCAGAAATATTCAGGTACATATCCCGATTGTGGCAGACGCAAAAGAGGCAATCACAAAAATGGCGGAATATGTCGATGAATGTTCCACGAAAAAATGGCTTTCTCAGATAGATGCATGGAAGGCAGAGCATCCTCTCACCATGCGTCCGAATCCGAAGATGAGCCCTCTTGACATTATTGAAGAAATAAATCATCAGTTTGACGAAGCGATACTGGTCACTGATGTCGGACAGCATCAGATGCTTGTGGCACAGTATGCCGAGATCACGGAAAAGAAAAAGCTGATCATGTCTGGAGGACTCGGCACTATGGGATATGGACTGCCGGGGGCTATCGGCGCAAAGATCGGCAATCCGGACACACCTGTCATCTCAGTCTCCGGTGACGGCGGCATGCAGATGAACATCCAGGAGCTTGCAACCGCAGTACTTGAAGAGCTTCCGATTATTGCATGCATCTTCAACAATGAATACCTCGGTATGGTACGTCAGTGGCAGAAATTATTCTACGGAAAACGTTACGGCATGACGAATCTGCGTGCAGGTGCTCTCTCCCGCCGCACAGACGGTGCAGAGTACCCGGAGTATACGCCTGATTTTGTAAAACTGGCCGAGAGCTATGGAGCAAAGGGAATCCGAGTGACGAAGAAACAGGAAATTGCAGCTGCATTTGAGGAAGCAAAAAAGAATACGAAGACGCCAACCATCATTGAGTTCATCATCGATCCTGAGGAGATGGTCTATCCAATGATCAAACCAGGCGGAACTCTCGAAGATATGATTATGGATTGTTGACAGGAGGGATTGTGTAAATGGATAAAGGAATGAAAAAAAGATGGATTTCTCTCTATGTGGAAAATCAGGTGGGCGTGCTCTCCAAGATTTCAGGATTATTTTCCGGAAAAGGCTATAACTTAAACAGTCTGACTGTTGGTACTACTGAAGATCCTACAGTTTCCCGCATGACGATCGCCACAGTCAGTGACGATGAGACCTTTGAGCAGATCAAAAAGCAGTTAAACCGCATGGTCGAGGTCATCAAAGTTATTGATTTCACAGACATTTTCGTTCGTATGAAGGAGATTCTGTACATAAAGGTAAAACGGTGCACACCTGAGGATAAAGTGGAGCTGTTTCAGATTGCTGAAACTTTTAAGGCAAAAGTCATTGATTATGGCAGAGACAGCCTGCTGCTTGAGTTTGTGCAGACAGCAACTAAGAATGACGCTGTCGTAAAGCTGATGAAAGAGGAGTTCGAAATCATCGAGGTTGTCCGCGGAGGAAGTGTGGGCATTGAATCCATCAGTATGATGGAGCGGTAATCATTTATCTGCTATTTAAATGGAATGTAAAAAGCAGCCTGC
>CALWBA010000185.1 GCA_944375815.1 uncultured Lachnospiraceae bacterium | reverse complement strand
GGCCGGATTCTGTATTTCCCGTGCGCCTGGAGTGCGTCTACATGGCAATGCGTCTGAGGATTCTGGTGTTTGATCAAAGATCCTATCTCTGCAATAGGCTGCACTGCTCCGATCTCATTGTTTACATACATAATGGATACAAGAATAGTCTCCGGGCGGATCGCATTTTTAAGCTCCTCAAGATCGACTCTGCCGGCCGCGTCCACAGACAGCCTTGTAATCTCAAATCCCTGATCCTCCAGAAAAGCCATCGGCGCACTGACCGCAGCATGTTCAAACACCGTTGTAATCAAATGATTTCCACGGCGCCGATTAGCCATAGCGCATCCTATGAGAGCCCAGTTGTTCGATTCGGTTCCTCCGGAAGTAAAGAATATCTCTTTTTCCTGTACCTTCATTGTTTTTGCAATCGCACGCGCAGACTCCTTCATGTACCGCTCCGCCTCTACACCGCGCAGATGCATGGAAGACGGATTGCCGTAGTCCTCCCTCATGGTCTTCGCTACAATGTCAATAACTTCCTCATAGCAGCGCGTCGTTGCTGAATTATCCAGATATGCTTCCACTGTCCTGCTTCCTTTCTTCCTGCTCCAGAGAGAACATCAGAATAGACAGCACTGTAAAACCTGCTGTCTCCGTGCGCAGAATCCGCTTTCCGAGTGTAATCGGGACAACATCATTTTCCATTGCCTGTCCGATTTCCTCCTCCGCAAATCCGCCCTCCGGTCCGATAAAAATACCGATGGACTCACCCGGAACAATATGATTTACGATTTCCTTTGTCTTTTTCATGTCTGTTTCCCGCTCATAAGGAATCAGCCGGACATCCAGGCTTCTGGCGTATGCAAGTGCTTCCGAAAAGCTCATCACACCCGCAATCTCAGGAACTGCCATACGTCCGGACTGCTTTGCCGCGCTCTCAGATATCAGCTGCCAGCGCCTTAGCTTTGCCGCTTCCTTTTTGGCATCCAGCTTTACCACACACCGCTTTGTTGCCACGGGTATAATTTCATAAACACCGAGTTCCACAGCTTTTTGGATGATAAGTTCCATCTTGTCCCCTTTGGGAAGGCCCTGAAACAGATAAATTTTAGACGGCAGCTCGACGCCTTTCTCCTGAACATCAGTCACAACAGCAGTAACCTGTTCCGGAGTGATCTCTTCTACGCGGCAGGTATACTCCTTATTATCCCCCGCACTGATCACAAGCTCATCGCGTTCCTTCATGCGCAGAACATTGCGGATATGATTGACGTCGCCTCCGGTAATCGTAATGCAATTTCCCTGGATCTGATTTTTTTCCACAAAAAAACGATGCATGTTATCCTCCCGTTACTTTCTGGCAGTCACGGAAACCCATTCGCCCTGATGCGTAACTTCCAGCACTGTAAGTCCGGCTTTTTCTACTGCATCTACTACCTCTTTTTCCTTCACATCGAGAATACCGGATGTAATATATACTGCTCCCGGCTTCATCTGATGCACAATTACCGGTGTCAGCGGCACAAGAACACCTGCCAGGATATTTGCGACAACGATGTCATATTTTTCATATCCTACAGCATCCTGTACTTCCTTATCATCGATAATATTTCCAATCATCATATCGAAGCTCTCCGGAGCGATACCGTTTGCCTCTTTATTTTCCTCAACAGCAGGAACTGCACACGGATCAAGATCCGTGCCCACAACATGCTTTGCACCGAGCATTAACGCAATAATTCCAAGAATTCCGCTTCCTGTTCCAACATCCAGAAGCTCTGTATCTGCCTTTACATATTTTTTCAGCTGGCGGATGCAAAGCTGTGTTGTCTCGTGCATGCCTGTTCCGAATGCCGTACCCGGATCAATATGCAGAATCATTCTGCCCTTATCCTCCTCGCGTACTTCCTCCCAGGAAGGAATGACCAGAATATCATCAATGTAGAACTGTTTAAAATACTGCTTCCAGTTATTGATCCAGTCAATGTCTTCCGTTTCATCGACCTCCACACTGCCCTCACCGATATCCATAAACATACGCAGGCTCTCGAGCTCCTCTTTTACTTCGGAAACAATCTGTTCCTCGGTAGTAACGGCTCCGTTTCGAATCAGCTCGCCGTTTTCATTTTCCTCCACAAAAAAGCTCAGATATGCGATTCCGTCATCCACCGGAGCATCCGGGAGAATGTCCACAAACATCTGCTCCTTTTCCAGCGCTGTAAGCGGCACACTATCCTCAATCTGTGCACCCTCCAATCCGATATCGTACAGGGTGCTGATAATAATATCCTCTGCCTCTGTCACAGTCTTTATCTTAAATTTTTTCCACTTCATATTCTGATCTGCTCCTTTTTATCCGCACTATTTACATTTTCTGCCCCTGCTGATACGCTTTCCGGGGTTTTATCGTAAACCATCATACACGAAAGATACCTAAAATGCAACCGAAACCACTGTTTCTGCCTATTCCAGAAAGGAATTGCTTAGAATATAGAATTCCTCCTGGCTGGGCTGATATCTCTTCTCCATAGGTTCGAGAGCATCATCGTATCGCTGAGCCTCTTCCAGGCTGATCTGAATGGCAGGGCTTTCACGATATATCCAATGTTTTCCCTCAAGTGCCCCCGGGCAAAGCTCCTTTACCATCATAGCGGCTGGATATCTGCCGTCTTCATTCGTCACATGATACTTTTTACAGCTTACAAATCCGCTGCTCACATAGTTTGCAGGACTTCCGAAAATCACAACTGCTTCATATCCCAACGCTTTTGCCTGATCAAGGGAGTATGCAATCAGCTCTTTTCCATATCCCTGTCTCTGATAATCATAGTTTCTCCTCCTGATATATGCGACTATATTATAACGGAGGATTCCGATATGGACAAGTATCTTTGCCATACCTTACACCGAATATTTCCGGTGTTGAAATTGCTCCTCCTTACAGTTATCACTTTTCCTCAGCGCATGCTCTGCAAAATGTAATGAATGCTTCCATACTGTCCGTCAGATATTTACTTCTGTGGTAGATGATATTCAGGCTGCGCTTCAGAGGGCTGGTGAACGGAACTGTCTGGACGGTATGTTCAGCGATGTCTTTCTGTACCAGAAGGCGTGGCAGTACTGCTACGCCTAATCCCTCAGCCACGCCGCGGACAATCGCCTGCGTGCTTGTGCTCTCCCATAGAGGCCGCACATGGAGCTGCTGCACTGCAAATCCGGCATCCAGAATCTCTCTTCCCGCGCTGCCTTTCTCCCGCATCAGAAACGGATACTGAGCCATCTGCTCCAGAGTAATTTTCGGCTGCAGTGTCAGAGGATGCCCCACAGGAACGATCGCGCACAGCATATCCTCCATAAATGGAATAGATACAATATCCGGATGCTCCGGCTGCGCCTCCACAAGTCCGATATCAATGTCATTTTCAAGCACATGGCGCTCTACTGAGCCTGACTGTTCAATTGTAACTTCAGCTCTCAACTCCGGGAAACGCTCCTGATACTTTCTCAGCAGCGGAGGCAGGATATGCGTTCCGATTGTGATGCTTGCCCCGATGCGGATTGTCCCCATTGTATCCCAGTTCCGGATTTTTCTTTCCATTTCATCAAACATGGAAACAATATGTACCGCATATTCATAAAATCCCCTTCCTGCCTCCGTAGGAGAAATCCTTCTCCCGATCCGGTCAAACAGCCGGATTCCATAATAATCCTCCAGTTCCTTCACCGCAAAGCTTACCGACGGCTGTGCCAGATGCAGTTCCTTTGCCGCCTTAGTGATATTGCTGTGCTGAAACACAGATACAAAGATTTTCATGTGTCTCAGGGTCATGCCATAACCTCCTTATAAGAAAATCATTATCTATTTCATAGAATAATAGTATTTTCCTTATAAGGCAAGAGGAAATATAATGATACCAAGGGTTATATTTCAAAGGAGGACATACATTTTGGAAAACAGAAAAAAAGTGTTATGGAAGATCTTTATATCCACACTGTATCTGAGCGCCTTTACCTTCGGCGGCGGCTACGTTATCGTAACACTGATGAAGAAAAAGTTTGTGGATGAATATCACTGGATTGAGGAGAGCGAAATGCTGGATCTGATTGCGATTGCTCAGTCAGCTCCCGGAGCAATCGCTGTAAACGGTGCAATCGTAGTCGGATACAAACTCGCGGGAATTATCGGCGCACTGACCGCGATTCTTGCGACAATCCTGCCGCCTTTTGCAATCATATCGCTGATTTCCGTATTTTACAATGCTTTCCGTACAAACTTCATTGTGAGCAGCATGCTCGAGGGCATGCAGGCGGGCGTCGCGGCGGTTATCGCATCTGTTGTCTTTGAAATGGCAGGCGGCGTAATTCACGGAAAAAGCCCCGTATCCGTCACGGTTATGATTCTTGCCTTTCTCGCTTCCTGTGTATTTAACATCAATGTTGTCTACATCATTCTGGTCTGCGGACTGCTCGGAGTCGTACGGACACTTTACGCAAAAAGGAGGGAGAAGCAATGATTTATCTTCAGCTTTTCTGGAGCTTTCTCCAGATTGGACTGTTCAGCTTCGGCGGAGGATACGCCGCAATGCCGCTGATTCAGGAGCATGTCGTAACGACCCACCAGTGGCTGAGCATGTCCGAATTTACTGACCTCATCACAATCTCTCAGATGACGCCTGGCCCTATCGCCATCAATTCCGCCACCTTTGTTGGAATCAAGATTGCCGGTATCCCGGGTGCAGCCGTCGCTACACTCGGATGTATTTTGCCGTCATGCATCATTGTGACGCTGATCGCCAAATTGTACCTGAAGTACAGAAATATGGCAATGCTGCAGGGCATTTTAAACTCTCTGCGTCCCGCCGTTGTGGCAATGATCGCCTCAGCCGGTATTTCCATCCTGATTACGGCACTGTGGGAAAACTCAGCGTCTATCCTGCTGTCCGAAACAAACTGGCTTCTCGCAGCCATCTTTGCCGGCTGCATTGTACTTCTTCAAAAATTCAAAATGAATCCGATCTGGGTCATGATTCTGGCAGGTGTGATCAATACCTGTTTCTCGCTGATAACCAGATAATACATAAGGCACAGGGCACATAAAAACCTCTGTGCCTGTCTTTTTATTTCTCTGACTGCACATAAAACAAAATCTTTGTAATATACTCATTTTCATCATTCGTAGTAATATAATCATTAATACAAAACTCATAGGCGTCCGAGATAATCTGCAGACCATGCGCTTTGCAGTAGCCGAGAAGTTTTTCATAGGATCTGCCGATGGATAAATAATTTCCCGTATGACAGACACTGACGCACCGTCCCGCCGGAAGCACCAGGATATTTTCTGCTCTGTCCGTCTTTTCGATGGGAAGAAAAGCGATGGACGCCTCTGTATACCTCCCTTCCCTGATACGTTTCAGCGGTACACTTACGCCGCACTGAAAATATACCGGCAGATTATTCTGGAAAAAATCTGCAAAACACTGTTTGGTAGCAATACTGATTTCCCTCAGTGTATACGGCGCTGCAACCTCTCTATACAGAATGCTTCTCTCTTCTGTGATCTCTTCAGTCACTGAATTTTCTCTGCTGCTGCGCTGTGCCTCTTCCATCTGCACACATCGGTGCAGCAGACGGCTGCGTATCAGGCGCAGCTCCTCAATCCGGCTTTCTATGACTGTAAGCTGCTTTTTCATCGCCGCAAGACTGCTGTCGCTTGTATAATCCCGCATGTGTTCCCGAATGTCGCTTAATGAAAATCCGATCTTTTTCATAATCAGAATCGTATCCAGATAATCGATCTGGCCTGCGCTGTAATATCGATATCCATTTTTCGGATCTACGTATGCTGGACAGAACAGACCGATCTTATCGTAGAAGATCAATGTCTGCTTGGATATATTCTGGTACTTTGCCACTTCTCCGATTGAAAAATAATTTTCCATATGTTCACCTCTTGACAGTATAGTAACTATATGGTTTATTATAGGCTTCACAGTAAGAAAAACAAGGAGGCTTTTGATGATACAAAGACATTTTTCCGCTTTCGCCCGCAGAATGATTCGTGGTCTGTCCCTGCGGATGTTTGTTCCGATACTGATCGGTGCCGGTATCTGCACATTTGGAATACATAATATTCACCAGCAGACGGGCATTACAGAAGGAGGCGTAATCGGGCTTATGCTTCTTGTAGAACACTGGATCGGCAGCTCTCCCGCAGCAATCACACCCGTTCTTGATTTTGTCTGTTATCTTCTCGCATTCCGGTATCTGGGAGGAAACTTTATAAGAATATCTGTTCTATCAACCGCATGTATATCTCTGTTTTATAAATTCTGGGAACTTTTCCCGCCCATGCTGCCGGATTTATCTCCCTATCCGCTGCTTGCTTCCATTCTGGGAGGACTGTTTGTAGGAGTGGGCGTAGGTCTGATTGTACGGCAGGGCGGCTCCAGCGGAGGCGATGACGCACTGGCGCTTACGATCTCCAAAGTGACGCGCTGGCGGCTGTCACGGGCATATCTCTTTACGGACCTGGTAGTCCTGGGACTGTCTCTGACATATATTCCCATTGGGAAAATTATTTTTTCTCTGATCACGGTCTCTATTTCGTCTCCTCTCATCGACCTGATTCAGAATTTTGATTACCGGAAATTTCTCCGACGGATCAGCCTTCCTCAGAGGTAAAAAAATCCCGCCGTATCCATTCGCGATACGGCGGGATTTTCCTGTCCCGTCTCTTCTTATCTCTTATCTCCCATAAAGAACAGTGCCACTGTACCCGGACCCGCATGTGCCCCTATGGTGGCTCCAATTGTATTTATCATAATATTCTGGATACCATAGCGCTCCCGAATAAGATCTGCTACATACTGAGCGTCTTTCTCACAGTCGCCATGGCTTATGAAAACAACATCATTCTTTCCGCGGTAGCTGCCGAGACGTGCGTCCATCATATCCACCAGAGAAACCAGGGATTTCTTTCTGCCTCTGACCTTATCGAGCGGAATCAGATGTCCCTCATCGTCTACATGCAGCAGCGGCTTGATATTAATCATTGTGCCGAGTACTGCGGTCATCTTAGAAACTCTGCCGCCTCTGTGCAGATGATGCAGATCGTCCACAGTAAATACATGGCAGAAATTCAGTTTGTGCTTCTCCAGCCATTCTGCTGTCTCCTGGATCGATTTGCCCTGCCTGCGGAGCTCCACTGCCTTATATACAAACATACCCTCGCCGAGAGACGCACACAGGGAGTCAATGACAATAATATTATATTCCGGATGCTCCTCTTTCAGCTCCTCCGCAGCAAGGCGCGCACTGTTGCAGCTTCCGCTCAGTCCTGAAGAAAATGCCAGGTGCAGAATATCCGTTCCCTGCTCCAGATACGGGCGCCACACTTCCTTTACTGTCTCTGCGTTGACCTGTGAAGTCATCGGCATGGACCCCGCACGCATCTTGGCATAAAACTCCTTAGCCGGAAGTTCATTCTTTTTATCATACGTTACGCCATCCATCGTATACGTCAGATACATATATTCAATATGGTTCTCTTTATAATAGTTGTATGGCAGGTCTGCTGTGTTATCTGTGGAAATTAAAAACTCTTTCATACTGCTCTCCTTACCGCCGTGCCGCTGCCGCCAGAGGATACGGCATTTTTTATAATAATATCATTTTTTAAGCTGCTGTGCAAGAAAAACGCGGCAGCCCAGGAAGGTTCTCCCGGTCTGCCGCATATCTTTTATTACTCCTCGCCCTCGAATGTCTCCTTGAGCTTGTCCATAAATCTCTTCTTTTTGCCTGTTCCGGAGGTCGTCGGTTTGCCGTTGCATGCTGCATCGAAATTGCGCAGTGCCTCCTTTGCCTCCTCGTTCAGCTTGGTGGGTACCTGTACCACCAAAGTCACATAATGGTCTCCTCGGATTGTCTTGTTTCGCAGAGACGGAACGCCCTTTCCTTTCAGCCGGATCTTTGTATCTGTCTGTGTGCCCGGTTTTACTTCGTACTCCACATCGCCGTCCACAGTACTGATTCGGATTTTACCGCCGAGAGCTGCCTGTGCAAAAGTCAGCGGAGCTGTTGAGAAAATATTCATATCCTGCCGCTGGAAAATCGGGTGTCTGGATACTATTACCTCTACCAGAAGATCTCCTCTTGGTCCTCCGTTCTTGCCCGGCTCGCCCTTCTCACGGATACGGATACTCTGTCCGTTGTCTATACCGGCCGGAATAGATACCTGAATCTTTTTTCGCATAGCTGTGTATCCGGTTCCCCGGCAGTCCGGACATTTATCCTTTATCACCTTGCCGCTTCCGCCGCACTCCGGACATGTCTGTACGTTTCTGACCATTCCGAATACAGACTGCTGCGTATATACCACCTGTCCGGAACCATTACATTTGGAACATGTCTCCGGTGATGTACCCGGTTTTGCGCCGCTGCCGTTACATGTTTTACACGTCTCTTTCAGCGTCAGCTCCAGCTCCTTCTCACATCCGAAAACTGCCTCCAAGAATGTAACCCGCACAGACGCATGCACATTTGCCCCGCGCATCGGTCCGTTATTCGCCCTGCCGCTTCTTCTGGAACCGCCGCCGAACAGATCTCCGAAAATATCTCCAAAAATATCTCCCATGTCCTGACCGCTGAAGTCAAATCCTCCGAAGCCGCCGAACCCACCGGCTCCTCCGCCGCCCTGCTCGAATGCTGCATGTCCGAACTGATCATACTGTTTTCTTTTCTCCGGATCACTCAAGACACCATAAGCCTCTGTTGCTTCCTTGAACTTCTTCTCGGCTTCGGCATCGCCTGGATTCATATCCGGATGATACTTCTTTGCCAGCGCGCGGTACGCTTTCTTCAGAGTCGCCTCATCCGCACCCCGGTCAACGCCCAGGACTTCATAGTAATCTCTCTTATTCTCTGCCATCTATGTTCACCTTTCCGCGAATCCCCTTTTCACAACTTGAGGGACGGAGATTTCTCCCCGTCCCCTAAGGGTTCTTTATTGTTATCTATTATACTTCCTTGTAGTCAGCATCTACAACGTCATCACCGTAGCCGGCCTCATCGCTGCCTGCAGCGGAACCTGCGCCCGGATTCGGACCTGCGCCCTGTGCACCGCCTGCCTGGCTCTGCTGATACATCTTCTCAAACAGTTTGTTTGCGCTCTGCATCAGCTTCTCTTTTGCTGCCTTTAAGTCAGCGATCTGGGAATCTGTCATCTCCTCAGCCGGTGTCTTAGCAACAAGATCCTTCAGTGCATTTAAGTCAGCTTCAACTGCAGTCTTATCATTTGCATCCAGCTTGTCGCCCACTTCTTCGAGTGCCTTCTCAACCTGGAATACCATAGAGTCTGCCTCGTTTCTGGCATCAATTGCCTCTTTGCGCTTCTTATCCTGAGCTTCGAACTCAGCTGCTTCCTTAACAGCCTTATTGATCTCATCCTCAGACATATTGGAACCTGCAGTAATTGTAATATGCTGCTCTTTACCTGTTCCCAGATCTTTCGCGGATACGTTTACGATACCGTTTGCATCGATATCGAATGTAACCTCGATCTGCGGAACACCTCTTCTTGCCGGCGGGATACCATCCAGACGGAACTGTCCGAGGGACTTATTGTCTCTGGCGAACTGACGCTCACCCTGTACAACATTGATGTCTACGGCTGTCTGGTTATCTGCTGCTGTAGAGAAGATCTGGCTCTTCTTGGTCGGGATTGTAGTATTTCTCTCGATAAGTCTTGTAGCGATACCGCCCATAGTCTCGATGGACAGAGACAGCGGAGTTACATCCAGAAGCAGGATGTCGCCTGCACCGGCATCTCCGGCAAGTTTTCCTCCCTGTACAGATGCTCCCAGAGCTACGCACTCATCCGGGTTCAAAGTTTTGCTCGGCTCATGTCCTGTAAGCTGTTTTACCTTATCCTGTACAGCCGGGATACGTGTAGAACCTCCTACCAGAAGTACTTTGCCCAGCTCAGAAGCTGACAGTCCGGCATCAGATAATGCACGGCGAACCGGCTCTGCAGTAAGCTCTACCAGGTCACGGGTCAGCTCATCAAATTTTGCTCTTGTCAGATCCATATCAAAGTGCTTCGGTCCCTCTGCAGTTGCAGTGATAAACGGAAGGTTGATATTTGTTGTGGTTGCGGAAGACAGCTCTTTCTTTGCCTTCTCTGCAGCTTCTTTTAATCTCTGTAAAGCCATCTTATCGTTTGATAAGTCTACGCCCTCGTTCTTTTTGAACTCAGCCAACATATAATCTGTGATCTTCTGGTCAAAGTCATCACCGCCCAGACGGTTATTTCCTGCTGTGGAAAGTACCTCGATTACACCATCACCGATTTCAATGATAGAAACATCAAATGTACCGCCGCCCAGGTCGTATACCATGATCTTCTGCTCTTTCTCATTGTCCAGACCATATGCAAGTGCTGCTGCTGTCGGCTCATTAATGATACGTTTTACGTCCAGTCCTGCGATCTTCCCGGCATCTTTTGTAGCCTGACGCTGTGCGTCGTTGAAATAAGCCGGTACAGTGATAACTGCTTCTGTTACCTTTTCACCCAGGTAGTTCTCCGCATCTCCTTTTAACTTCTGAAGGATCATAGCGGAAATCTCCTGCGGAGAGTACTTCTTGCTGTCAATTGTTACTCTGTAATCTGTACCCATATGTCTTTTAATGGAAGAAATGGTTTTGTCAGCGTTTGTTACAGCCTGACGTTTTGCCGGCTCACCTACAAGTCTCTCTCCTGTTTTTGTAAATGCTACAACAGACGGTGTGGTTCTTGCTCCCTCTGCATTTGCGATAACAGTGGGCTTTCCGCCCTCCATAACAGCTACACAACTGTTTGTTGTTCCTAAGTCAATACCAATAATCTTGCCCATAGTTCTCTTCCTCCTATTATCTATGTCAATCAATCTATAATTAGTTGGCTACTTTTACCATGCTGTGTCTTACAACAAATTCTTTGTAAAGGTATCCTTTCTGGAACTCCTCCACAATGATATTGTCTCCGACTTCCTCATCTTCCACATGCATCACTGCATTGTGGAAATTCGGATCAAATTCTTTTCCGACTGCCTCAATCTGGGATACCCCAAGTTCTTCCAGCGTCGTCATAAGCTGCTTATAGATCTTGCTCATGCCGTCCACAAACGGATCGTCAGCCTTGTCTGCGGCTGCTGCCAGTCCGCGCTCAAAGTTATCTACGACCGGGAGTATTTTCTCGACGATATCCTTTGCGCCGATTACATACATACTCGCCTTCTCCTTCTCCGTGCGCTTGCGGTAGTTATCAAACTCTGCCATCTGGCGCTTGATCTGGTCTGTCAGCTCCTCTATCTTTTCATCTTTCTTGTCTTTCTTCTCTTTCTTTTTTCCGAAAAGCTTCTTTGGTTTCTCCTGTGCATCCGCCTCTTCCTGCTCGCTGTCCGCAGCCTCTTTCTCTGCGGTATCCTGGGATTCCTCCGGCGTCTCCTGCGCAGTGTTCTCGGTCACTTCCTCTGCTGTCTGCTTTTCTTCTGTGATCTCTTCTGTATTCCTGGTTTCGTCCGCCATCTTCTATTCCGCCTTTCTAGGTTTTCTTAAATATAGTATCCAGCTGAACCTTCAAGGTTTTAAGGTTATCTACTACATTCTCATAGTCCATTCGCTTCGGTCCGATGATTCCGATTGTACCGCGCATGCCGCCGCCAAGATCGTATGTTGCTGTCACGACACTGCAGTCCTTCATCGTGGATACAGGCGATTCACTTCCGATATATACCTGAATGCCTGTGTTTTCTTTGCCCTCGCTGTCCTTTGCCATCTCAGTCAGAAGCTTCTTTTCCTCAAAGGCTGAGATAAGTTCGCTCGCCTTTGCGCTGTCTGCCAGCTCCGGATATCTGAAAATATTATTAGCTCCACTGGTATAGACCGGCACTTCCTCCTCCACTGCGATAGCTTTTGCCACCGCATCAAGGACCTCTGTTACCATCTTGCTGTGAATGCCTGCCTGCTCTTTGATCTTTGCAATCATTCCCAGATTGATCTCCTCAATCGTCAGTCCGTTAAGCTGAGTATTCAGCAGCAGATTCAGCTTCAGAATTGTCTCATCGTTAATCGGCTCATCAAGTCCGATGATCTGATTCTTTACGAGATTACCCTCCACCACGATCACAGCGAGAATCTGTTCTTCATTCACTTTAGAAAGCTGAATGAACTTCACCTTATTGCCGTGGTAGGTAGGTCCGGTTATCATTGTCGCATAGTTGGTATTCGATGCGAGTACCTTAACAACCTGCTTTAGTACCTGCTCCATCCGGTCAGTCTTCTGAATCATCATCTCCTTGATCTCAGCGACCTCCTGCTGCTTCTCCTGCATCAGTTCATCCACATACAGCCGGTAACCCTGATCCGAGGGGATACGTCCTGCGGAAGTATGCGGCTGTAAGATATAGCCCATCTCCTCAAGATCTGACATCTCGTTACGAATCGTTGCAGAGCTCAAGTTCAGATCCGTATATTTGGAAATCGTTCTGGATCCCACCGGCTCGCCCGTCTCCAGGTAAGTCTGAATGATTGCTTTTAAAATTTTTTTCTTGCGTTCATCCAAATCCATCCTTAAGCCCCCTTTTTTCTTTCTGTTAGCACTCGTTTGAGTGGAGTGCTAACATCTATGCTCTAAAGATAGCACTGTCGAAAAAATTTGTCAATAGCATTTTTCAAAAAATTTATAACTATTCCTTCCTGCCTGACGGTTGCCTGCAGCAATCTCTTCAAAATTCCTCAAGATTGCGCTTCAGTTCGATCATCTTATCACGCAGCTCCGCCGCCAGCTCGAAGTTCAGGTCTGCTGCTGCCGCTTTCATCTGCTTTTGCACTTTCTCTATAAGTTTCTCCAGTTCTTTCTTATTCATAGCCTCCGGATCTTTCTCAAGATCCAGCTCTGTGCGTGCAACTTCTTTGGAAATGCTGATCAGATCCCGGACTGCTTTCTGGATCGTCTTAGGTGTGATGCCGTGTTCCTTATTATATGCCTCCTGCAGCTTACGGCGGCGGCACGTCTCATCAATGGCAACGCGCATGGAATCCGTGATATTATCCGCATACATGATAACATGTCCCTCGGCATTTCGCGCAGCTCTTCCGATTGTCTGTATCAGGGATGTCTCCGAACGCAGAAAACCTTCCTTATCCGCATCCAGAATAGCCACAAGCGTGATTTCCGGAATATCAAGCCCTTCCCTTAAAAGATTGATTCCTACAAGCACATCGAACACATCCAGACGCATATCACGGATGATCTGAGTTCTCTCCAGAGTATCAATATCTGAATGCAGATATTTCACACGGATGCCCAGCTCTTTCATATAGTCCGTCAGATCCTCCGCCATCCGCTTTGTGAGCGTTGTAATCAGAACCTTGTGGTGTTTTGCCACTTCCTTGTGTACTTCTCCGACCAGATCATCAATCTGTCCCTCCACAGGCCGTACCTCCACCTCAGGGTCAAGGAGGCCTGTCGGTCGGATAATCTGCTCTGCTCTCAGCAGCTCATGCTCTGCTTCATACTCACCGGGAGTTGCGGATACGAAAAGCATCTGGTCTATTTTACTCTCGAATTCTTCAAAATTCAGCGGACGATTGTCTTTTGCCGAAGGCAGACGGAATCCGTAGTCCACCAGCGTCGTCTTTCTGGACTGGTCGCCGGCGTACATTCCGCGCACCTGCGGAATTGTTTTATGAGACTCATCTATAATAATAAGGAAATCATCTCCAAAATAATCCATCAGCGAGTATGGAGCCTCTCCCGGCTTGAGACCCGAGAGATGTCGTGAATAATTCTCAATACCCGAGCAGAATCCCGTCTCCTTTAACATCTCCATATCAAAGCTCGTCCTTTCACGGATGCGCTGGGCTTCCAATAGCTTGTCCTCACTTTTAAAGTAAGCAACCTGCTCCTTCATCTCCTCTTCTATATCTTTTGCGGCTTTTAAAATTTTATCCATTGGTACCACATAGTGAGATGCAGGAAAGATGGCCGCATGATTCAGCGAACACTTTATCTCGCCGGTCAGTACGTCAATCTGAGTAATCCTGTCAATTTCATCCCCGAAAAATTCCACCCGAAGCGCCAGCTCGCTCTCATCAGCCGGAAAGATCTCAACCACATCGCCGCGGACTCGGAACGTTCCGCGGCGGAAATCCATATCATTACGATCATACTGTATATCAATCAGCTCTCTGATCACCTCGTCTCTGTCCTTTTCCATACCGGGGCGCAGAGAAATAATCATATTCTGATAATCCTTGGGACTTCCGATACCATAGATACATGACACACTTGATACAATGATCACGTCCTTCCTCTCACTGAGCGCTGCCGTGGCGGAGAGGCGCAGTTTATCTATTTCCTCATTAATGGCGGAGTCTTTGGCGATATAGGTGTCTGTGGAAGGTACATACGCCTCCGGCTGGTAGTAGTCGTAGTAGGAGACGAAATATTCCACGGCATTGTTCGGGAAAAATTCCTTGAACTCGCCGTAAAGCTGTGCAGCCAGTGTCTTGTTGTGCGCAATAATCAGAGTGGGCTTATTCAGCGCCTGGATGACATTGGCCATGGTAAAGGTCTTTCCTGAACCTGTAACTCCAAGCAATGTTTCAAATTGATTTCCTTCTTTAAACCCCTTTACCAGCTCGGCAATGGCCTGCGGCTGATCGCCGGTGGGGGCATATTCGGATACTAACTCAAAATGGTCCATGAAACAATCTCCTTTTTGAATCTATATATAGTTAAAATACTTTTAGATTAGAAATACAATGTTTCTCCAATCTAATCTTTACTTCTAACCAAACTTATAATATCAAAATATAAAGTAATAGCGCAGAGTAGGTTTTTTAATATTCGCCCTAAATCTCTTATCTTTTTATTCTATCATTAACACCTTATTTACATTATTAATAAATGTAGTACTTTTTGCGACATGGCTGTTACCACCTTGTTTTCTATACTCCGCATATATTATTTCTTTGTATTAATTTTCCAATTAGTGCACATTTATAAAAAACTTCTAGATCTTTATTGTCTTCATATAGTTTTGAATATGTTTCATCATCTGTTAATAATGTAGATGGCCTCGCTCTAGCAAAATCTGGCTTCTGCAAAAATAATGTAATAAGACACTGGCCCAGAAAAGATACTCCCACTATATCCTTAGCCTTTTTCCCTTGATTTTTATAATAATTTTTTCTACGGTCATAATATAAGCCACGGCTTTTAAAATACATCTCTATCTCTAAATGTATTGGATCAGTTACTCTTAAAGAAGACTTAGGTATATTCGTCTGGTTATTTGTGGCAAAAATAATGTCATCTCTAACCTTTTCTGTTTCAGGAACAATAATTCTAACTAAAATATTACGTTTCTCATTTTCTAAAAAAGCTACGTTTTGCGAATAATAATTATATATTTCATTTGATGTTTGCAGGCCATTTACTATTTCAGGATTAGTCAGCTGAAGTTCCCTGTTATTCGCCATAATAGCTTCTGAGGCAAGAATTGTTATTCCATTATTTAGCCACCAAAAATCCTCTTCACTATTCCTATCTTCTAACGAATCTCTAATACATGAATTAACAGCATTTTTCCCTTGATAATCTCTCACATTGGCTTCAAAAAATCTTTTTCTCAAACCAAGATTTTCATCTGTAATAAACTTAAAATATTCCGCCAAGAATACTAAAGTTATATATTCTTTATTTTTTCCAAGACCGATAGGTATTTCTACCAATGGTAAATTAACAACTGTTTCTGACAGACTATTATATTTTTCAAACAGTTCATCAGCCCCAATAAAATCTACACATACCATCGAAGATGGGTAATTCCTTTTAACAATGGTTTCCAATTCTTTTGCTTGTTGCTTTACATTAGGATGACATTCAACTGCATATGACACATAACAAAATTTGAATTTCAATTTCACACGATTTCGTATTAATTTTGTATGTAGATCTCTAAAAGTTCTAAATAGTTCTAAAACATCATCATTGTATCTTGTTTTAAAGTCTTCTAAGGAATTTGATAACTGTAATAAATTATCGGAAACCGTTTTCCACTTCATTATAGCATCTTCTCGAAAAGAATTTTCTCGTTTTGCCTGAATAATAATAACCTCTACACTGGATTCTTTCGATATTGTTATGGTTTCTATTTGATCTGGCAAAATCAAATTTTTATTTAGAAAGATGTACATTGCATCACATCCACCATCATTTCCAGCACCTATAATCCCACTTTCAATTTCTTCATCACTCAAATCATAGTCCTTTAACACTTGTGCAGCCGCAAAATACTCAAAATATGCCGCTTCATTTTCGAAAGATGCCGCTTCTGCATATTCTTGAGCAACACATTCTTTGATTAAAATTTGACTATTACTAAGTTGTTCATTTCCCATTTCATCTTCCTCCTATTAGTACTTTTTATCACATTTATCCTCTTAAGTATTTTTCCATTTCACGATCAAACTCGGAAACATATTCTTGATCTTGCTTGACTCGAAAAATTTCATATTCTGCTTCCGCCTTTTTCATAGCTATATCGTGTGAAATTTTACCTTTTCCTTCAAGTACATCTCTTCTGTTATTTCTCAAAAATTGATTTGTCTGTTCTACCCAGTCTTGCATACTCATTAAGATTTCATCTTCTGCCATTAGTTCCGCATAATCAATAAACATTGTTACCAGTCTGTTTAGACGTAACAATTCTTTTTCATTTAAATAATTCTTTGCAATACCAATATCTCTTTTTAATACTTTACCGTCCGGAGCATCTTTCCAAGTGGTAAGCCCCATAGCTGGTTTTTCTGCATCTGCTCGCTCATATATTAATTCTGCTGCTGTCTTCCCTGTAATAGCAAAATGAAGTTTATTCTGTACAAATGAATAAAATGTTTTTGTAATATCACTATTTTTATCGTAATCATAACTACATTGTTCAAAAACATCTGTGATCTTCTGATAGGCTCTGCGCTCACTTGCTCGAATTTCTCGAATACGTTCCAGCAATTCATCAAAATAATCTTTCCCAAATGGCCTACCATTTTTAAGCATATCGTCATTAAGAATAAACCCCTTGGTAATATATTCCTTTAATGTTTTTGTTGCCCACTGACGGAAGCGTGTTGCTTTTTTAGAATTTACACGATATCCAACAGCAATAATCATATCAAGATTGTAAAAATCCTTTTGTCTTCTTACTTTTCGCTTCCCTTCTTGCTGAACCTGTTCCATTTTGGAACAAGTTGCTTCTTTTTCCAGCTCTTCTTCCGCAAAAATATTCCCAATATGTTTTGTAATAGCTTGACTATTCACATCAAACAACTCTGCCATTGCCTTTTGTGTCATCCAAAAAGTTTCGTCCTTAAAAATAACATTCACATATATATTTGTATTTTCTATTTGATATAAAACAATTTCATGTTCCTGTTTCATTTATTCTCCTTTTCTGTCTCAATAAATTCTTTAATCTGTTTTACCTATTAACGAAATTATATTAAAATCACCAATCTCTTCAAATAACTTCGGAAAATATTTTTGTCGTGGTTTCCTTTTATCAGAATCTTTTTCCCATTCATTTTCCCAATCAGTTCATTAACCCATTCAATCGGCATATGATGACTGATATATCCAAGAATATATACCGTATCATTTTTATGAACAACACTGATATAATTCTCCATCAAAATCTGATTAATTTCTTCCACATTTTCGAAAGGGCGATTTTTCATCTCTATAACTCCGCGATGCCCCAAATGCAAATCACTTGTAAAATAAATCATCCTATCGCCCTCTCCTCTAACATTCACCTAATTCCTTTTCAGAACAAACAAAAGTCATAAATCCACACAGTCCACCTAGTGTTATTTATTCCATTTAGTATTGTTTATACCACAAAATATGAACAAAACAACATTTACCAACACTAAATATCACCGTTTTTAGAGTGTAAATATACTAGGAAACGAACTATTCCACGGGGATGACATTTGGCCATGATAAAGGTCTTTTCTGAGCCTGTAACTCCAGGCGAAGACTTTAAAACGAATTTATCCATAATAAATTCTCCTCCTTTCACTATCCATTCTACGGCAGATTACTTCCGCTGCCGAAAAACATACTATCAATATTTCTTTTAAACTTCCACACACTCCTGCTCTATCTTTCTCCCCTGCTCAAGCATTCTCTCAAACAGTTCTTTTTGTTCCAGGAAAAACAAATCTTTCTTCATAGCATTCAGAGTTTTTTTATCCTGTTCGGTCAGTTTCCGTCCCCACTGAAAGTATTTATTATATGTCACAAGATCCATATAGATTGGAATAAAAGGGATTCCGGTTTTTACACACAGATTTTTCCAGATGCGAAATCCTCCGCAGTCAATGTCTCCGAAATGACGGTATTCCGCATCCGGATACGTCCTGTAAAGCTTCTGCAGAAACAGGCGCTTTACCTCATTATGATAGCCGCCCAGATAAATACAGAGAACAGCTTCACTTTCATCCAGTTTCCACTGATAAAAAGAAGTAAGATTTTCCACGGTTACCACTTTTTCAACTGGCGATGCGGGATCCCAGCAAATATTATCTATATCCTGGTTGGATATTCCCAGCCCTCCTTCAAATAATCGCAGATCAATATCCATATGTGAATCACCAGACTGTGTCCGAATCTTCACATTTCCTTTCATCATCATCCAGGACGGGTTTCGGTAAATATTATATTCCGCCAGGATTTCTTCTGTCTCAAGATCTGAAAATCTTTCTTTCTCAGAAAATTCCGCAATGATATGAACAGCTCTCGTTATATCTTTTTCTGCAAGTTTTGAATCGTGAAAATGGCGGATAGAAAACTGGCGCAGGAAGCATTCCGATTCATTAGTCAGTATACTCAATATCAGCCGGCAAAGCCGGGCAAAGTCCTGAGGCGTGTCAATGTCTGTATATTTTTGAATACTTCTGCCTCCCTGTATCTGTTTCTCAATCCATTCTAAAAATCGGTCCATCTCCTTTGCTTTTCCCTGGTAAGCGCTGCAGATATCCAGAATTTCCTGCTCTTTTAATATTTTCGGTTTTCTGCGCAGTAAAGCATAACTCCCCTCCAGATGTTCCAGATTCAACTCGCATCTTTCCAGAATATGACCTGTCTTTTTATTCTTCCACAACAGACGGACATATCCTCCCGCTTCCAGCATCTCCAGCTGCTGATGAATCACTTCGTACTGCAGTGCAGACTCATCAAAATATTCCGGAAGTGTCTTTGGTGAAACGGGCATCGTGATAGCACGGTTTATTCTGTTCTTACCAAAATACAACAGGCTTCGCTCATACCGATCCAGAAGATATCCCAGTACCCTTTCATCATACCGCTTCATTCGTAAAATCCTCCACATAGCTGAGTTTATCGTCCTGGAGCACCAGAAGCACCTTTTTCATGGAAGGGCCGATATACTGGATCTTATCCGGCGGCGCAGCAATAATCATCTGAAGGTTCGAACTGCGCATAAAAGATAAAACGCCTGCAATTCTCTCATCATCCATATTATTAAATGCTTCATCCATCATCACAAGTCCGATAGAATCTCCGCCGATGCTGTTTCGGTAAAGCTGCATAAAAGAAGCTGCAATGGTAATATAAAACGGTGTCTGAGTCTCTCCTCCGCTTTTTTCCTGGCTGACCTTGGAATAAAGCATAAACCCTCCGTCATCACTGCTAATCTTAATATCATAATCCATATATGTACGATAATCCGTATACTCCTCCAATGTCCTGGAGCTGGAATCATCGTCCAGCGTTAGTTTCTCGAAAAGTTCCTCGATTACTTCCTTATGGGTCTCGTTAAATACCCCGCTGAAAATAGATTCTCCCCGCATGACATTAAAATCAGACATAATCATTTGATAAAATTTCTTAAGCCTGCTGCTGGGCTCATATATAAATTCGTACTGTTCCCTGCTGAAATGGATCTCCTTAAGAGCACGGTTCAATTCTTTAAATTCACCCTGAGCCTGCTTGATGTTCTCCTGAAGTTTCGATAGAAACTGCTCCCGAAATTCCTCCTCCGCGGCCTTCCTTGCCTGATAAACCTTCTCTTCATATTCCAGAAGCTGTGAATTTTTCAGTTTATGATACTCTGCCAGATATTCCGGAAAACCGGACATATTCTCTGCCGCCCCGAAATCGTGGGATATCTTATAGGCGCGCATGGCATTTGCCATTTCTCCCTCCGCCTTTTCTTTCAGAGTCCAGTTTGCCTTTCTTGCCCGCTCAAAGTTTACAATAAATCTTGCAAAATCGGCCCCTTCGATTTGACGAAGATACTCTTTCTCGCAGACAACCAGTTCTTCTTTCAGACGTTCTGCCAGTTCTTTCAATTCTGCCGTTTTATTCGACAACAGTTCGGTCATCTGTCTGATAATCTCCCGGTACTGTTTTATACGTTCTTCCGTCCGGCCAATTTCCTGAGTAACCCCGTCAACCTGTTCCTCGATCTGTTTTCTTTCATTCTGCATTTCCTGCAGACGAATTCGCTTTTGGAGCATGGTCTGGCTGGCCTCCAGACGTTTCATTTCTTCTCTGCATTCTTTTAGTGCCCGCTCATGAGTATGCAGATTCTCCAGAGATCTCAAACGGTATTTCACATCAATATCTTCTGTTACGGATAAAGGATCCACCACAAACCGCAGGTTCTCTCTCCGTTCACAGAGTTCTTTCATACGGCTTTCCAGTTTTGCCCGTTTCTCCCTGCACTGCTCCAGCTGTTTTTTATAAGCATCGGCTCCTATGTAGGGCGTTTTATAAATTTCCGGCCTGATAGCGCTGACTACATGATTTTGGTACCGCATACACTCCATGGTGATAGAAACCGGATACTTCTTCAGATCCTGATAGTGTTCACACCGCTGTACCCGTCCAAGGATCATGTTAATATATCTTCTTGCCCAGACATTTTTTGATGTGACCACCTCTGCCAGTGTTCCCTTTGGACATTTCTCATAGTCTTCCAGCTTTCCCGTATTAATCAGGCCTACGCCAAACACTTCGCCTTGTCCCCTCAGTCTGTCATAAACACTCAGTGCCACATCGAAATCTTCCGGTTCTGCCAGAAGGTAGAATCTCTGGGTATTTAAAAATCCCTCCACCGCATTCTGCCATCTGGCATCACTGATCTCCAGAAGTTCACACAAAATTCTGGTCTGGCCCTCCCGGTTCAGTCTGCGAAATTGCTCTCTGATCGCCGTCTGCAGCTTCATTACAGAAGCCGGATATGACAGGCGCCTCGCTTCCAGCTCCTGAATCTGATGATCCAGTTCCAGCTTTTTTTCCTTCTGGCTGCGGATTTCCACATTCAGCTCCGCAATTTTTTCCTGCACTTTGTCATACATCTGCTTTTTATAGGCAATAACCCTCTCCAGACAGGACAGAACTGTCACCAGGCTGTCACATTCTTCCAGATTTTCCAGCGCCTTCTTATATTCGATCATGCATCCGTCCACATCTTTTACTATTAACAGTTTTTCCACATTGGAAAGCGCAGCGGTAACAGATTTTTTCAGGGCTTTCACTTCCAATTTATCCTCTTTAATCTGTACCTTTAAATCGGCCTCTGCTCTTTCCAACTCACGAAATGCCTGATATTCTGTATCACTGTTTAATTCCACAGTCAGATTCTGGATCATCTGTTCCTTATTATCCCTTGCCTGCTTTAACTCTTCCCTGCTTTTCTGCATTTCTCTGCACCGCAGTTCTTCATCCAGGATATTTTTTTCTGTACTCTTCCTCTCCTGTTCTGTCAGTTCTTTGGAGGCACGAACAATGTAATACTCCTGATATCGATCAATCCTCAGATAATTTTCCACTTCATGCTCTTTTGTACAGATATGTTCCAGTTCACTGATCCTCTGTTTCACATCCTGAAGCATCCGTTCCAGATCCTGATAGCTGCGTACATTTTCCTTTAACACATCTATATTTACATCCTTTTCATCCAGGATGTAAGAATACACAAAGTCTTTAATATCACGGATCGGCTTAAAAGCCAGCGCTTTCGGGATTAAAGAAAAAAACTTATCCTCCAGACGCCCGAACCGGTTCAGCATCATTTTTTTCGCCTCTGTAGCTGTAGTCGCAAAAGTGGTAATTCCTTTATTAGTAGACCGGAAGGCGGAAATACTCTTGATCTGTCTGCCGGTCTTAAACAGGTTATCGTTTATCTCTCTGCTCTCCATCAGATACCACGCAGCATTGGGTTCTTTTTCTTCTGTAGACGAATCCATTACCGCACCGACAATAAATGGACGATTCCTGGCTTCATCAAAAAATTCCAGGGCGATATGGGCAGAAAGAGAACCCGTCCGCTCATAGGGTCTGTCCTCCCGTCCGGTTTTACAGCGGATATAACTGTTTAAATTTCGCTTTCCCTTTTCATGGGCTGCCTTGTTAAAATTAGTCTTAGAGCAGGTAATGACAAACTGAATTGCATCCAGAATTGTAGATTTTCCCGCACCGTTCTCACCCGACAGCAGCACAGATTCTGCAAATTCTATGGTTTCATCCTGAAATCTGTGCCAGTTAATCAGTCGTACTTTCTTCAGTATTTTCATTGCCTGCGCCTCCTTTTCGATACAATGCAATCATATCACTGGCCCTTTTAATATCCTCCACACGCACAGCCATCAAAATAGAATCATAAATCACAATCCGTGACTCCTCTTTCAGCAAATCCTTATCCAGAATAGCAACCAGATTATAACGCTTAAACAGCCTTAAGGCATTATTCATAGTGGTTTTGTCGATCTGTTTCTCTCTGATTTTCAGGGATAAGTACTTCTCCTGTATATCTCCAATATTAATGACCACATCCGATAAAGACAATTCTCTTTTCTTTTCGTCATATAGGATTCGCAGGATCAGCAATATGATGGATTCATACAGTTTCAGATGCAGATGATTATAATTCTCACGATTAACCAGCTGAATAACGCCATATTCCTCATTTATTTCCAGTGTATAGCCCAAGACATCCAAATATCGGGCAAACACCGGTTTCTGACGCAAAATAAAATAATAATCGCTTTTCGTATCCGCATTCTGTCTGCAGATAAAGCAGGTGCTCATCAATTTATTACATACTCTCCGAAACTCATCTTTTTCCTTCTGGAGCATTCCTTCAAATAGTTCCATTATTTTGTCCTCTGTTCTTTTTTCTCATACCATCGGTACTCATGATATTTTTCCCGGCCTCTTCAAAATCAGAAAGTCTCTGAAACGAAATCCGTCCTTTTCCACCGTATCTTTCATTTCCAGGCAATAGCCAACTTTTTTTCTCTGACCGTAAAGGCGGATGTAAATTAGTTTGATAAAGGTGTCTTCTTCAGAAAGCGGAAGTTCTGAGGCAAGCATACAGTTTCTGTCTCCCAGCTGTTCTGCCACATACGCTGCTATCTTTTCCGGGCTCAGAGTTCGTCCAAGCTTTGACCATATCTGTTTCCGTTTCTCATAGCGGACCTCTTCATTCGGAATGATAAGTGGAGTTTCCTGTGGTATAAATTCCTTTTTCCCCTCCACGGGCGCATAGAGAGAATCCATATCCAGATAGTCCCAGTAAAAGATTTTAATCAGCCGATCCATTTCCTCTAATTCATAGACAGCGTTATAATCGATATTTTTCTCCTGAATGCGCTCATTCATGAATGTCAAAATTTCTTTCAGCTGCCCGCGGATGTCTTCACTGCTGGACAGTAAAAATCTCGCGCGGTTGATCGCCGCTCTCTGATAGCGCGTATTCTTTTTATTAATTTCATCCAGAATTTCATCCATGCTTCGGAACGCGTTGATCACTTCATGGAGAAGTTCAAGTACAAGCTCCTCCGCCTTTTCCGAAGAAATCTCCTTTAATTCTGCAATTTCATTTGCCGCTGCATTCAAAAAGCGCCTGCTTTTGCTGTTTGCTTCCAATCGCTCAATGATTTCAGGTCTGAACTTTGCCACATTATCCGAGGTCAGCAGCCTGTGATATGCCTTATCTACCACATTTGTATAGTAGTCATTCAAAAGTGCATCCATGATCTCCGCCACGGTGCTGTGCTTCGTCAGCTCATCAATATACTTCTTAATGTTCGCATTCAGACTTTTTAAGCCTGTAATCAGCGCATCCGTATTCTCTGCAATCTGCAAAAGGCCAAGACCCGGGTTGCTTAATCCACCTTTTGCAAGATTATAAATCGTGTAAATATATCCCTGGTATTCTACTCTTCGCTCGTCAGATACAGCAATCAGAGATTTGATAATGCGGATTGCATAGTCGCGAAAATTTATCCTCTGAACATAACTGTAATCCACATCCACATAAATCCATCCGTAGCTTTCAAGCCTGCGAAGCATAAAGTTCGCTTTATCACGGCTGGTCATACTTCCTGTCTCTTCCAATTCCTCGACCGGTATATCCGCAGACATAGAAGATTCAAAATAATACTGCAGTTCATCTACCAGCACATCTCTTTCCACACCGAAAGAGAGCTGTTTGCTGGTCACTGAAAACAGGCAGCAGATACATTCCCAATATACAATTTTTCCCGGCGCCGCCAGAGGACGGAAAAAATTCTCCGGAATAACATCAAATAACATATGGTTTATTGCCTTTCAAATCAATTTTCTGTTACTGATGGAAATTATACCATGGGATCAGAAAAAGTAAAAGATGAGACACTCCAAAGGAAATTCAGTTCTTAATAAAAACCTGAATTTTTCCGGAGTGTCTCATCCTTGATCAGCATTTCATAATCGCCAGAGTATTCTTCCAACTCCTGTTATCTGCTATTTCTCTGAAATATACATTCTCGCCTCATACGGTCTGAGCGTCTCTAAGTTCTGATCTTTATAGTTTCCAACCAGAAGTTTCATCTCTTTTTGTTCTCTGCTGAGCGGACACGGAATCTCCTTATCGTGGAAATTGCAGATGACAAGAAGTCTGGACGTTTCATCCTCTCTGGTATAGGCAAAAATATCTTCATCATCGGCAAGAAGCATCTCGAATCTGCCGTCTGCCAGTACCGGATACTGCTTTCTCAGACCTACCAGAGTACGGTAGCATGAGAATATGGAGTCCGGGTCATTGATCTGGGATGCAGCATTAATTTCCGTATAGTTCGGATTGAGACGGATCCACGGAGTTCCCTCTGTAAATCCGGCATGCTCTGTGTCATCCCACTGCATCGGAGTTCTGGCATTATCTCTGCTCTTGGCATAGATAGACTTCATGATCTCCTCTTCGGCATAACCTTTCTCCAGACGTTCACGGTGCATATTCACAGTCTCGATGTCGCGGTAATCCTCAAAGTCAAACTTCACGTTTGTCATACCAAGCTCTTCACCCTGGTAAATGTAGGGCGTTCCCTGCATGCCGTGGAGCAGAATCGCCAACATCTTCGCTGACTCAACACGGTACTTTCCATCATTGCCCCAGCGGGAAACAATGCGCGGCAGA
Organism: uncultured Lachnospiraceae bacterium; assembly: GCA_944375815.1. Taxonomy (GTDB): domain Bacteria; phylum Bacillota; class Clostridia; order Lachnospirales; family Lachnospiraceae; genus Egerieimonas_A. Next base: position 1,511 of record CALWBA010000185.1, on the reverse strand, counting down.
TCATGGTTATCCCAGAACAGACTGTTCCATCCGCATCCGTACAGCTCGCACTGCCAACGATTAAAGATCTCCTTGAGTTTTAAAAACGGCAGAGGTGCAAGGTCCCATTTTTCTTTGCCTTCCTGCTGATCCAGCATGATGTGCTCAAACTGGAAAACCATGGAAAACTCGCTTCCATCAGGATTGCTGTACAGCTTTGCGCGTTCCGGATCTGCGCCCCATGCCTCGCCCACGGTGATCAGATCTCCCTTCTGGAATGTTTCTTTGCTCAGCTCCCGGATAAACTCATGCAGCCGCGGACCGTTGCCGGTGATATGCAGATCCGGCTCCTTGGCAATCTGATCGATTACATCAAGGCGGAAGCCTCCCACGCCTTTATCCATCCACCAGAGAATCATATCATAAATTTCACGGCGCAGTTTTGGATTTTCCCAGTTGAGATCCGGCTGCTTTACAGAAAACTGATGGAAGTAGTACTGCTGTAACTCGGGCACCCACTCCCAGGCAGAACCGCCGAAGCTCGCACGCATATCATTCGGAGGAGTGCCCTCCACACCATCGCGCCATACATAATAATCATGATACGGATTTTCCCGGCTCTTCTTTGCCTCCAGGAACCAGCGGTGCTCATCTGAGGAATGATTCAGCACCAGATCCATGATGATGCGGATATTTCGCTTTCTTGCCTCCGCGATCAGGCGCTCCATATCATCCAGGTTTCCGAACATCGGATCAATATCCTGGTAATCCGAAATATCATATCCGTTATCATCCTGCGGCGATCTGCAAACGGGAGAAAGCCAGATCGCATCAATGCCCAGTTTTTCCAGGTAATCCAGTCTCTGAATAATACCCTGCAGATCTCCGATTCCGTCGCCGTTGCTGTCCTGGAAGCTGCGGGGATAAATCTGATAAATTACTGCATTTTTCCACCATTTGTTATTCACTGCCATACGTTCATACCTCCGTTTTATTAATAGGTGTTGCGTTAAACTTATCTCTATTATACACGATATATGGCCTGACGTACAGACTAAAAATACAGTTTTTTTATGTTTTTATCGCCCAACGCAGCTTTGTGGAACGCGCGCGGCTGTTTCGTCGGCATTCCTCTGCCGTCGGGCGTATTACATCACTTGATACTTCGCTGTAAACACCCTGTCTGGCCAACTGCCGGAATGATTTTTTCACAAGCCTGTCCTCACCCGAGTGAAAGGTCAGAATTGCGGCTCTTGCTCCCGGTTTCAGCACGCCCGGGAGCTTCTCCAGAAATTCATAGAGCACCTCAAACTCACGGTTTACGTCAATGCGAAGCGCCTGGAACGTACGCTGGCAGGACTTTTTCACTGCCTCCGCGCGTTCTTCCTCCGGCAGAAACGAAAGGGCCTGCTCTATCACGCGGCGAAGTTCGGAGGTAGTATCTATCTTACCGCGTCTTTGCTCAGCCATCACCCGTACAGCGATTTCGTGGGCATACGGTTCATCTGAGTTTTCAATCAGCATTCCCTCCA
>CALWBA010000184.1 GCA_944375815.1 uncultured Lachnospiraceae bacterium | reverse complement strand
TACATCAAAAAGGAACAGGATTCCTTATATTTTGGCCATTTTTTGAAAGTTGTGGATAACAAAACGCAGCAGATTTGTCTTAGGGGGATAATTCTGCGGAAACTCAAGCTGAGGAATCCATTGCATAGAAGCGCTTTTTGTGCTAAAATCAGAAAAAAATATGCAGGGAGTTTATCATATGCCAGTATTTGATTTTAAGAATTCTCCGGAAGATCCAAAGGTAGCGGAGTGTACATATGAAGTTTTTTACAGCAGTCAGCCAGAGGCGTCAAAGGAACGTCCGATTCTGGTGCTCGACAATACCGAGGGATGGCTGAAGCATCATTCCATGGGAGTTTTTCTGAATCCTAAAGTTCGGACGGCGTTTGAATTTAAGGAGGACGGCAGGACGCTGAGCGCGGATATTTTGAAGATTGATGCCAGATTTGTGAGCCTTTTGAAGTGGCTGGGAGAGAATCATATCAATGTGCGGCTTTCCGGTGAGGCTGCAGGCACAGAATATGCCGTATATAAAATTCGGGAAACTGCGCTGGGAGGCGCAGGGAAGCTTTCAGCGGAGGACGGATTTCTGCAGTTTATGATTGAGCGTCTGCTGGCAAGCGATGCCCCGTCGGAGCTGACGGAAGACGAGGACGAGGCGGAAAAAGGGGACAGCATGAAGCTGACAAGTATACAGAGCATCACGGATTTTGTGAACTGTGCGGGAAGGACGCTGCCGGATAATATCCAGCTCTGGGCGAGAAGAAACCTGGCGGTTGCGCGCTCCAATGAAGTATCTGCGGAAGAGCGCCGCCATGCGCAGCGCGCGCTTTCCATCATGCTGAATATTCAGTGGAAAGGAGATTACTTCCACGCAATTGACCCAAAAGAGGCGCGCCGGATTCTGGATGAGGAGCTTTACGGCATGGAGCGGGTGAAGCAGAGAATTATTGAGACCATTATCCAGATCAACCGTACGCAGACGCTGCCTACCTACGGTATCCTGCTGATCGGGCCTGGCGGAACGGGAAAATCTCAGATCGCCTATGCGGTGGCGCGGATTCTGGGCCTTCCGTGGACAACGCTCGATATGAGTTCAATCAATGACGCGGAGCAGCTGACCGGAAGCTCCAGAATTTATGCAAATGCAAAGCCTGGAATTATTATGGATGCTTTTGCGATGGCGGGAGAGTCAAATCTCGTATTTATCATCAACGAACTGGACAAGGCTGCATCCGGAAACGGAAAGGGAAACCCGGCGGATGTGCTTCTGACGCTTCTTGATAACCTGGGCTTTACAGACAACTATATGGAATGTATGATTCCGACAGTTGGAGTCTATCCGATTGCAACCGCCAATGACCGGGACCTGATTAGCGCTCCGCTGATGTCGAGATTTGCGGTGATTGAGATTCCGGATTATACGCTGGAAGAAAAGAAAGTGATCTTCTCTGAATATGCGCTTCCAAGAGTGTTAAAGAGGATCGGAATGCAGAAGCAGGAGTGTACGCTGACGCCCGATGCAGTAGACGCGGTAGTAAGTTTGTACAAAGAGACGAGCGGAATCCGCGACCTGGAGCAGGCGGCAGAGCATATCGCCGCCAATGCGCTGTATCAGATAGAGGTAGACCACGCGAAATCAGTGGTATTTGATGCCGATGCGGTAAAGAAGCTTCTTTCCTGAGAAAAGCGTCACAGAAGTTATAAAAAGCGAATATAGCAGGAGCCTGCCGGGTACGCCCGGCAGGCTCTTTCATCGTCCGCTATTCTGCATGATACAGTGCGGTGAGCATTTTTATAATCTGATTCTGCGAAAATTTACTGCTGTCAATACACAGGTCGTACTGCTCCATATCGAGCCAGTTCTCGTCTGTAAAGTATTCGTAATAGTAGCGGCGCTCTTTGTCCATCTTCTTTATCATGGAGCGTGCGCTCTTTTCCGTGCGGTCAGAGCGCTCCATCACTGTCCGGATGCGGTATTCTGCGGGTGCGTAGATAAAAACACTGAGAGCCTTGTCGCCGAGAATCCGGTTTGCACATCTGCCGACGATTACACATTCTTCATCGACAAGTCCGCGGATGATCTCACTCTCTGTCTCAAAAAGTACGTCGTTCATTGGATGAAAACGGTACTGAGGCTGCATCTGGATATCGCTTTCTACCGGATAGCGCCATTTACTTGCCCGCTTTTCATCAACCTTGACGAGCTCATCGTAGGGAATGCCTTTTTGCTCGCTGGCAAGGCGAATCAGCTCCCTGTCATAAAATTTGATACCGAGCGCGTCCGCAAGTGCTTTGCCTATCCGGCGCCCGTTGCTGCCATGCATTCGATTGATTGTTATGATGTGTTTACCCATATGCAGACCTCCCTTATATCTTTTCTATAAGCTTAATATACCACAGTTTTCAGACAAAAAAAAGAACCGGATGCGGGATTTCCCACATCCGGTTGAAACTTTTAAATTATAACTGCGGACCAGCAGAAACCAGAGCTTTACCAGCCTCGTTGCCTTCGTATTTTGCGAAGTTCTTGATGAAACGTCCAGCCAGATCCTTAGCTTTTGCTTCCCACTCAGAAGCATCTGCATAAGTATCACGCGGATCAAGAATGTTGGTGTCAACACCCGGAAGAGAAGTCGGAACCTCAATGTTGAAGTACGGGATCTTCTTGGTCTCAGCTTTCAGGATATCGCCATTTAAGATTGCGTCAATGATACCGCGGGTATCTTTGATGGAGATACGTTTTCCGGTGCCGTTCCATCCGGTATTTACCAGGTATGCCTTAGCGCCGCTCTGCTGCATTCTCTTAACGAGCTCCTCAGCGTATTTGGTCGGATGCAGCTCTTGGATGGCCTGGCCGAAGCAAGGGGAGAAGGTCGGAGTCGGCTCAGTGATTCCGCGCTCTGTACCAGCCAGCTTAGCTGTGAATCCAGACAGGAAGTAGTACTGTGTCTGCTCCGGTGTCAGGATAGATACAGGCGGCAGAACTCCGAATGCGTCTGCAGACAGGAAGATAACTTCCTTAGCAGCCGGTGCGGAAGATATCGGACGAACGATGTTCTGAATATGATCGATCGGATAAGATACACGAGTGTTCTCTGTTACGCTCTTATCTGTGAAGTCGATCTTGCCCTCTGCATCCAGAGTAACGTTCTCAAGCAGAGCGTTGCGTTTGATTGCATTGTAGATATCCGGCTCAGAATCTTTGTCCAGGTCGATAACTTTTGCATAGCATCCGCCCTCGAAGTTGAATACGCCGTTGTCATCCCAGCCGTGCTCATCATCACCGATCAGGAGACGTTTCGGATCTGTGGACAGAGTAGTCTTACCTGTTCCGGACAGACCGAAGAAGATAGCGGTATTCTCGCCGTTTAAGTCTGTGTTTGCAGAGCAGTGCATGGAAGCGATGCCCTTCAGCGGCAGATAGTAGTTCATCATGGAGAACATACCTTTCTTCATCTCTCCGCCGTACCATGTGTTTACGATTACCTGCTCACGGCTTGTGATGTTGAACATAACTGCTGTCTCAGAATTTAAGCCCAGCTCTTTGTAGTTCTCAACTTTTGCCTTAGAAGCGTTGTATACTACGAAATCCGGCTCGAAGGTCTCCAGCTCCTCAGCGGTCGGCTGAATGAACATGTTTGTTACGAAGTGAGCCTGCCAAGCAACTTCCACAATGAAGCGGATAGACATGCGGGTATCTTTGTTTGCGCCGCAGAATGCATCCACAACGAACAGCTTCTTGTTGGACAGCTCATTTACAGCCAGTTCCTTAACGGTGTTCCATGCTTCCATGGAAGCCGGATGGTTGTCGTTCTTGTATTCGTCAGATGTCCACCACACGGTATCTTTGGAGTTCTCATCTACAACGATGTATTTGTCTTTAGGAGAACGTCCGGTATATACGCCGGTCATAACGTTAACTGCGCCCAGCTCACTTACCTGTCCTTTTTCATATCCGGTCAGGTCAGATTTGGTCTCTTCCTCAAATAATAATTCATAGGAAGGATTGTGCACGATTTCTGTGGTGCCTGTGATGCCGTACTTGGTTAAATTAATCTCTGCCATCTTATGAACCTCTTTTCTTAAAATTTTCGGTATTGATATAGTAAAAACCTATAGTTTCAGGCTTTACAATATGATGAGGACTCGAATATTCTCAACATCCTCCCCTCTAATTATACATATTTAACGGATGAAATCAATAAAAATTCTCTGAAATTTTGAAAATTCCGCTGCAGACAGCCTGAAAAGCGCGAAAAAGCTGTTCTGTACTTCTGGGAAAATGCGTGCTAGAATGGTGATGTGAACGGAAATTAAGGAGGAGCACAATGAATAACGGATGGAGCAGAAAGGTGTATCTGAAGATGGCGGAACCGTCGGAGGAGGATAACCGGTCGGACAGTCAGAGGATTTTAGAGGCAATTGGGGAACGAGAAGATTTTAGCCATGAAAGAGTGCATATGGGACTTTCAGCGCTGCGGGAGCTTAGCGCTGTGTGCCGGGAGAGCGGCTGGGAAGTCACAGCCGTGCTTGGGTATGACGGGTGCGGCTGGGAAGTTCTGCATGTAGAGCCCGGCAATACTGCAGACTTCCATTATGGGCTGTGTGCGGATCTTGGGAGCACGACGATTGCGATGGAGGCAGTGGACATGCGGGACGGTACGGTTGCGGGAAGAGTCAGCGTATTCAATCCGCAGATCCGTTTTGGCGAGGACATTCTGACCAGAATCTTTTTCGCGAAGGATCATCCTGAGCATCTGGAGGAACTTCGCCTCGCAACGGTGGAAGGATTATCCCAGGCGATGAAAGAACTGCACCGACAGACAGGAATCTGTGTGGAAGAGTGTGCTGCTCTCATTATTGCGGGAAATACGACTATGATTCATTTCCTTCTGGGGCTGGATGCATTCTGTGTTTTCCAGACGCCTTATGCCGTGCAGACGCTCGCGCCGGAAGTATATCGGGCTTCGGAGCTGGGACTTTTGATGAGAGGATTTGTCTGGTGCTGTCCCGGAAGAGCAAACTATCTCGGCGGTGACATTATAAGCGGCATGATTGCCACAGGGCTTCCTGAGCGTGAAGGAATCAGTGTGTTTCTGGATATAGGAACAAACGGAGAACTTGTAATTGGAAACAGTGAGTTCCTCGTATGCGGCGCAGGGGCGGCAGGTCCGGCGCTGGAAGGAGGCGTAGTTCAGACCGGAATGCGTGCGGAAGCCGGGGCAGTAGATTCTGTGAAGATTACAGATGGAGAGATTCGTGTGCATACGATCGGTGATGCTGACGCAAAGGGTATCTGCGGATCCGGGATCGTTGAACTGCTTGCGGAGCTTTATTTAAATGGATGGATGGATTTGAGAGGAAAGCTGATTCCATCCGCGTCTGATGCAATCATCGAGGAAGATGATCAGATCAAGGTGCGGTATGCGCCCGGACTTTACTTTTCCGAGCAGGATATTTCGGAATTTTTAAAGACAAAAGCAGCCGCCGGAACAATGGTCGAATATATGATGAATCAGATTGGAATTACTATGGATGATGTGGACCGCTTCTATGTGGCAGGCGCATTCGGCACACATATTTCAAAGGAAGCAGGGGTAACGATAGGTCTGTATCCTGACATTCCAAGAGAAAAGATTATCTCGCCGGGAAATTCGTCCCTGATCGGGGCCAGAGAGCTGCTGCTGGATATAGGAAAGAAAGAGTATGCCGAGAGTCTTGTGGAAAAGATGGAATATATTCAGTTCGGCGCGGTGGATGATTTTCTGCATCTGATGGGAGCCGCAGCGGCATTTCCGCATACGGATCTGGAGAGATATCCTTCAGTGCAGGGCGAACTGAAGCGGCGAGGCAGAGTAATTTAGGAGGAAGCAAATGGAAACATTGACACTTACGGAACAGTATTATATCTGCGCGGCAAATTCTTCAGGAAAGCTTTCTTCCATAAATTCATACGGTCCTGCAGGAGCAGTAGCAGCAGGAATTATGGATCTGGCGCTGGCGGGAATTATTAAGATTAGCAGATCATATGCTGAGACGGAGACGGAGGAACCGATGCTGCCCCAATATCTGTCCATGCTTTACCGGGATATTCAAAATTCGCGCAGAGGAAATCTCAGAAAAGTTATGGAGTCTTATGTGATGGCGCTTACAAATAAGAAGTACGGGGAATACCTGGACATGCTGCTGAATGAGCTTGAGAAAAAAGGTGCCATTCGCAGGGAAAAAGTTTCAGGGCTTTTTGGTGAGAAGACGCGGATTACAGTGAATGAAACAGTTAAATCCGGGCTTTTGGAACGGCTTAGTTCCTCTTTTGACGGAGAGTGTACGGCAGAAGAGATCGGAGAGGACATGATGCTGCTGGCCTTGTTCCTGAAGAAGACAGGTGTGCTAAGGCGCTGTGTGGACGCCGGGACGTACAGAAAGATTGCTTCAAAATTGCGGGAGGGCAGGAAACTTCCAAAAAATAAAGAGGCTTTTGAGTTGATAGACCATGTGGAAGAAATCTGGCTGCTGCTTCTGACAGCAGCCACCTGACAGGAGGATAGGAGTGGACAGAGAATTTGTGGATGGTACGGTGCATTCCGCGGGAGCCGACATTTACTATAAGATACGCGGACAGGGCTTTCCGCTGATATTTCTTCACGGAAACGGGGAGGATCATACGATATTTGATCCGCATGTGAGGTATTTCAGCAGATACTATCAGACGATACAGATTGACAGCCGCGGTCATGGGAGATCCTCACACGGAAAGGGAACTCTGACGATTGAACAGATGGCGGAGGATGTCTTTGCGGTTATGGATGCGCTCCTGATCCGCCGTGCTGCTGTGATTGGATTCAGCGATGGAGCCAATATCGGAATGCAGATGGCAGTTCTGGATCAGGAGCGGCTGACAGCACTCATTGCAGTCGGCGGGAATGCTTTTCCCGGGGGACTGCGCCCGGGCGTTTATGTGCCGATGTGGGTGCAGTATCAATTTTACCGCATAGCTTCTTTCCTGTCTTCAGAGTATGCGAGAAAGAAGGAACTGTACAGGCTGATGGTCAGAGAACCGCTGCTGTCCGGAAAAAAACTGGAGAAAGTAGAGATCCCGGTACTGATACTGACGGGAAATAAAGATATGATCAGCATCAGACATTCCCGGCAGATACATCAGATGTTCCGCAATTCGGAACTTCGGATTTTCCGGGGAGCTGATCATTTTGCAATGTTTTCGGAGCAGAATATTAAGAGATATGTACATGTATGTATGGAGTATCTCCGGCGTATACCGGAAGCACAGCCGCGCCCGGAAGTACGGACAGGAGGAGGAAATCTGTGACGGGAAATATCGAATCGTGTATGAGGCACTGTACACTTTGCCCCAGAGAATGCGGGGCAGACCGCATGGCTGGAAGGACCGGATACTGCCGGGTTCCTGCGCGGATCACAGCAGCGCGTGCAGCGCTGCATATGTGGGAAGAGCCGTGCATCTCAGGAAAGAAGGGTTCGGGAGCCCTGTTTTTTTCAGGTTGTTCACTTGGCTGTATCTATTGCCAGAATTACCGCATTTCCGATGGAAGTCTCGGACGCGGAATTTCTCCGGAGCGTCTTTGTGAAATTTTCCTTCGCCTGCAGAATGAAGACGGTGCTGCCAACATTAATCTCGTGACAGCGGGACAATATATCCCTCAGGTCGTTTCAGCGCTGGAACGGGCCCGTTCGGCAGGCCTTGTGATCCCTGTTGTGTACAATTCCAGCGGTTATGAGAAAGCACAGACGATAAAGATGCTCGAGGGGCTTGTGGATATCTATCTTCCCGATTTTAAATATATGGACAGTGCGCTTGCAGCTGCATTTTCCCATGCGCCGGACTACCCTGAGCGTGCAATGGAAGCTCTCCTGGAGATGACGCGCCAGGTACCTTCGTGCAGCTTTGACAGTGACGGATATATGACGTCGGGTGTAATTGTCCGTCATCTGATTCTGCCTGGACATGTGAGAAATTCCAAGTCCGTGCTTTCTTATCTGCATGAGACGTACGGTGACTCCATATACATAAGCATTATGAATCAATATACGCCTGTGAGAAACTTTTCTGAATATCCGGAGCTGAATCGGAAGGTGACAAAGCGGGAGTATGAGAGGGTATTGGACTATGCATGTTCTCTTGGAATCCGGAATGCATTTATCCAGGAAGGAGAGACAGCATCGGAGAGTTTTATACCGCCGTTTGACTGTGAAGGCGTATAGGCATAAAGAGCCGCCGGCTTTTAGCGACCGGCGGCTCTTTATTATGAAAATTTATTTTACCCGTTCGTATTTTGTAAATGAGAATTCAAGATCGAAATACGTCTGTTCATCGCTGCAATCTGTCATCTTCCAGTCTGAAAGCTTATCCAGATTCGGGAAATAGGTGTCCGCTTCGTATTCAAAATCAATCTTTGTGACATAAGCGGCATCGCAGTAGGGAAGGAGCTGCTCATATACGCTTCCTCCTCCGATAACAAACACATCCTCGGAAGGATATGCTTTCAGTTCCTCAAGCAGTTCCTGAACGGTATGCACGATAACGGCATCCTTTGCCTGATAGGAAGGGTCGCTGGTCAGGACGATATTGGTGCGCTTGGGGAGCGGAAGCCCGTTCGGGAAAGATTCCAGTGTCTTTCTTCCCATAACGACGACCTTTCCGGTCGTAGTCTGGCGGAAGAACTTCATATCAGAGGGGATGCTGACAAGCAGCTTGTTGTTCATGCCGATGCCCCAGTTGGCATCAACGGCTACGATTGCATTCATTGTTGTAACTCCTTTTCTCTATTCTGCAGTATATCAGATTGCTACCGGGATATTTTTGATCTGAGGTCCCGTCTGATAATTTTCCACAATCAGATCATCTACGGTAAATGCGTAGAAATCGGTAATATCCGGATTCAGCCGCACGGTGGGCGCATCGTATGTCGGACGGCTGATCAGTTCGCGTACCAGAGGAATGTGGCGGTCATAGATGTGTGCATCAGCAATGACATGCACAAGTTCCCCGACCTCCATGCCGCAGACCTGCGCGATCATGTGCACAAGCAGGGCATACTGGCAGACATTCCAGTTGTTTGCAGCCAGAACGTCCTGGGAACGCTGATTTAAAATGGCATTGAGCGTCAGCTTTTCACTGTCCGGCTTTTTTGTCACGTTGAATGTCATGGAGTACGCGCAGGGGTACAGGTTCATTTCGTGAAGATCCTGGTGAACATAGATGTTAGTCATAATGCGGCGGCTGTACGGATTGTTCTTCAGATCATAAAGCACACGGTCCACCTGATCCATCATACCCTCGCGGTACTGATGCTTCACACCCAGCTGGTATCCGTAAGCCTTTCCGATTGAGCCGTTCTCATCGGCCCAGCTGTCCCAGATGTGGCTGTGAAGATCATGGATATTGTTGGATTTTTTCTGCCAGATCCAGAGCAGCTCATCGAAAGCACTTTTGAGTGCTGTGCGGCGCAGCGTAAGTGCCGGAAATTCCTTTGACAGGTCATAACGGTTTACAACGCCGAAGCGCTTCACCGTATAGGCAAAGGAACCGTCTTCCCACTTGGGGCGTACTTTCTCACCCTCTGTGCTGCAGCCGTTGTCGAGAATGTCCCGGCACATATGGATAAAAACCTGGTCTGCATAACTCATAATATATGTCTCCTTTTTTCTTATTCCTGTGAACAGCGAGCGAAGTGTTCCTGTCAGTATGGAAATTCTCGCTGCATTACGGTTTTATTATACAGGAAAGTGGAGAAAATGAAAATATCTGGGTTGCAGAAAACCAAAGATTAGTATAGGATAATGGAAAAGAAAGTGAGGAGCAGGATGAAAAAATCGTTTTTGCATAGATTAAAGCCGCTGACTTTCCTTCCGGCGATTCTGATGATGTGTGTGATCTTCTCATTCTCCGGACAGAACGGGGAGCAGTCTTCGGGGCTGAGCGAGAAGGTGGCACGGGGTGTGATTTCCGTCACAGAGCGGGCGCTCGATAAGGAGTGGGAGGAAGACACGGTAAATAAGTATATTGATGTTTTACAGTTTCCGATCCGTAAGGGAGCCCATATGAGTGAATACTTTGTCCTGTGCTGCCTGGTTTCACTGCCGCTGTATGTATACGGTCTGCGCGGAATCCGGCTGTTTGCGGCCGCTGTGCTGTTTTGTGCGGGATTTGCAGCCACCGACGAGTTCCATCAGTCTTTTATAGGGGGCAGAAGCCCCTCTGTGCGGGATGTCTGCATCGATACCGCAGGAGCAGTGATTGCAGGCGGAGCAGTGCGGCTCCTGTGTGTGCTCTCAGGAAAACGAGGAAGTACACAGCGCCATGAAGGCTGCGCGGACAGCTGCGGTGCACAGCCGTGAAAAATAAGAAAAGCCCCGAATATCCGGGGCTTTTTGCATATGAAAGTTATCTGCGAATCTCCAGCAGCTTATTTTTCAGATCGTCCTCCATTTTTCGAAGCTCAACTTCAGCAGCCTGGCGTTTTGCCCGGCCTTCCTCCTGAATCTTCATGACTTCGTCCAGCGTTGAAATCAGGCTGGCATTCGTCTGTTTGAGTGTATCAATTTCCACAATGCCGCGTTCAGACTCTTTCACAGTCTCAACAGTTGCCTGCTTGAGCGTCTCCGCATTTTTGCGCAGCAGCTCATTTGTCATATCGGTTACCTGGCGCTGTGCCTGTGCAGCCTGGGTGGAGTGGGTGACGCCGAGAGCGAGTACCATCTGATTTTTCCACAGAGGAATGGTGTTGACAATTGTGGACTGGATCTTCTCAACCATGAGCGTGTCGCTGGACTGCACCATTCTGATCTGCGGAGCAGTCTGAATGGAGATCATGCGCGTCAGATCAAGATCGTGAATTTTCTTTTCAAAGCGGTTGCACATCGCATCGAGATCCTTTGCTTCCTGAGCATCTTCGGGAAGTCCCGTTCTGCGGGCTTTTTCCATCAGCTGCGGAAGCTCCTGGGAACGTACCTGATCGAGTTTCTTCTTGCCTGCCATGATATACATGGTCAGTTCCTTGAAATACGTCTTGTTCAGCTCATACATTTTGTCGAGTACCGCTACATCTTTCATGAGCTGGATCTGATGTCCTTCAAGCGCCTGGCAGATCTTTTCGACATTGACCTCAGCCTTTTCATAGCGCGTCTTCATATTCGCAAGCTTATCGCTCGTCTTGCGGAAAAATCCGAAGAAACCGGATTTCTCCTCCTCATTTACATCAAAATTTTTCAGCTCTGTGACGACATTGGAAATCATTTCCCCGACTTCTCCGAGATCTTTCGTGCGCACGTTATTCAGTGCAGCCTCGGAGAAATCCGCCATCTTTTTCTGCGTGCCTGCACCGTACTGCAGAATGGCACCCGAATTCTTCAGGTCGATTTTCGTGACAAAGTCATCCACCATCCTGCGCTCATCTTCATTTAAAATAGAGTCATTCAGTTCAGCGGCAGGAGCTTCTGCAACAGCGGCCTCCTGTCCGAAGCTCAGGTCCGGTTCAGGTGTCGGAGCATCGAAGCTCAGTGTCGGTGCGGTATCGAAATCTTTGAATTCATCAGCCATAAGAAATACCTCTCTTTTCTTTATTTTTTCTTGTCAAAATCCTTTTTGGTAAGACCATCCTGCGCCATCATTGTCTGCATGACGGAGATGTCGGAGGAAATATCCCATGCCGTATCCTGATAGAAGCTGTCCAGCAGATTCTCAAACGCAGCATTGATCGTGTCAAGAGTCTGTTCAATTTCCAGCTTTGTGGCGGCAATGTTCGGTCCGTCGATTTCCTGAGTCTCCATATCGCGGTAAGCATCAATGAGCTTCCAGGTGGTTGGCAGATAGTATTTCATAAATCGGTGAAGCTCAGGCGCAAACTGCGGCTGCTTCTTCACACGGTCAAAAATCTTTGTAATAACGAGTTCCAGCCTGTACAGCTTTGCGGAGATGATCTCGCCGGGCAGGTCATCGTTGCACTGGCGGATGCGCTTGATATAAGCATTTCCCTCATCGATAATTTTCTGCTGTTCCTCAGTCAGTCCGGATGCAGCCTGCTCTTTTGCGGCCTGCGTACGCTGCTTTTGCTGCTCCTCCCAGGCTTTCTGCGTGTCGCAGTACTGCCGGTAGGATTCATCTGTCACCATCAGGCAGGTGCCCTGCTTGTCCAGATGACCCTCAAGAAACATATTTCTGGAGAGCATGATATGCAGATCCTTTTTTACCTGGCTGACAGAGCGTCCGCAGCCGTCTGCGAGATCCGTCAGCGTGCAGTAGGAGCGGTTTCCAATTGCGCGGCAATAGCGGCGAAAACGCGAAACAAGTTTAAGATTATAAATTCCGCGTCCCAGAATGCCGACGCTTGCACCCGTTAAGACAGCAAAAAGGATAATGAGTGCAACCAGAATATTGAAAAACTCCGAGGAGCCTGGGGCAAGAATCCCGATCAGGCAGCCGATAGCCGCAAAAAAGAAGGAAAAAGAGAAAGTTCCTCCGAGTGCGGTCTGCAGAATACCGGCAACCTGCCCTGAAGGAAAGGCAGCGACGGGAAAGGCAGCACGCTTTTTGCGCGCAGACCGGTATGTGCGGGCAGCTGCGGGGGATGTACGCTTAACCGACTGAGAAGTCTGATTTCCTCCCGGCGTTGCATAGCGTCTGTGCCTTCTGTCAAGCGGAGACCCGAAAGGATCCGCTTCAGTTTCATTGCCTGTTCCGCGCAGAAGATCGGCGGAGCGGTCGATCGCCTGGGAGATACTTTTGTTCAATTCGGAGAAGTTCTGGGAGCTGATCGCTTTGTCTACAGCGTTCTCAATAAAGTCTCCCAGATCAAAAATGTCAAAGTTTTTCATGTGTAATCCCTCAAATTCTGACTGTGCGGTATTCACAGTAAATTATTCTGATCTAAATTGTACTTTAAAAAGAAGAAAAATGCAATGGTTTGCTCCAAGCATTTACTTCATTTTACGAAAAAATTGTGCTATACTGATATTCAGATGTTGGGGCAAAAAGAAGAAAAGAGGAGAAAGATATGTGCCGGAAAAAGACAAGAGTAGTACAAATCGGAAACCGCTTCATCGGAGGCGGCAATACCATATTGATTCAGTCCATGACAAATACAAAGACGGAAGATGTAAAGGCGACCGTAGCACAGATTAAAGCGCTGACGGCAGCTGGCTGTGAGATTATACGATGCGCAGTTCCCACTATGGAGGCGGCTGAGGCACTTGAGAATATTAAGCGTCAGATTACGATTCCGCTTGTGGCAGACATTCATTTCGATTATCGGCTGGCGATCGCGGCGATTGAGCACGGAGCGGACAAGATCCGCATCAACCCGGGCAATATCGGCGACAAAGACCGCATCCAGGCGGTAGTAAATGCCGCAAAGGAGCGCAATATTCCGATCCGCGTGGGCGTAAACAGCGGATCCCTGGAAAAGGATATTGTGGCAAGACATCACGGCGTAACAGCGGAGGGTCTTGTGGAGAGCGCACTTCAGAAAGTACATCTGATCGAAAAAATGGGTTATGACAACCTGGTCATCAGTATTAAATCTTCTGATGTACTGATGTGTGTCAGAGCGCACGAGATTCTGGCACAGTATACGGACTATCCGCTGCATGTAGGCATCACAGAAGCGGGTACGCTCTTCTCGGGAAATATTAAGTCCGCCATCGGACTGGGACTTATTCTGCATCAGGGAATCGGAGATACAATCCGCGTTTCTCTGACCGGAGATCCACTGGAAGAGATCAAGTCCGCAAAGCAGATCTTAAAGACACTGGGGCTCAGAAAGGGCGGTATTGAGGTTGTATCGTGTCCTACCTGCGGAAGGACGGAGATTGATCTGATTTCTCTTGCCAACCAGGTGGAAAATATGGTGCAGGACATCGACCTGGATATTAAGGTTGCAGTCATGGGATGCCCGGTCAATGGTCCCGGAGAGGCAAAAGAAGCCGATATCGGTATTGCCGGAGGCAGGGGTGTCGGACTTCTGATCAAGAAGGGCGAGATCATCAAGAAAGTACCGGAAAGTGAGCTTCTCGGCTGCCTGCGCGAAGAACTTCTCTGCTGGAAGGAGTAACATGGAGAAAGATTTTTTTGACGTATTCCCCAAACTGGAAGTGGATGAAGAACTCTCAGAACTTCTTCACATGGTAAAGGTCACGCGCGTTGCAGTCAACCGGCAGAAAGACCTGCTGAGAATCTACATTGTCAGCCGACAGTGGATTCACAAGAAGCATATCTATAAGCTGGAACGGACGATACGCACCCAGTTTTTTGCCAATGTCAGAATCCGCGTGAAGATTATTGAGAAATTTCTGCTTTCCGCGCAGTATACGCCCGAAAATCTCATGGAGGTTTATTCTCCGAGTATCCGAATGGAGCTGAAAGAGTACAGCATTTTTCTTTATAATATGTTTGCTACCGCCAAGATGGAGTTTGAAAGCGAAGACACGCTGCATATTACGTTCGCTGACTCTGTCATCGCACGGGAGAAATCTCCGGAACTGCTGCGGATTTTAGAAAAGATCTTCTGCGAGAGGTGCGGAGTTTCCCTGATACTGCACCCTGACTATGTAAAGATGGAAGAGAGCCGCGCACACAGAAACAGTGAACTGCAGATCCAGGCACGCGTACAGCAGGTTATGGAAAAAAGCGGTATTCGAATTGAGTCGGAGAAGAAAATAGAGGTGCCCCAGGAAGCGGATGAAAAGAAGAAAGAGCCGCGTCAGAGTGCCCGCCACAGAGGCGGCAGAAGTCTGCGCCAGAAGCGGTTTGAGGAGGATTCCAAGAAGTCAAAGCGTCCGCAGAATCCGGATGTGATCTACGGCAGGGACTTCGAGGATAACAGTGTTACAATCGATTCCATTGCGGGAGACATTGCGGATATCACAATTCGCGGACAGGTACTTTCTGTGGAAAGCCGGGAGATCCGCGGGGAGCGTACGATCTTTATCTTTCAGATTACAGACTTTACGGATACCATTGTAACAAAGATCTTCCTGAAAAATGAGCAGGTGCCCGAGGTGAGTGCCGCGATTAAAAAGGGTGCTTTTATCAAAGTAAAGGGAAAGACTATCATTGATACCTTCGATCATGATCTGACGATCGGTTCCGTGTGGGGAATCAAGAAGATTCCTGATTTTACGACAAGCAGAATGGATACAAACCCTCAGAAGAGAGTGGAGCTGCACTGTCATACAAAGATGAGTGATATGGACGGTGTGACCGATGCCAAGGCGCTTGTCAAGCGTGCTTATGAGTGGGGACACCGCGCTATTGCGATCACAGACCATGGCGTGGTGCAGTCGTTTCCCGAGGCAAACCATGCATATGAGGATCTGAAGCTTCCGCCGGATGCTGATTTCAAGGTGATCTACGGCATGGAAGCATACCTTGTCGATGACTTAAAAGGAATTGTTAATAATACAAAGGGACAGAGTCTCGATGATGCCTATGTTGTCTTTGACATTGAGACGACAGGATTCAGTCCGCTGATGAATAAGATTATCGAGATCGGCGCTGTGCGTGTGGAAAACGGCAAAATCACAGAGAAGTTTTCCACGTTCGTCAATCCTCAGGTTCCGATTCCGTATAAGATCGAGAATCTGACAGGCATCAGTGACAATATGGTGCTTGACGCGCCTGTGATCGAGGAAGTGCTTCCGAAGTTTATGGAGTTCTGTGAGGGAGCTGTGATGGTAGCGCATAATGCGGACTTTGATATGAGCTTTATCAAGCATAACTGTGAACTGCAGGGCATTGAGCGGGAGTTTACCTATGTAGATACAGTTGCGATGGCGCGTTTTCTGCTTCCGGGACTGAACCGATTTAAACTGGATACTGTCGCCAAGGCAGTAGGGGTTTCACTGGAGAATCATCACCGTGCAGTCGATGATGCGGGCTGTACGGCGGAGATTTTTGTAAAGTTCGTGAAAATGCTTAAAGACAGAGATATCTTCGATCTGAATGCTCTGAATGAGGAGGGCAGCGTATCGGAAAATACCATCAGGAAGCTGCCGACGTATCATGCCATTATTCTTGCAACGAGTGAGACCGGAAGAGTAAATCTCTATCGGCTTGTGTCGCTGTCGCATCTGCAGTATTATAACCGCCGTCCGCGCGTTCCCAAGAGCGCATACTTAAAGTATAAGGAAGGACTGATGATAGGTACCGCCTGTGAGGCCGGAGAACTGTACCGGGCGATTGTGGGCGGAAGACCGGAAACGGAGATAGCGCGCATTGTGGAGTTTTACGATTATCTGGAAGTGCAGCCGATCGGCAACAATGCGTTTATGATCAGAGATGAGGATTCTGCAGTCGAGTCCGAGGAGGATCTGCGGGAGATCAACAGAAAAATTGTTAAACTCGGAATGCAGTTTGACAAGCCGGTGGTGGCGACATGCGATGTTCATTTTATGGATCCCGAGGACGAAATCTACCGCCGTATTATCATGGCGGGAAAAGGTTTCACAGATGCGGACGATCAGGCGCCTCTGTATCTGCATACCACAGAGGAGATGCTGGAAGAGTTTTCCTATCTTGGGGCGGATAAGGCGGAGGAGATCGTAATCACAAACCCGAATAAAATTGCAGATATGTGTGACAAGGTCTGCCCGATCCGCGACGGTAAATTCCCGCCGGTTATCGAGAACTCTGATAAAATGCTGCGCGAGATCTGCTATAACCGCGCGCATGAGATGTATGGGGAGAAGCTGCCGCCGATTGTAGAGGCAAGGCTGGAGAGGGAGCTTAACTCCATTATATCAAACGGGTATGCCGTTATGTATATCATTGCCCAGAAGCTCGTGTGGAAGTCTAATGAGGACGGTTACCTCGTGGGATCACGAGGATCGGTCGGCTCATCGTTCGTTGCGACGATGGCTGGTATCACGGAGGTAAATCCGCTCAGCCCGCACTATTATTGTGAGAAGTGTCATTATTACGATTTTGATTCCCCGGAAGTAAAGGCTTATGCCGGACGTGCAGGCTGCGACATGCCGGATAAAATCTGTCCCAACTGCGGTGAGCCGCTCAGGAAAGGCGGGTTTGATATTCCGTTTGAAACGTTCCTGGGATTTAAAGGGAATAAGGAGCCGGATATCGACCTGAACTTTTCCGGTGATTATCAGAGTAAAGCGCACAAGTATACAGAGGTAATCTTCGGCTACGGGCAGACTTTTCGCGCCGGGACAATCGGTACGCTGGCGGATAAGACAGCGTTCGGATATGTGAAGAATTATTTTGAGGAGCGCGGCGTTCACAAACGAAACTGTGAGATCGACCGCATCGTGCAGGGATGTACGGGTATCCGAAGAACAACAGGACAGCATCCGGGAGGAATTATTGTACTTCCGATCGGGGAGGACATCAACTCATTTACCCCGGTGCAGCATCCTGCAAACGATGTCAACACGGATATCGTGACAACGCATTTTGATTACCACTCGATTGACGCAAACCTGTTAAAACTCGATATTCTCGGACACGATGATCCGACAATGATCCGTATGCTGGAGGATCTGACAGGCCTGGATGCACAGACGATCCCCCTGGATGACCAGAGTGTGATGTCTCTGTTCAAATGTACGGATGCATTGGGCATCAAACCGGAGGATATCGGCGGCTGCCCATTGGGATGTCTCGGCATACCGGAGTTCGGAACGGACTTCGTTATCGGGATGCTGCTGGATACAAAGCCGCAGACTTTTTCGGATCTGATTCGTATTTCCGGGCTGTCCCATGGAACGGACGTATGGCTGGGAAATGCGCAGACGCTGATCGAGGAGGGCAAGGCTACGATTTCTACAGCTATCTGTACCCGTGACGATATTATGACATATCTGATCAACCAGGGCGTGGAGAGTGAGCAGTCGTTTACGATCATGGAGAGCGTGCGAAAGGGCAAAGGCCTAAAGCCGGAGTGGGAAGTCATAATGAAAGAGCACAATGTTCCTGACTGGTATATCTGGTCGTGTAAAAAGATTAAATATATGTTCCCTAAGGCACATGCGGCGGCTTATGTCATGATGGCGTACCGTATTGCATATTACAAGATTTTCTATCCGCTTGCATATTATGCGGCATATTTCAGTATCCGTGCGTCGGCATTCTCCTATGAACTGATGTGCCTGGGACGCGACCGGCTGGAATATTATATGGATGACTACAAGAAACGCAGTGATAAGCTGAGTAAGAAAGAACAGGATACCTTAAAGGATATGAAGATTGTGCAGGAAATGTACGCACGCGGCTTTGAATTTATGCCCGTGGATCTGTACGAGGGCCAGGCACATCGATTCCAGATCAAGGACGGCAAGCTGATGCCTGCGCTGGATACGATAGAGGGATTGGGTGACAAGGCGGCCGATGCCGTGGTGCTTGCAGCCCGGGACGGAAAATTCCTTTCAAAGGATGATTTCCGCATGCGCACAAAAGTCAGCAAGACGGTTATTGATCTGATGGATGATCTGGGGCTCTTCGGGGATATGCCGGAGTCGAATCAGATTTCTCTGTTTGATTTTACCTGATGACGCCAGAGGGATATGTTCCATGGCAATGACAGACATAAAAAGAGGAGAGTACGATGGAAAAGATGGAACTGCGCTACTTAAAGCGGCTTGCAGAGCTGTATCCTACAATTGCAAAAGCATCAACGGAGATTATAAATTTACAGTCGATTTTGAATCTGCCGAAGGGTACAGAGCATTTTATTACGGATATACATGGGGAGTATGAGGCTTTTTCTCATGTACTTCGCAACGGATCCGGAGCAGTGAAAAAGAAGATCAATGATGTGTTCGGACATACATTAAGCCATGCGGATAAGAAGGCACTTGCCACACTGATCTATTATCCGCGTGAGAAAATGGATCTGATCAGGAAGACAGAGTCAAATATGGAAGACTGGTACAAGATCACGCTTTACCGGCTGATCGAGGTCTGCAAGCAGGTAGCTTCAAAGTATACCCGCTCAAAGGTGCGCAAGGCGCTTCCGAAGGATTTTTCATATGTGATTGAGGAGCTGATTACAGAAAAGTCCGAAGTGCTTGACAAAGAGGCATATTATAATTCTATCGTAGACACGATTATCAGTATCGGACGGTCCGAAGAGTTTATTGAAGCACTCTGCGAGCTGATTCAGAGACTCGTCATAGACCGCCTGCATGTACTGGGCGATATCTATGACCGCGGTCCGGGTCCGCATCTGATCATGGACAAGCTGATGGAGTATCATTCCCTCGACATACAGTGGGGAAATCATGACGTTGTATGGATGGGTGCCGCAGCAGGACAGCCTGCCTGCATAGCGACTGTGATTCGAAACAGCGTGCGGTACGGCAACCTTGACATTCTCGAGGATGGCTACGGAATCAATCTGCTGCCTCTTGCCACATTTGCGCTTGAGACGTATAAGGATGACTCATGTGAAATTTTCCGGACAAAAAACAGCGATACAGTCAGCGGCAGGGAAAATGAGCTTAATGTCAGAATGCATAAGGCGATTACGATCATTCAGTTTAAGCTGGAAGGACAGATGATCACCAAACACCCGTGTTTCGGCATGCAGGAGCGTCATCTGATGAGTATGATCAATTATGAGAACGGAACCGTCGAACTCAATGGAAAAGAGTATAAGCTGCGGGATACGAATTTCCCGACAGTGGATCCCAGGGATCCGTACACACTCACCGAGGGCGAGCAGCTCGTCATGGACCGTCTGGTGACGGCTTTCCAGCAGTGCGAGAAGCTGCAGAAGCATATGCTGCTGCTTCTGAACAAGGGCAGCCTTTATAAAGTCTTCAATAATAACCTGCTTTACCACGGCTGCGTGCCGCTTGATGAGAACGGTGATTTCCTGAAAGTGAATGTCTATGGGCAGACGTACTCGGGCAAGGAACTTTACGACGTGCTGGAGGCATATGTGCGCATGGCATTTTTCTCTCTGGATGAGGAGGAACGGGAAAAGGGCAGAGATATTATGTGGTTTATCTGGAGCAGCAAGAACTCTCCTCTGTTCGGCAAAGAGAAGATGGCGACGTTTGAGCGATACTACATTGAAGACGAGGAAACGCATGTTGAGAAAAAGAATCCGTATTACAGGCTGCTCGAGCAGGAGGAGACCGTCAACAAGATTTTAAAGGAATTCGGACTTGAGGCAGATGATGCCCACATTGTAAACGGCCATGTGCCGGTAAAGCAGAAAAAAGGAGAAAGTCCCGTAAAATGTAATGGAAAGCTGCTTATTATCGACGGCGGGTTCTCCAAAGCGTACCAGAAACAGACGGGAATTGCGGGCTACACGCTGATTTATAACTCCTACGGCATGATGCTTGTGGCACATGAACCATTTACCTCCATGGAGGATGCCATTATTCGTGAAACGGATATTCATTCTGACAGGATCATGGTCAAAATGACTCCGCGAAGAATGCTTGTCGGCGATACGGATACGGGAAGGGAACTCAAAGAGAGAATTGAGGAACTGAAGGAATTGCTGAAGGCGTACCGAAGAGGATTGGTTATAGAAGGGAGATAGCCTGATTTTAAAATTTTAAACACAATATAGAAACCCGGTTGACAAATCCAATCTACGAGGTATATAATAGCGGCACAGAGAACAAATAAAGGAAAAGCGTTGACGGGAAGAGTACATCGAAGGAACGGCCCAGAGAGGGATGCATATGGTGAGAGCATCCTGTCGGGAGAACGGTGGAAGACCACCCCGGAGCTGCCCTAATCAGGCACGGCTGTGAGTCCGTTATCCTCACATTTGAGCGGTTATTCTCCGGGAAATCCGGTGAATAGCAAGAAGGGTGGAACCGCGATTCGTTTTGTGTAGTCGTCCCTCTCTGTCGTGCAGTTATGCGCGGCGGGGAGGGATTTTTTAATTGTAAATTGTAAAAAGAATGAAGGAGGAAACCATCATGATTATTTCATTAAAAGATGGATCTGCAAAAGAGTATGCGCAGCCGATGTCTGTCGTTGACATTGCTGCTGATATCAGCGAAGGGCTTGCCAGAATGGCAACAGCCGGAGAAATCGACGGAGAGGTTGTGGACCTCAGAACAGTTGTGGACAAAGACTGTCAGCTGAATATCCTTACCGCAAATGATAAGGAAGGGCTTGCGGCGCTGCGCCACACGACCTCACATGTGCTTGCAGAGGCGGTAAAGAGACTTCGCCCGGATGCAAAGCTGGCAATCGGACCGTCCATTGACACAGGATTTTATTATGATTTCGAATGTGAACCGTTTTCCAGAGCAGATCTTGATGAGCTGGAAAAAGTGATGAAAAAAATCATCAAAGAAGGCGCAAAGATTGAGAGATTTGAGCTGCCGAGAGCAGAGGCGATCAAATTTATGGAGGAAAAGGGAGAGCCGTATAAGGTGGAGCTGATTAACGATCTGCCGGAAGATGCGACGATTTCTTTCTACAGCCAGGGCGAATTTACGGATCTGTGTGCAGGCCCTCACCTGATGAGCACCAAAAATATCAAGGCATTTAAGCTGATCTCTTCCTCAGGCGCTTACTGGAGAGGTTCTGAGAAGAATAAGATGCTTACCCGTATCTACGGAACAGCATTTGGAAAGAAGGATGAGCTGAACGCATATCTGGAACAGCTTGAGGAAGCAAAGAAACGTGATCACAACAAGCTGGGACGTGAAATGGAACTGTTCACAACAGTTGATGTAATCGGACAGGGACTTCCGCTGATGATGCCGAAGGGCGTAATCATCCTCAAAGAACTCCAGAGATGGATTGAAGACCTGGAGGATAACGAGTGGGGATATATCCGCACCAAAACTCCTCTGATGGCAAAGAATGATCTGTATAAGATTTCCGGTCACTGGGATCACTACAAAGAAGGCATGTTTGTTCTGGGAGATGAGGAGAAAGATAAAGAGGTATTTGCACTGCGTCCGATGACATGCCCATTCCAGTATTATGTATATAAAGCAGGACAGCACAGCTATCGCGAGCTGCCGCTGCGTTACGGTGAAACATCCACACTGTTCAGAAATGAGGATTCCGGAGAAATGCATGGACTGACCCGCGTTCGTCAGTTTACAATTTCCGAGGGACATCTGATTGTGCGTCCGGACCAGATGGTTCAGGAATTCAAGGGATGTCTGGCACTGGCAAAATACTGTCTGGAGACTCTGGGACTGCAGGATGATGTGACCTTCCATCTGTCCAAATGGGATCCGGAGAACAAGGAGAAATATATCGGAGAGCCTGAGGTATGGGAGGAGACAGAGGGACATATCCGCCAGATCCTTACAGAGCTCGAAGTTCCGTTTGTGGAGGATGTAGGAGAAGCTGCTTTCTACGGTCCGAAGGTAGACATTAATGCAAAGAATGTATACGGCAAAGAAGACACCATGATTACAATCCAGTGGGATGCCCTTCTGGCAGAGCAGTTTGATATGTATTATATTGATGAGAACGGCGATAAAAAGCGCCCGTACATCATCCACAGAACATCTATCGGCTGCTATGAGCGTACACTTGCATGGCTGATTGAGAAATACGCAGGACTTTTCCCGACATGGCTGTGTCCGGAGCAGGTACGCGTACTTCCGATTTCCGAGAAGTATTCCGAGTATGCCGAGAAAGTCAACAAAGAATTAAAAGCTAACGGCATCCGTTCCAGCGTGGACAACCGTTCCGAGAAGATCGGATACAAGATTCGCGAATCCCGTCTTGCAAAGGTTCCGTATATGCTTGTTGTGGGAGCAAAAGAGGAAGAGGACGGAGTAGTATCTGTCAGAAGCCGTTATCTGGGCGATGAGGGACAGAAATCCCTGGATGAATTTATTGCAGCCATCACAAAGGAAATCCGTACAAAGGAAATCCGCAAAATTGAGGTTGAACAGCAGACAAAATAAAACAGGAAAGCCCGGCGGGAATGAGAAAAAATCCCGCCGGGCATTTCTTTTGTGCGCCTGGCGGCGCACGTTTCTTAAGGGTGCAAGTCCCAAATCTGCCCGGTAGCGGGAAAGATATAGCCGAAGGCAAGGGTGATCACCGTGAGGTGGAATCTGAAGGAAGCCGGATGTGGGGA
>CALWBA010000183.1 GCA_944375815.1 uncultured Lachnospiraceae bacterium | reverse complement strand
TAGAACCTTCAATGACAGAAGCACTCAGCTCTGCAAGGAATATGTGATCAATGCCAAGCAGTCTTCCATGGCGTGCTGCACGGCGGATTAACCGGCGCAGTACATAGCCGCGTCCCTCATTTGTAGGCATAATACCGTCAGAAATCATAAATGTTGCGGAGCGGATATGATCCGTAATCAGACGGATGGATACGTCGTCCTCGTGGGAAGCGCCATACGTCTTGCCTGCAATCTCACAGACTTTATTTCTGAGAGCCACAATGGTATCCACATCGAAAATAGAATCCACGTCCTGAACGACTACTGCAAGACGCTCCAGTCCCATACCGGTATCGATGTTCTTGTTTTCCAGAGTCTCGTAGTGACCCTCTCCGTCGTTGTTGAACTGAGTAAATACGTTGTTCCACACCTCAATGTAGCGGTCGCAGTCGCATCCTACCGTACAGCCCGGCTTGCCGCAGCCGTACTTCTCTCCGCGGTCGTAGTAAATCTCAGAACACGGACCGCACGGACCTGCACCATGCTCCCAGAAATTGTCTTCCTTGCCGAAACGGAAGATGCGCTCCTTCGGGATACCTACTTCTTTATTCCATATATCAAACGCCTCGTCGTCATCCTGATACACTGACGGATAAAGGCGGTTCGGATCCAGACCAACCACCTGTGTCAGGAACTCCCATGACCATGCAATTGCCTCATGCTTGAAATAATCTCCAAAAGAGAAGTTTCCAAGCATCTCAAAAAATGTACCGTGGCGCGCTGTCTTACCAACATTCTCAATATCGCCGGTACGGATGCACTTCTGGCATGTTGCCACACGGCGTCTCGGCGGAATCTCCGCCCCTGTAAAATAAGGCTTTAACGGAGCCATGCCCGCGTTGATCAGCAGTAAGCTCTTGTCGTTCTGCGGCACAAGAGAGAAGCTCTTCATTACCAGATGTCCCTTGCTCTCAAAAAAGTCCAGGAACATTTTACGAAGCTCGTTTACTCCATATTTGTTCACGTCTTTCTTCCTCCTGAATTCGTTCATTTTATCTGATGCTGCGGATTCCTCCGCACTGTATTCTATCTTAGCACACCTGCTTACTTCACGCAAACCTTTTTGAATTTCTTCTTGCCGCGCTTTAACATTCTGCCCTCGCCGGCAAGTGAACTCTTCTCTATCTGGAAACGCACGTCCGTGATCTTTTCTCCATCCAGAGATACTCCGCCCTGCTCAATGGCACGGCGTCCCTCTGAACGGCTTGTCACGAGCTCAGCCTTCTGCAGCAGGCTGATCAGGTCAATCTTATCATCCGTAAAGTCCTCATCGGTCAGCTCAGCAGTCGGAATCTGTGCGGCTGCACCGCCTCCGAACAGTGCACGGGCACCGTCCTGTGCTTTCTTTGCCTCTTCCTCGCCGTGTACGAGCGCTGTCAGCTCATATGCCAGAATCTCCTTTGCCTGGTTGAGCTGGCTGCCCTCCCATTTATCCATCTCATCGATCTGCTCAAGCGGCAGGAAGGCCAGCATGCGCAGACATTTGAGTACATCCGCGTCACCAACATTTCTCCAGTACTGGTAGAAGTCAAACGGGGAAGTCTTGTTCGGATCAAGCCATACGGCACCGGACTGTGTCTTGCCCATCTTATTGCCCTCGGAGTTTAAAAGCAGCGTAATGGTCATTGCGCAGGCATTCTTGCCGAGCTTTCTGCGGATCAGTTCCGTTCCGCCGAGCATATTGCTCCACTGGTCATCGCCGCCGAACTGCATATTACAGCCGTATTTCTGGTACAGCATGTAGAAATCACACCTCTGCATGATCATGTAGTTAAACTCCAGGAAAGAAAGTCCTTTCTCCATTCTCTGCTTGTAGCACTCTGCACGAAGCATGTTGTTGACAGAAAAGCAGGATCCCACCTCACGCAGCAGTTCGATGTAATTTAAATTCAGCAGCCAGTCTGCGTTGTTGACCATCAGTGCCTTTCCGTCGGAAAAGTCGATGAAACGGCTCATCTGCTTTTTGAAGCAGTCGCAGTTATGCTGGATGGTCTCCGGTGTCATCATGGAACGCATATCCGTTCTTCCGGACGGGTCGCCGATATATCCGGTACCGCCTCCGATCAGCGCAATCGGCTTATTTCCCGCCATCTGAAGTCTCTTCATCAGGCAGAGCGCCATGAAATGTCCCACATGCAGGCTGTCTGCAGTCGGGTCAAAACCGATATAAAAGGTAGCTTTTCCCGCATTAATCAGTTCCTTAATCTCTTCCTCATCCGTCACCTGAGCAATCAGCCCGCGCGCTTTTAATTCGTCATAAATCGTCATCTTTTTGTTCCTCCTGTTTTTATTGAGGGAAACTGTACTAAAAAAGCTCCCGCCCTTCCGTCTGAATGACTAAAAGGACGAGAGCGATAAGCTTCCCGTGTTACCACCTTTTTTTACAGGGCACTCACATACCCTGACTCAGTAAGCCGTCTTGGGGAATCCCCGTCAACTGCCTGACGGTATAACGTCCGCCGACTCCGTCGCAGCCTATGAAGCAGATGCTCCCTTCAGTGCGAAGCTCCGGGATGTATTCACAAACCGACTCTGCCCTGCTCCTCTCACCGACCGGCTGCTCTCTGTGGGCGTTCTGATCTGCTACTTCTTCCCTTCACAGCTTTTCTGCGCTTTTATAAGCTATGCTGTCAGTATACAAACGGCAGTGAAGTTTGTCAAGAGTGCACGGAGATTTTTTTGCGGCTCAAAGTATGGAAGTCACCTTAAACCCGGCATCCTCCGCCGCAGCACGCTCCCTCGCCATTAAAATGCCTGATCGAACTTTTTATCGCAAATATGATAATGATCATTACAATCAGAAGTACAATTGCATCAGCCATCTGATTTCTCTGCTCCTTTCTGAAGGCAGCTTCCGGAGCAGCTGCTGCAGTGACCGCTGCATCCTGTACAGCCGCAGCAGCCTGTGCCCGGATTCTTTCTGTTTTTCATCATTCTTACAATGAGAAAGGCACTGTACAGAAAGATTGCACCGCCAATTATCACGTCTGCCATTATAACCACCTTCCTTTCGATCGTTACAGATAATTTGTTTTAACTAATTAGTTATTCCTAATTTTATTAGACAGCATACGCTAACCAGGCGATATTGTCAATAGTTTTTTAGCTATTTTCAAAAATTTCAACAACCTCTAGGAATTACCCTTTATTTATGGTACCATAGAAGCAGATCACTTTTATCATATATATATAATCAGTGAAGGAGTTTCTAATGATGAAAATTCAAAAATCTGCAGAAGATTATCTGGAAACCATACTGATGCTTTCCTTCAGCGGAGAAGGCGTTCATTCCATTAACATTGCCGCCGCTATGAATTTTTCCAAGCCCAGCGTCAGTATTGCCATGAAAAAGCTCCGTGAAAACGGATACGTCACGGTTGATGAGGAAGATCATATTCATCTGACCGAGAGCGGCAAAGCAATTGCCGAAAAAATTTACGAGCGTCACATTGTTCTTACAGATATGCTCACACGGCTCGGCGTGGATGCGGATACAGCGCGGGAGGATGCCTGCCGGATTGAGCATGTGATCAGCGATGAGAGCTTTGCCAGAATCAAAGAACATTTTGCAGTACATGCCGGTCAGAAATAATAAAATCGAAAAAGATGGCGCAGCCCGGGATATTTCCGGCAGCTGCGCCATCCTCATTCTTATTCATTTATTGTATCTTCCAGAAGATCTGTTCCGTCCGCTGCTCCCGTTGCCAGTGCATCGCAGCGCTCATTCATTTCATGTCCGTCATGTCCCTTGACCCAGATAAACTTTACCTGATGCGGTTCCTTTGCCTTCAGCAGCCGCTTCCATAAGTCCGTATTCTTGACCGGCTCATTTTTCGACCGCTTCCAGCCTTTCTTTACCCATCCGTCAATCCATCCAAGATTAAAGGCATTTACAAGATACTGAGAATCGGAGTACAGCTCCACCTCACACGGTTTTGTCAGAGCCTCCAGACCCACAATTGCCGCCATCAGCTCCATGCGGTTGTTTGTTGTCTTCCGGTAACCGGCAGAATATTCTCTCTCGTGCAGAGTTCCCCTGCTGTCTGTATAGTGCAGGATACAGCCATAGCCTCCCGGACCGTCCGGGTTGCCGCGTGCTGATCCGTCTGTGTAAATGCGAACTAACATACTCCATCTCCCTGTCTGTGTTCTTTATCTGCCAGGATATGCTCCCACACTCCGCTCTTCTCAAAGACAGCAGCGGCATGGCGCGCTTCCCCTACCAGCTTTTCGTCATATCCTATCATCTCCAGAAGCGCAATAGCATTTCTCGATACGGCACGTCCCTCGCGAAGCAGGTAATCAAATACCACATTATTTTCAAGGATTTTCTCCTCAAAATGGTAATTCTCATAAATGCCGTCCAGAATATACGACAGCTCAATATCGTGTGTTGCCGCAAATGAGATTACCCACGGATGATCCAGGAACCGAAGAATTCTTGAAGACGCCGCAATGCGTTCGATGGTATTGGTACCCCTGAGCACCTCGTCCACAATGCAAAGCATTGGCTCCTTCTTCCTGCTCTCATCCAGAATCCGCTTCAGCGATTTGATCTCCACGATATAGTAGCTCTCCCCGCCCTGCAGATTATCGCGCAGTGCCATGGAAGTGAGCACTTTTAACATATTTGCCCTGTAATACTGTGCGGTACAGGTATAGATTGTCTGCGCGAAGATCGCGTTAATCGCCACATTTTTCAGAAATGTGGATTTACCCGAGGCGTTTGAACCTGTGACAAGGACTCCGCCCGAAACAGTAATACTGTTTGCCACGGGCTCCGCGATCAGCGGATGATAGAGATCCCGCACCTCCATATATGCCTCTTTTCCGGGTACAAACTCAGGCAGGCAGTAATATGTCAGGTATTCACGGTACGATGCGATGGCGATTGCGCTGTCCAGAATCCCGATATTCTCCATCAGCACATCCGCGTCCTTTTCCATTCCGCCGAACAGTTTCATCATGGAATAGAACTGTATCAGATCCAGCAGAAATACGAGATTAATATATGTCAGAATAAGCCCTTCTATGCCCTCGCCGACACCGTTTCTCTGCACAACCACCTTGGATTTTCTGCGGATGACATTCATTGCCTTTGCACTCTTTACAAGGGCCTGCGTATAGCCGTTAAGCGCATCCAGTTTCAGTCTGCCGAGCTTCTCCGCCGCTGAAGCAAGCTGCAGCAGGCACACAAAGCTCCGGAGATACGGCTCTACCTTTCCCATCGCACGCACATGCGTCGTCACGTTCCATGCAATCACTCCCAGAAGGATAAAAATGCCGAATACAGGAATCGTAACCGCACAGCCGATGGCGGCAATGACTGCCAGCAGATGCAGGATATAGATCAGCGGATCTTTGCGCTGCACATCCTTAAGGGCAAAGATATAATCTGAAATCGACATATTGGCGGGACGTCCTATCTCATGCAGAAGCATCTGTACTGCCTCTCTCTGCTCCCTGTGGGAACGGAAATACTCCACAAGTTCGTCCCTTTTTTTCAGCTCATCGCTGTCAAAAAGCGGTTTTCTCAGCACATAGTACAGATAGTCCTCCCCGCAGCTTGACACGGTCTGATTGAGCATCATGAATACGCTGTCCATATCAAGATCGTTCCAGGTCGTATCATCCACCATGAAGGAGCCGGCACCCTTTCTCTTTGCATAGTGCGAGATGCGCTCCAGCTCCTCATAGGTATATTCCCTCTCCGGAATTGTTCCCCAGTTTCTGCGCAGACGCGCCAGAAACATCTGCCTCTGAGAGCGGCGCTCAAAAAGCAGTATCAGCGCAAACAGTCCGATCAGCAGCACAATTACGAAGAAGGTAATCATTGAATCCGTCATTTTCTGCTCTCCAGATAATCCTTTAAGACACGCAGGGTCTCTTCTATTGTCTCGTCATTATGGGCATCTGAGACAAACATCGCCTCAAACTGAGACGGAGCCAGATGAATACCGTGATTCAGCATATAGGCAAAATACTCCGCAAACCGTGCAGTATCCGCTGTCTTGGCATCCGCGTAGTTTTCCACCGGATGATCTGTAAAGAACGTGCAGCCCAGAGACCGCGCGTAATTCAGTGTACAGCCTGCATCGTACCGCTTCAGCAGCTTTTTCATGCCCTCAAAGAGCTTCTCGCCTTTCTGTGCCAGTCTTGTGTAAATATCCGGATTGGCCTGCAGAATTTTCAGCTGCGTAAGTCCTGCTGCCATCGCTACAGGATTGCCGCTTAACGTTCCCGCCTGATAGACACTGCCGGAAGGTGAGATCATCTCCATAATCTCTCTCTTTCCGCCGTAAGCGCCGACCGGCATGCCCGCTCCGATAATCTTGCCGTAGGTGACAAGATCAGCGGATATACCGAAATACTCCTGTGCTCCTCCGAAGCTTAAACGGAATCCGGTAATCACCTCATCAAAGATCAGGACTGCACCGTTTTCCGTACAGAGTGTGCGAAGACCCTGCAGAAATCCCTCCTTCGGAAGCACTACTCCCATATTTGCCGCAATCGGCTCTACAATAACCGCCGCGATCTCTCCGCGGTTCGCCTCAAAAAGGTCTCTCACGCTGTCAAGATCGTTATAGACGGCTGTCAGTGTATCCTGTGTACATCCTGCCGGTACGCCTGCGCTGTCAGGAATACCCGCTGTCATCACGCCGGATCCTGCCTTTACCAGCATCGCATCGCTGTGTCCGTGATAGCATCCCGCAAACTTGATGATCTTATCTCTTCCGGTGTATCCTCTGGCCGCACGCACTGCACTCATTACAGCCTCTGTTCCGGAATTGACCATACGCACCATCTCCACGGAAGGCACATGAGCGCAGATAAACTCTGCCATCTCGACTTCCCGCTCTGTTGCCGCGCCGAAGCTCAGTCCGTCCTCGCAGGCACGGATTACACTCTCCCGTATCTCCGGATTATTATGTCCGAGCAGCATCGGTCCCCAGGAATTGATGTAGTCAATGTATTTTTCTCCGTCTGCATCAAAGATATACGGTCCCGTTGCACCTGTGATAAAGCGCGGAGTCATTCCGACATTTCCATATGCGCGCACCGGGCTGTTGACACCTCCCGGGATCACCTTTACGGCCCGTGCAAAAAGCTCTTCTGATCTTGTCATCATCCAATTCTCCCTTCATCCATAAAGCGTGCCAGTTCCTTTGCAAAGTAAGTCAGATAAATCTGCGCTCCAGCGCGATATGAGCCGACAGCCATCTCACAGATAATTCTTTCCTCATCGATCCATCCCATCTTGGCAGCCGCCTTCACCATGGCATACTCTCCGCTCACACTGTAGGCCGCAACCGGCACATTTGTCACATCATGCACCTTTGTAATCATATCCTGGTACGCCAGGGCCGGCTTAACCATCACGATATCAGCACCCTCCTCGATATCCAGCAGTGCCTCCTTGACGCCCTCACGGCTGTTGTGGAAATCCATCTGATAACTTCTGCGGTCACCGAATGCCGGAGTGGAATCCGCAGCATCACGGAACGGTCCGTAGAATGCAGAGGCATATTTTACCGCATATGACATAATGGGAGTCGTCTTATGTCCTGCCTGGTCAAGCTTTTCACGGATTGCGCGCACACGGCCGTCCATCATATCCGAAGGCGCAACCATATCGGCACCAGCCTCCACGTGAGACAGGGCGATTTTGCTCAGCAGCTCCAGTGTAGCATCATTATCGACATCGCTGCCGCAGAGCACGCCGCAGTGACCATGGGAGGTATACTCGCACATGCAGACATCGGTGATATAATATAAATCCGGAAACAGTCTCTTTGCCTCTCTGAGCGCACGCTGTACAATACCGTTTTCCGCATATGCCTGGCTGCCGCACTCGTCCTTGATTTCCGGAATGCCGAACAGCATCACGCTTCCCACGCCGGCCTTTGCCAGGCGTTCAAGCTCATATCCCATACGGTCCACGCTGTAGCGGTACTGTCCCTCCATGGAAGGAATCTCTTCCTGGATATTCTGCCCGTCCATCACGAACATCGGATAAATCAAAGAGGATTTATCCATACGGGTCTCTCTTACCATTCTTCTTACGTTTTCTGAACCTCTGAGTCTTCTTGGTCTTTGTACTAATTCCATAATATCCACACTTCCAATTATAATAATTTTATAAGCCTTTTTCTGCTCTGCTTAATTGTATTACCAAATTCACCACGCTGTCAATGGAAGCCTGCTTGGCAACATACGTTTTCATGCCCAGGCTCTCTGCAGCCGCCGCAGTCTGTGCCCCTATGCACGCCGCTGTGACTTTTCCCCAGTCCATGCCGGCAGTAGCCTCTGCAAATCCTTTGACAGTGGAAGCACTCGTAAAT
>CALWBA010000182.1 GCA_944375815.1 uncultured Lachnospiraceae bacterium | reverse complement strand
CAGATGATCCGGAGGTGAATGAATTGAGCGCAATCAGTTCAGAAGAAATTATTTCCATTCTGAAAGAGGAAATCGAAAATTACGACGAGCTCTGCAAAGACCGCGAGGTTGGACAGGTAATCTGGGTCGGTGACGGTATTGCGACCGTATACGGCATTGACCACGCGATGTACGGTGAGATCGTAACATTTGAGACAGGCTTAAAGGGAATGGTACAGGATATCAGGAGAAATGAGATCGGCTGTATCCTGTTTGGAAAAGATACAGAGATCCGTGAGGGCACAAAAGTTGTGCGCACGGGGAAAAAGGCAGGTGTTCCGGTAGGAGAGGCATTTATTGGGCGTATTGTGGATGCGCTGGGCAATCCGATTGACGGAAAGGGAGACATCGAGGCAGCGGATTACCGTCCGATAGAGCAGGATGCCCCGGGTATCGTGGACCGTAAATCCGTAAGTGTACCGATGGAGACCGGTATTCTCGCAATTGACTCCATGTTTCCTATTGGAAGGGGACAGCGTGAGCTGATCATTGGAGACAGACAGACGGGAAAAACATCCATTGCGGTGGATACAATATTAAATCAGAAGGGCAAGGATGTCATCTGTATTTATGTAGCGATCGGTCAGAAGGCTTCTACAGTGGCAAAACTTGTGTCAACGCTGAGAAAGTATGATGCTATGGATTATTCCATCGTGGTATCTGCAACTGCGAGTGACTGTGCAGCTCTGCAGTATATTGTTCCGTATGCAGGAACGGCCATGGCGGAATACTTTATGTATAAAGGAAAAGATGTGCTGATCGTATATGATGATCTTTCCAAGCATGCGGTTGCATATCGTGCACTTTCACTTCTTCTGGAACGTTCTCCGGGACGTGAGGCTTATCCGGGAGACGTATTCTATCTTCATTCCAGACTTCTGGAGCGTTCCAGCCGATTAAGCGAGGAGGCAGGAGGCGGATCTATTACTGCGCTGCCGATTATTGAGACGCAGGCAGGAGACGTTTCCGCATACATACCGACGAACGTTATTTCCATCACGGATGGACAGATTTTCCTGGAGAGTGATCTGTTCTTTGCAGGTACTCGTCCTGCAGTCAACGTAGGTCTTTCTGTATCGCGTGTCGGCGGTGCGGCACAGACGAAGGCAATGAAGAAGGCAAGCGGAAGCATCCGTATCGACCTGGCTCAGTTCCGTGAGATGGAAGTGTTCACTCAGTTCAGTTCTGATCTGGATGACGCTACAAAGGAACAGCTGCAGTACGGCAGAGGACTGATGGAACTGCTGAAGCAGCCGCTGTGCAATCCGCTGTCTATGCCTGAGCAGGTTATCACGCTTGTAGCGGCAACACACAAGGTTTTCCTTGATGTGGAGATCCGCAGAATCAAGAGCTTCCAGATGGGAATGCTTGAGTGGATGGCGGACACCCATAAGGAACTCATTGATGAAATTGAGGAAAAGAAAGTACTCACAGATGAGCTTGTGGAAGCAATCGTAAACGCGGCAAAGGAATACAAAGAGAAGAATTGAAGCGGGTGTTGATATGGCAAATATGAGAGAAATCCAGGATCGAATGAAGAGCATCCGGGATACCATGAAAATCACAAATGCAATGTATATGATTTCTTCGTCCAAGATGAAGCGAGCGCAGAAAATCTTAAAAGATACTGAGCCGTATTACTTTGCCATGCAGGATGCCATCGGGCGTGTTTTAAGGCACGTGCCGGACATTGAACATATTTATTTTGAGACCGAGTCCTCCCAAAAGGAGGAGAAGGACAAGAAGATCGGTTATATCGTGATCACGGGAGATAAGGGTCTTGCCGGAGCGTACAACCACAATATTCTGAAGATAGCGGAAGAGCAGATGGCAAAGCCGGGAGAACACAAACTGTTTGTGCTCGGTGAGCTGGGACGTCACTATTTCGCTAAAAAGAATGCGGATGTGGACACTTCATTTCGCTATACGGTACAGAACCCGACACTGCACCGTGCCAGAAGTATCGGAGAGCGCATGATCGGGCTGTACCGGAACAGAGAGCTCGACGAGATTCATATCATTTTTACTGAGATGGACAGTGCCGTGGCGATGGAGCCGCGGATGCTGCAGCTTTTGCCGCTTAAGAAGGCAACGTTCCACAGAAAGGAGCTTGCCAACATCGCGGGTATGCACAACGAGCTGATTGAAATGAGCCCATCGGCAGATGAAGTCTTAAATTCGCTGGTGCCGAATTATGTCATTGGTATGATTTATGCATGTCTGGTTGAATCGTATTCCAGCGAGCACAATTCCCGTATGATGGCAATGGAATCCTCGACGAAGAGCGCCGGAGAAATGCTCCACGACCTTTCCATCATGTATAACCGTGCCCGCCAGACTGCAATTACCCAGGAAATCACCGAGGTCATCAGCGGAGCCAGGGCACAGAAAAGCAAGGCAAAATAAGCAATCAGAAGAAATCGAGAGGAAGATTCACTATGAAAAAAGGTAAGATCGTACAGGTCATGGGACCTGTCGTAGACGTAGAATTTGAGGACCGTGACCTTCCGTTTATCAAAGATGCCCTTGAAGTCGAAAACGGCGGAAAGAAATGCGTAATGGAGGTTGCGCAGCACCTCGGCAACAACACGGTGCGATGCATCATGCTGTCGGCCAGCGAGGGACTGCACCGTGACATGGAAGTTACAGCAACCGGAAAAGGAATCGCAGTTCCGGTCGGTGAGAAAACACTGGGACGGCTTTTCAACGTGCTGGGACAGACAATTGACAATGGAGAGCAGCTTGACGGTGAGGAGCACTGGGTTATTCACAGAGATCCTCCGTCTTTCGAGGATCAGAGCCCGGTTGTGGAAATACTGGAGACCGGCATCAAAGTAATTGACCTGCTTGCACCGTATGCAAAGGGCGGTAAGATCGGTCTGTTCGGCGGTGCAGGTGTAGGAAAGACAGTCCTGATTCAGGAGCTGATCAGAAATATCGCGACAGAGCA
The DNA here is from genome assembly GCA_944375815.1 of uncultured Lachnospiraceae bacterium. GTDB lineage: Bacteria > Bacillota > Clostridia > Lachnospirales > Lachnospiraceae > Egerieimonas_A. Next base: position 1,477 of record CALWBA010000182.1, on the reverse strand, counting down.
CGGCGGATATTCTATCTTCACCGGAGTCGGAGAGCGTTCCCGTGAGGGAAACGATCTCTGGACAGAGATGAAGGAGTCGGGAGTTCTTGACAAAACGGCGCTGGTGTTCGGACAGATGAATGAGCCGCCGGGATCCCGTATGCGCGTAGCGGAAACAGGCCTTACAATGGCAGAGTATTTCCGTGATGTGGAGCACCAGAACGTGCTGCTGTTCATTGATAACATTTTCCGTTTTGTGCAGGCCGGTTCTGAGGTATCCGCACTTCTCGGACGTATGCCGTCCGCCGTTGGTTATCAGCCTACACTGGCAACTGAAGTCGGAGAGCTGCAGGAGAGAATTGCATCCACAAAGAACGGTTCCGTAACATCTGTGCAGGCGGTTTACGTTCCTGCCGATGACCTTACTGACCCGGCACCGGCGACAACGTTTGCACATCTGGATGCCAATACGGTACTTTCCAGAAAGATTGTAGAACAGGGTATTTATCCTGCTGTAGATCCGCTGGAGTCCAGTTCACGTATTCTGGAAGCGGATGTTGTAGGACAGGAGCATTATGACACTGCCAGACGCGTGCAGGAGACGCTGCAGAAGTATAAGGAACTGCAGGATATCATCGCAATTCTGGGTATGGAGGAACTCTCAGAAGAGGATAAACTTACTGTATACCGTGCCAGAAAGATTCAGAGATTCTTATCTCAGCCGTTCCATGTGGCAGAGACGTTTACCGGAATTCCGGGCAAGTATGTGCCGCTTAAAGAGACAATCCGCGGATTTAAAGCGATTGTGGACGGTGAAATGGATGAGTATCCGGAGTGGGCGTTCTTTAATGTGGGCACCATTGATGATGTGATCGAGAAGGCAAAATCACAGAATGCATAAGCTGTTAGGAGTGAGCAGACATGGCGTCAAATAGTTTTGGTTTACGAATTGTGGCGAGCGACAAGGTCTTCTATGAGGGCAGAGGAAAGATTATTGTATTTCCGCAGAAGGACGGCGAAAAAGCTGTTCTGGCTCACCATGAGGATATGATGATGGCGCTCGTGCCCGGTGAAATGAGATTTCAGACTGAGGACGGCACGTGGCACATTGCTGCTGTGAGTGCGGGATTTGCACAGATCATCAACAATCGTGTGACTGTCCTTGTTCTGAGCGCGGAGCGCCCTGAAGATATTGACAGAAAGCGTGCTCAGGAGGCAAAAGAGATGGCGGAGGAAAAACTTCGTCAGAAGCAGAGCCAGATGCAGTATTACAGAACCCAGGCTACGCTGGCAAGAGCAATGGCGAGACTTCGGGTATCGGATCAGAAGCACAAATTTAATCTGTAACGGACTGCCGCAGAGATGCGGCAGTTCAGACTGTCAAAAAAGGTCAGCATTAGCTGGCTTTTTTTGATATAATGATATAGAGGTGAAAAGTATGTTGGTGAGAAAAGAATCAGAACGGAATACATTAGAAATGGTAAGCGTGGAAGGTCTT
>CALWBA010000181.1 GCA_944375815.1 uncultured Lachnospiraceae bacterium | reverse complement strand
TGCATCATTTTTCTGTCTCCTGCCCTTCATATTCGCACATTACAAGCTCATGCAGCGCCCGGGTTGCGCAGATATATCTGGCCTGGCGCAGAAGTGTACCTCCGCCTTTCCTGTAAATACATGCAACCTGATCAAATTCCAGACCTTTGGCAAGATAAAAAGTCGTAACCGTAAGCCCCTTGCAAAACGATGAACTGTCGCGGTCAATATAGCTGTATGGAATGCTCTGTCTGCTCAACAGCCTACAGATCTCCTTCGCCTCACCCTCAGTCATCGCAAGAATCGCTGATGTCTCCTTATGTCCACGGAAAGAATTCAGTTTTTCAAGTGCCATTTGCACAGCCTCCTCCAGGCTTTTCATACTCAGCTCCGCAACCGGTTCCCCATGGCGCTCAAAAAGCTCCAGATCTTCCACACCCGTAATTGCACAGGCGTAAGAAGCAATCTCTGCCGTATTTCTGTAGCTCTTTTTCATAACAATTTTGCGGATATCCTTTCCGAAAATCCGGGGCAGAAACTGCAGTACATCCTGGGTCTCTCCATCCATTGTCTGTGCCCAATCGCCGAGTATGGTCATTTTACAGTCAAACAGCCCTTTCAGAATGGTATACTGCAGGTATGAATAATCCTGCATCTCGTCTACTACCAGATGGCGAATATTTCTTCTGGCGCCTTTACCCCAGAGACGATATTTCAGATAGAGCATGGGGAAAACATCCTCATAGGAGAGCGTACGCTTCTCTTGGGGAACGTCCGGCAGTACCGGATAGCCGCAGTTCTCCAACAGACGGTTATACAGTACATATAAGTCTGTTGTCTCATACATTCTGTAAAATTTGTCCAGAATTTCCTGCCGTTCCTCATCTGAAACAGTCTTGTCGCGAAGCGTTTCATATTCGTCAATCACATACTCTGCTACCGCATCCATTCTGGCAAGCAGCGGGTGATCCTGAAATTTAAAATAGAACAGATCAATAAGCTCCTGCTCCGTTTTCTCAAATCCCTTAAATTCCAGCTTCCGGAAGTTCATCAGCTCGTCCTCCAGCAGCGCAAGAAACATCTCTGTCTCTCCCACAAAGTCTTCCGACTGTTTCCTGTGGAATCTTAGAAGTTCCTCCCGGCTCATTCCGGAGAGCATTCGTTCAATATGGTTGTACCTGTCCTCACAGTCTTCCACTGCCTCCCTCAGCTCCCGGTATGCAAAAAGGTCAAAGCTCATCTCACGAATCGGCTCCTCGCCAAGTTCGGGCAAAATATGAGAAATATAGTCCGAAAATACACTGTTCGGTGACAGAATCAGGATATCTGAGGACTTCAGAGTGCTGCGGTCATGGTACAGAAGGTAGGCAATTCTATGGAGGGCAACCGATGTCTTTCCGCTTCCTGCCGCTCCCTGAATAACCAGTATGCGGTCTTTCGTATTTCGAATGATTGCATTCTGTTCCCGCTGAATGGTTCGTACAATATTTTTCAGCTGCACGTCTCCGCTGCTTCCGAGTTCCTGCTGCAGGATCTCGTCATCGATCTTCATATCACTCTCGAAAGCATAGACCATCTTCCCATCCCGTATTTTGTACTGCCACTTGGATGTAATCTCTCCCTCCATTGTACCTCCGGGAGCTTCATATGAGGCTTCTCCCTGATCATAATCATAAAACAATCCGCTCACCGGCGCTCTCCAGTCGTAGATTAGCGGCACAGCCCCTGTACGTTCGGCAAAATTTCCAATACCAATATAAAAACGCTCAGATTCATCATCTCCGGCATATAAAAAATCCACTCTCCCGAAGTAAGGAGAATCCAGCATTCTTTTAAGCCGATGTCTGAACAGAAGCTTCTCCTCATTTGCATGCATCTGCTGAAAAAGCGCCTGCTGATTATCAAAGTTCTCATATCCGTACTCATCCATCTCCGTGTAGCTTTCCCAGTAGTATTCGTGCATATTTTCTATGTCCTTCTGTCCCTCATAAATGTCCTGAGAGACCTCAGAAAGCCTTTTTTTCAGCTTTTCGAGAATTTTATCCAGAAAGACTGTTTCGTTTCTGTATGTCGTATCGGTCATATCTGTCTCATCCTTTTCCTTGTGATATCTAAGTATTATAGCGCAGAATTCAGGGTTTGTATAGAATGCTTTGCAGCTAAAATCGCCGGAAAATGGTCTGTTCACTTTTTCTTAGGCGCATAATCCCTCATACCCTCAACAGCTCCGCCCGCTACGGCCCAGAGATAGAGGCTTGCAGTACTGCAGTATGGGCTATAGCGCCTGCGGTACTTTTCAAACAGTTTCCGGTCAATTTTTCTGTGATGATATGTCATGCGCAGTCCGCGCTGAATAGCCAGATCGTCATAGCTGAAAATATCAGGGCGCTGCAGACAGAACAGCAGAATCATTTCCGCTGTCCACACTCCAATGCCTTTGAGAGATACAAGTGCCCGGACAGCCTCCTCATCAGACATCTGAGGAATGCGCTGCAGGTTAAATTCACCTGTCTGCACCTTTTCGGCAAACTCCATAATATACGCTGCCTTGCGAAACGATATTCCAAATGACTGCAGCTTTTCCATACCTGCCTTCGAAATATTCTGTGCATTCACATTTCCAAGCTCTTCGCGTATCCGCTTCCAGATGGTAGTCTGCGCCTTTGTAGATATTTGCTGTCCCACAATATGATGAACAACAGACGAAAACAGATCCGGATCCGTCTCACGTTCTATATGTCCGACTTTATCAATAATCTCTCCCAGAACTTTATCTTTACTTTTCAAATACTCTGTCTCTGCAGTGCCATATATAAAATTCAAATTGTTTTCCTCCGTTTTCTGCTGTATTCTGTCTTTAAAAATGCAGCTTCTTTTCAAGAACAGCCTTTGCAAAAGCCTTTTTCCTTTCTTTGAGCGTAACATCATGGTTATTGTTGTAAAACCCAATAAATTCAAACAGTAATCCCAGTCCGCACAACATTCCGCAAATAAACTCATCAATATTCTTCTGGAAGATGTATGACAATACTCCGAATTGGCGGTTCACTAATGTGAGAAAAAGCTGCGTTTCATAAAGCAGACAAGATTGTCTATCAAATCCGTACAGTCATGGAAGTGTTTCCTTGGCGATGCTCGGCTCGCCAAGGTAGTAATAACGGGTGGTTTGTCCGATATATTTATGCTATACTTGCTTGGAACGCAGCAAATTATATATTGGAGAGAATTTACATGAAAAATTTGTTTATCATTGGCGGTACTATGGGAATTGGTAAAAGTACCGTTAGCCAAATCTTAAAGCATAAATTACCTGACAGCGTATTCCTAGATGGGGATTGGTGCTGGGATTCCAGCCCATTTCAAGTTACCGCTGAAACAAAAAAAATGGTCTTACAAAATATTTGTGCGGTATTGAATAACTTTCTCAAGTGTTCTGCCTATAAAAATGTTATTTTTTGTTGGGTAATGCACGAACAATCCATTATTGACGCAATCGTTTCCTGCCTCGACACCGCTGACTGCCGTATCATATCTGTATCTCTGACTTGTTCAGAGCAGGAACTGGTTCAACGCTTACAAAAGGATGTAGCTGCAGGTATTCGTACTCCTGATGTGATCGAGCGAAGCATACAGCGGATCCCCCTGTATCAGAAATTAAACACAATAAAAATAAATACCTCTGGGAAGAGTGCAGCGGAAGTAGCACAAGAAATTGCTGCCATAACAAAGCAATAATTATACTCCGATAAACAGTTCATTTGCCTTGCGCTCACTACAACTTTTTTTCATCTTATATGCAGCAATAGTCGTCAGAATTTTATTTACTTTCCGTGAATGAGTAGGACAAATGCTGACACAGCGCATACAGCTAATACATTTTTTATAATCTGTTTCGGATGGATTGTTCAGAGGAATTGCTTGAACAGGACATTTTTTTGCACACAATCCGCATTTTGTACAGTTCTTTTTTGCAACCGGCTTTATAGGCACCCCGTTATATTCCCGATATGGATGATTTCCGGGAAGAATCAGCTCTTCTGGTATCCGGTTTTCCTCAATACGCTGACGTATTTGTTTAGCAAATCGAGATAGTTCTTCCAGATCTTTTTTGTCCGGACGTGCCTGTGCAAACTGATGCATGATAGAATGTTCTGCAACAGCAGCAACAGCTGCTGCGCAGCGGAATCCGCCATTCGTCAGTATTGTTTTTAACTCAAGTAACGTATCATCATAAGCACGGTTTCCAAAAACTGCAATCAAAATTGCTTTTGCACCGTTTCCTGTTATCTTTTCCAAATGTTCCGCTGCAATTGTCGGAACTCGGCCGCCGAAAGAAGGGACGGCAACAATGCATATATCATCTTCTGCTATTGAGATTTGATGAAAATCTGTTGCAGAATCGGTCAAATCTATTGTTTTTACTTCCTGGTCAAATGCCTGCGCAAATTGATTGGCAACTTTATCTGTACCTCCAGTAGGGCTGAAAATTATTTTATAGATATTCATATGTTTTCCTCCTTATGCACGGGACATTGTTTCATTAGTTCTATAGCGTTATGGAAAAGTTCCGATACAGCCAGTAAACTGCTGCTTCCAGAATCCAGATAATAGAAATTTTTTGTGCCTTCGTGTCTAACATTTATAATGCCTGCATCTTTGAGAATTTTCAGATGATGGGACACCGCCGCACGGGAAATATTCGTACTGTTTTGAATTTCTCCTACACGTAAACCGCCTTTTCCGCAATTCTCAATTAAAACACGAATAATTAATTGACGTGTTTCATCTCCAATCGCACATAAAGCAGGACGGCACATATGGAATTTTTGAGCTAACTGATTGCGATAAGTTTCCATTGATTCATCCATCCTGTCACCTCCATTTTTAATGGT
>CALWBA010000180.1 GCA_944375815.1 uncultured Lachnospiraceae bacterium | reverse complement strand
TGTACCGCCTCATAAAAAGCAGTGCCTCATTCGAAGAAGCTTTTAAGTTTGTGGGATAAGTTTGTGCAAAATTCGATATTTGCTCATTTATAGTTATTATTTTACTTTTATTGCCTTATGCGGGCACATCTCCTGACAGCAGAAGCATCGAATGCATTTACGGTAATTGTACACCGGAATATTCGTCCTGCCGTTTTTAAACGTAACTGCCTTGCCCTCCACCGGGCAGCTCTCAACACAGATACCGCAGCGGCGGCATTTTTCTTCCACAATGTATGGCTTTTTCTGAAAAATTCTGAGTACTCGAAGAGCGCTCCAGATATTTTTTCTGTATCTCTCACGGTCTACGCGATACGCCGGATTGCCGTATTTCTGTACTGCCTCCTCCATTGTAATCTCTCCATCCGGAGTGTACAGCAGAATCTCTTCGGCTTTCCATGTGCCCAGCCCATACTGCATCCCATGCACATTTGTAGGAACCAGCTGCGGATCCAGATGCACCAGATTGCAGAACACTGCATCAAGCGCAATCGGATCTGATGAAAGCAGTATTATGCCCATCTGCACCGGATCGCCTGAAGTGGGACCGTTGCCTTCCATCGCAACAATACCGTCCATGATATATAGCCGCGGCTTTAACATCTGATTGAGATCAATCAGCATTCTTGCAAAGCTATCCGCATTTGGATAAATGGTGTGACCTTTTGCCTTCTGCAGACCGCAGACGCATCCGTACATATTTTTAACCGCTCCGGTTACACGTTCAAGAGCGTGTGTTTTCATTTTGCAGACATTGATGATTGCGTCCGCATCGAGCACGTCCTGTGCCAGCACAAACTGCTTTGCCTGATGTCCCTGCGGATAATCGACTTTTGCCGGGCGGGAAAAATCCGTTACAGGAATCCTGTACTTCTCCATCTGTTTTTCCATTCCTGTGCCTGCCATCGTCTTGTTCGCAGTACCTATGCCGCATGAGTCGCCGCAGACAATATGCTCATATCCCTCCTCGCGCAGAATGCGGGCCAGCGCCCCCATAACCTCGGGGTGTGTGATAACTGCGCGTTCAACCTCGGCTTTTCTGACCAGATTCGGCTTTAGCAGAATCTTCTCCTGCTTTCCTATCAGACTGCCGATGCCTCCGAGCATTGAAAGCCCGTCCTTCAGCAGCCGATAAATCTCTTCTCCATCATATGCGGCGCACGGCAGCAGCACTACCTTACTTTTCTCATGTTTCTCCATCCGTTCTTACCACTCCTTCTTAATGTCTTTCTCTGTAATCCCGTAAGTACGGCAGAACTCATCCAGGTCATGCGCTGTGGCAATCATAACAACCTCCTCGAATTTCCCGCTCTCCCTGCTGCGAAATCCCGCAACCTTCTCTCCTGTGCAGATACTTGCGCGGATAACCGGCTGATACTCCTTTAAATCAAATGCGGGCATATGCTTTTTTTCTTTCTTTCTGAAAATTGACATGCGAAAATTCCTCCTGTGATTTCTATTATACTGTCCGCTGCTGTTTTTCACAACGTTTTTTGCTTTACCTCATCTTGTTTCTGTCGTATAATAAGACCAACTACAATAAGAAAAAAGGTGGGATACCATGGAAAATGAAATGCCGTGGCTGAATTATTCCGTCAGCCCTGAACAGTTTATCCAGAATACAAAAAAATTCAATGACCTGATGATGATGTACCGCTGTACTGTCCGTGAGATCCGCACAAAGCTGGAAGTGCTGGATGATGAATTCTCTGCGACGTACAAGCGTAATCCCATTTCCTCGATCAAATCGAGAATTAAATCTCCGGTCAGTATCTACAATAAGCTTAAAAAGCTCGGCTATGAATTTAACGAGGAAAATATCCGTACGAAGCTGCATGATGTTGCCGGTGTCCGTGTAATCTGTTCGTTCATCAACGATATTTACGCGATTGCAAAACTGCTCTCAGACCAGGACGATATTACTGTGGTTGAGATCCGTGACTATATCAAGAACCCCAAGCCGAACGGTTACCGAAGCTACCATATGATCGTGGACATACCTGTCTTCTTCTCAAGCGGCAAAACCATGATGCGTGCCGAAATTCAGATCCGTACGATCGGTATGGACTTCTGGGCAAGTCTGGAACACCAGCTGAGATACAAACAGGGCATTGAAAATCTGGATAATTACGAAGAAATCAGTAATGAACTTCTTGAATGTGCACAGAATGTTATCCGTACTGACAATCACATGCAGACAATCAAAGATATGATCGGAACCTTCAATGATATCTGATACCTTACAAAAGCCCCTGCGGCGAGCGCTATGCTCATTGCCGCAGGGGCTTTTCCTTTATCTATTTACTGAATATGGCTGTGCAGTTCCTGTAAGGATACCACTTCTTTGCTCTCCTGTTTCTGAACAGTCAGAATTCCATTTGCACTTGCCAGCGCACCTGCCATTGTTGTCAGATACGGTACACGGCTCTTAATGCATGCCTTCCGCACATAGCTGTCATCCGGACCATCCTCGTCTCCCTTCGGGGTATTCACTACGAGATCAACTTTACCGTTTGTAATGATATCATAGATATTCGGACGTCCCTCAGACATCTTGCAGATGTACTCCGCATGGATACCCACGCTCTCGATCATCTCCTTCGTGTGTCCCGTAGCGATGATCTTAAAGCCAGCCTCATCGAACAGCTTGGCAACCTCAATCAGATCACCCTTGTCACGGTCGCCGACACTGATCAGCACGGTTCCGGACAGCGGCAGCTTGCTCTTGGTAGCTTCCTGTGCTTTAAAATATGCCTCTCCGGCTGTCTTTGCAAGTCCCAGAACCTCTCCGGTAGAACGCATCTCCGGTCCGAGAATCGGGTCTACCTCCGGGAACATATTGAACGGGAATACAGCTTCCTTCACACCGTAGTGAGAAATCTTTTTCTCCTTCAATCCCTCGAGCGGAGACGGAGCTTTCGTAAACTCAGAAGTAATAATCTCGGTTGCAAGAGGAACCATGGAGATTGCGCATACCTTGGATACAAGCGGAACTGTTCTGGATGCTCTCGGGTTTGCCTCAAGCACATAAACCTTGCCGTTTTCGATCGCGTACTGCATATTCATCAGTCCGCGTACATGCATCTCCTCTGCGATCTTCTTTGTATATTCCTTAATTGTCTCCAGGTTTTCCTCAGAGATATTTAAGGACGGAATGATACATGCGGAGTCTCCGGAATGTACACCGGCAAGCTCAATATGCTCCATAACTGCCGGAACATATGCATGATTTCCATCACTGATTGCATCTGCTTCGCACTCCATTGCGTGCTTTAAGAAACGGTCAATCAGAATCGGTCTGTCAGGAGTTACGCCTTCTGCGGCTTCCATATAAATCTTCAGGTTTTCAGGATCATATACGACCTCCATGCCGCGTCCGCCCAGTACGTAGGACGGGCGAACCATAACCGGATAACCGATCTTGTCAGCAATCGCAAGCGCCTCATCCACGTTGACAGCCATACCTGCCTCCGGCATAGGAATGCCGAGCTTGTCCATCATTGCGCGGAACTGATCACGGTCTTCAGCCATATCGATAACCGCCGGGGAGGTTCCGAGAATCTTCACGCCGTATTTTTCGAGCTCTGCTGCGAGATTTAACGGTGTCTGTCCTCCAAACTGTGCGATCACGCCCAGAGGCTGCTCCTTCTTATAGATTGCAAGCACATCCTCCAGAGTCAGAGGCTCGAAATACAGTTTATCGGAGGTATCATAGTCTGTGGATACAGTCTCCGGATTGCAGTTTACGATAATAGTCTCAAATCCTGCCTTCTTCAGAGCCAGCGCCGCATGTACGCAGCAGTAGTCGAATTCGATACCCTGACCGATACGGTTTGGTCCTCCGCCCAGAATCATAATCTTATTCTTGCTTGAACTTGCCGGACTTTCATCCTTTACATGGTAGGTGGAGTAATAATAAGCGCTGTCTTCGGTACCGCTTACGTGTACACCCTCCCACGCTTCCTCTATACCTGCTGAGATTCTTGCGTTTCTGATGCTCTCCTCTGAAACAGAGAGAATCTGGCTTAAATATTTATCAGAGAAACCGTCAAGTTTTGCTGTCTTTAATACGCCTGACGGAGGCACTTCTCCCTTGTATTCAAGAAGCAGTTCCTCTTCCTCTACAAGTTCCTTCATCTGTTCGATGAAGTAGTCCTTAATTTTTGTAAGATTATGAAGTTCCTCAACCGTAGCACCCTTTCTGAGGGCCTCATACATGATAAACTGACGCTCACTGGTCGGCACAACAAGCATATTCAGAAGCTCTTCTTTTGTCTTGTCGTGGAAGTCCTTTGCCCATCCCAGACCGTATCGTCCTGTCTCCAGGCTTCGAATAGCCTTCTGGAATGCTTCTTTGTAGGTCTTGCCGATGCTCATAACCTCGCCTACTGCGCGCATCTGTGTTCCCAGTTTATCCTCGACACCTTTGAACTTCTCAAATGCCCAGCGTGCGAATTTAATTACGATGTAATCTCCGTCCGGAACATATTTATCCAGTGTACCGTATTTGCCGCACGGAATCTCATCCAGATTCAGTCCGGATGCAAGCATAGCGGATACAAGCGCAATCGGGAAACCGGTTGCCTTGGATGCAAGTGCTGAAGACCGGGAAGTTCTGGGGTTAATCTCAATAACGATAATTCTTCCGCTCACCGGATCATGAGCAAACTGTACGTTTGTTCCGCCGATAACCTGTACTTCCTCTACAATCTTATATGCCTGTCTCTGCAGCTCTGCCTGTACATCTTCAGAAATTGTCAGCATCGGAGCAGAGCAGAAGGAATCTCCTGTGTGCACACCCAGCGGGTCAATATTCTCGATGAAGCATACCGTGATCATATTATTTTTGGAGTCACGGACTACCTCAAGCTCCAGCTCCTCCCAGCCGAGAATAGATTCCTCAACTAATACCTGTCCTACGAGACTTGCCTGAAGACCTCTTGCGCAGACAGTCTTTAATTCCTCTACATTATATACCAGTCCGCCGCCTGCGCCGCCCATAGTGTATGCGGGACGAAGAACAACCGGATACCCCAGTTCATCAGCAATTTTCAGCGCCTCGTCTACAGAGTATGCAACCTCGCTTCGAGCCATCTCAATCCCAAGTCGGTTCATTGTCTTCTTGAACTCGATGCGGTCCTCACCTCTCTGAATCGCATCTACCTGCACGCCGATAACCTTTACATCATATTTCTCCAGAATACCTGCCTCTGAAAGTTCAGAGCACAGATTCAGTCCGGACTGTCCGCCAAGGTTTGGCAGAATCGCATCCGGGCGCTCCTTTGCAATGATCTGCTCCAGGCGCTCCACGTTCAGCGGTTCGATGTATGTCACATCCGCGATACCCGGGTCTGTCATAATGGTCGCCGGATTGGAGTTTACCAGAACAATCTCATAGCCCAGCTTGCGCAGAGCCTTGCATGCCTGAGTTCCGGAATAATCGAACTCACATGCCTGACCAATGATGATAGGACCGGAACCAATAATTAATACCTTATGAATATCATTTCTCTTACCCATAGCTCCTCCTGAATTCTTAGTTTTTCCTTTTTGCTCAACTATAGAGTATAGCATAAGTCACTTTCTTCGACAATAATTTTACAGATCATTTCTGTGTAAAAATCACATATTCCTGCTTATAATTCCCCCACAGCGTACATGGCTCTTTTGTAAAGTATACGGTGCAGAAAAGCATCTCCCGATCGTTCAGCCGTGCCGCAATATCAATAAGTTCTTCCGTCAGCGGATAAATCAGTTCTCCGCCGCCGTCCAGTCCGCGTATATATTCCTGCTGATCCTCATTGAGCACCGAGAGCACTCTCTGCTTCGCATCATCGTCGAGGAAGTGATAATAGAAATCGAGATATGCGCCGTCAGCGCCGTTCTCTTCTTTCAGTCTGCGCATATATGCAGCTGCCTCGCGCTCTCCCATATGTACGACCTTCGATGCATACCGCTCAAAGCCATCCATAACGCGTTCCACATACAGCGCACCTTTCTTCTGCAATTCTTCGTGTGTCATGGCGCCGCCTCCTTATTTCTCCTGACATACTTGGAAGATATAGAATTTCAGATAATATGACTCATCCGCCGCCCATAAAATCGGGTGATCCGGTGCCTGCGTCCTGTACTCGATCTGACGAAGGCGTCTGTGTACATTGTGTGCCGCCTGCCCGATCGTCTGGGTAAACAGCTCATACGTCATAAAGTGCGAACACGAACACGTTGCGAGATATCCGCCGTCCTTTAACAGTTTCATTGCGCGCAGGTTGATCTCCCTGTATCCTTTGACTGCATTCTTCACCGAGCTTCTCGACTTTGTAAATGCCGGGGGATCGAGAATTATTACATCAAATTTTTCTCCCTTTCTCTCCAGTTCCGGCAGAAGCTCAAATACATCCGCACACAAAAACCTGACTCTGTCAGAAAGATTATTAAGTTTGGCGTTCTCTTCCGCCTGATGCACGCCCAGCTCTGACGCATCGACGCCGAGCACACTCTTTGCTCCTGCGATCCCTGCGTTCAGCGCAAACGATCCTGTATGTGTAAAGCAGTCGAGCACTTTTGCACCGCGGCAGAGTTTCTGAATCGCCAGCCGGTTATACTTCTGATCCAGGAAGAACCCTGTCTTCTGTCCGTCCTCTACATCCACCTGATATTTCACATTATTTTCCTCAATCTCTACGAGTGTATCAAACGGATCTCCGATAAAGCCCTTGATTCTCTCCATACCCTCCTGGCTTCTGACCTTTGCATCGCTGCGTTCATATACGCCGCGGATTACAATGCCATCCTCCGCAAGCACCTGACGGATCATATCCACAAGTTTCTCTTTATACCGGTCAATTCCAAGCGCGAGTGACTGCACAACCAATACATCGGAAAACTTATCCACCACAAAGCCCGGCAGGAAATCCGCCTCTCCGAAGATCAGACGGCAGCTTGATGTATCTGTCACTTTTTTCCTGTATTCCCAGGCATCTCTTACTCGCTGCATGAGAAAATCGTCATCGATCTCCTGATCAATATTTCTGGTCATCATACGAATTCGTATCTTTGATTTCCGATTAATGAATCCGCGTCCCATCGGATAGCCGTCGAAGTCATGCACCAGCACAATATCTCCATCCTCAAATCTTCCAAGAATACTCGCAATTTCATTGTCAAATATCCATGCACCGCCCGCCTTCAGCGTGCGTCCCTCACCTTTTTTCAGTGTGGCAACAGCCATTCCCATTTTCTCTTATCCTCCTGCTCTTATCTCTCCCAATCCGGCGCAAGTATCCGCCGTATGGTCTCTGTGTCAATTGTTCCAAATGCCGGTGCATCTGTAAACTCTGCCGCCAGGCAGATCTGTTTTCCTGTAAAAGGCTGAACAAACTGCAGCACCGCCGCATGAAGCCCCAGCCTGCTTCCTGTCAGATTTCCTTTTCCGTAAATGGTATCCCCGAGAAGCGGATGGCCCATAGCAGCCATATGCACACGGATCTGATGCGTCCGGCCGGTCTCCAGCCGGCAGCACACCAGTGCCGCCTCTTCTTTTTGATCGATGACCCGGTAATGCGTCACAGCCATTTTCCCTTTATTTTGCACGGTCATTTTATTTAGTTCATTCTCATCCGGAGTAATCGGCATCCGGATGCAGCCCTGTTTTTCGCCAAACACCCCCTCTGCCGCCGCAAGATACAGCTTTCTCATACGTCCGTCTTCCCGCTGAGCTGCAAGGCGCGCAGCAGAAGTCTGATTCTTTGCCGTCACTACAATTCCGGATGTATCTCTGTCAAGACGTCCAACCTCCCGAACGGCACAGTTCTCTCCTTTTGCGGCAAGATAAGCCGCAGTCTGGTTTGCAAGCGTATCTCTGAAATGCCCATGAGCCGGATGGCAAGTCAGGCCCGAAGGTTTGCAGACAGCAAGCACATCTTCATCTTCATACAGAATCCTCAGATCTTCCCAGCTTTCTGCAGTCTCAGTGCGCGGTACCGTAACGTCCTCCAGCAGGACCTGAATCAGATCCCCCGCCTGTACCATATCGGTCACACGATGCCGCCTGCCGTTTACAGTAATGCCGTTCTCAGTGAACTTTGCCCTCCGAATCTGTGCACGCGTAAGCCCCATACGTTTCCGAAGAAGCGTCTCCAGACTGCTCTGATCATCCTGCCTCTCTGCAGTAAATCCGATTACTCTTCTCATCGTGCCGCCTCCAGGCGGGATTTCATATAGCTTCGCAGTACGAACCAGAACCATACGGTCACAACGATTCCCTTTGCAATGCTTGAGATACTGATGCTCCACCAGATACCGTTAAGTCCCAGTACCGTTGCGGAAAATGCAATCGCCATCGGGATACGTGCCGCATTTCCCAGTACACCTGTTACAGTTGACGGAAGGGGTTTTCCAAGTCCCTGGAACGCTCCCGCAGATGTGCTTTCAATGCACATAAAGAGCTGCGACAGCCCAAGAATGCGCAGATAGTCTACTCCCATCGGCAATACATCCTTTTCTGTGATAAAAATCCGGAAGAAGAATTCCGGAAACGCGATCAGCAGTGTACTCGTAAAGAGTCCCCACGCTGCCATCAGGCCCAGAGCGGTAAAATATCCCCTGCGAATCCTCTCCTTCTTTCCGGCCCCGTGATTCTGGGCTACGAAGGCATTGACCGCTGTGGCAAATCCATCCGCCATCATCCAGGAAATCGACTCTATCTGACTGCCGACTTTCTGCACTGCAACAGCGGAATCGCCCCATCCTGCTACGAGCCGGGCAATAATCATAGACAGACTTGAAAAAATCGTGTTCTGTACCGCTACAGGAAGCCCTATCCGCACCACATCAAGCACATCCTGCCTGCGGCTTTTCTTTTTCAGATTCAGGCCTGAAAAAATCAGAGTCGTCTTTCCCGCATTTCTTAAGAACATGAAAAACACAATACTCTGTGCCAGCACAGTGGCAAGTGCCGCTCCGGCAACTCCAAGCTCCGGAACCGGACCCAATCCAAAAATAAAAAGAGGATCCAGAACAATATTGGCTCCCAGCCCGACAAATGTGGACCGGAACGTCACAAGGCTCATTCCCAGAGCAGTAAAGATACCGGTAAAGATCTGATTCATGAATGAGAATACCATGCCCAGACCTACGATAATCAGGTACGCCCTGGCATCTCTGATCACGCTTTCCTGATTCAATTTAAAGAATCCGATCAGAGGACGGTTGCCAAGTACATATATCGCTGTGATCAGAAGGAACATCACCGTTCCCAGCTGAAAAGCCGCCCGGGCATAATCCTTGGCTTTTTCTTCATTTCCTGCCCCGAGCGCATGCGCCGCCTTTACCTGTGCTCCCATCCTGGGGATTGTCACAAAACCGTTTGCCATCCACATGTACATACCGGCAGCTCCAACCGCCGCCACAGCATTGCTGCTGACTCTGCCGATCCATATCATATCTGTCAGGTTGTACGCCATCTGAATCAGCGATGTCCCCATGATCGGAAATGCGAGCTGTGCAAGCCCTTTGAGAATCGGGCCTTCTGTGAGATTAACTTTTCTGTCCATTTCTCTCTCCTGCCTGCCCAGCCTGCATTGCCTCATGTTCTTTTTTGATTTCTCTGTATAAGTCCAGAAGTGTCCAGTTCACATTATACTCTGTCAGTACCGCCTTATAATGAATCCGTCCCACTCCTGCCTTTCTCATTCTCAGAAACAGTTCATCCATGCGCTGTCCTGTAAAGTTCTTCATGATAAGAAGCTCCTGCTTCATTTCCTGCGCGCCATCGCCCTGTGTATTCTGCCCTTCTTCAAATCCATCCACTCCTGCAAGAAATCCCACTTTCTCATACGCCTGTTCCTGCGTAACATTGCGGATGCGCACACCCATCTGGATAAGTACGCCTTTTAACTTCACTGCCTCTTTTGTCTTTTGGGGTGAGTAATAAATCACCATCTCTCCTGCTGCCATACTCGTACTCCTCACTTTTTCTATTGCTCCGACCGATACAGGTCGTAATTGATTCTCTTATAGAACAGCCGCTCGATTTCGCCGTAATCCCGGATCTGCTGTCCCAGTATCCACATCAGCTTTGCAAGCGTGGCCTCGAGCGTCATGTCATACGTTTCAAGAAATGAAAGCGCTTTCTTTGCCTGCTGTCCAACCACATACGTATCCATCTGGCTGCCCTCGTATGTTACCTGTGTTGCCATAACAAGTATCTTGGCATACGAAGGATACTTCTCCATCTCCTTCTCAAAAGCTTTCAGGATATGATCCGGCAGACCTCCCACTCCGAAGCTCTCCACAATAATGCAGTCATACTTCTTCAGGATATACGGAATCAGTTCCTCATTCATCCCCGGAGTGAGCTTCAGCAGAAATACCCGTGTATTCAGTCTTTCAAAAAATTTCACACCGCCTTTGCGCTCTTTCTCCTCAAAATAATAAATCACCGCATCGTTCTGCACCTTGCCGAGTACCGGAAAATTAATGCTGGAAAATGCATTATAACTGAATGTCGATGTCTTCTTCGCCCTTGTGCCTGCGATAATATTTCCATCAAATACTACGATTACGTCCCTGCTCTTTTCATCAAGTGCACAAAGAATGCTGTCATGCAGATTCTTTCTCGCATCCGTGATTTCCGAAAGAATCGATTTCTGAGCCCCGGTCAGCACGATCGGCTTTGCTGAATCCTGGATCATATAGGAAAGCGCCGCTGCAGTGTACGCCAGCGTATCCGTACCGTGGCATACAAGAAATGCGTCATACATATCGTAGTTATCTCTGACCGTGCGCACCAGAAGCTGCCAGTATTCCGGACTCATGTTTGTACTGTCAATGCTGCAGACTTCCTTGGGAAAAAGCTCGCACTTTCCCTCGAACTCCCTTACATATTTCAGAAAATCTTCTGATGAAAGCACCGGTGCCAGCCCTCCGCCGATTTCCCCTGATGCGATAGTTCCGCCTGTTGTCAAAAGCAAAATCTTCTTCTTCATTCTTTTTGTCCTCACTAAAAAATACGGAGGTCTCTGATACCCCCGTTATCTCTATTCGTTCGGCTCCTCTTTCCCAAACTCTTCCAGAAATTTGTCCAGACGCTCCAGATCTTCTCTTCCAATCGTCCTGCCGTTATACAGCGATGTGACAAAATTCTCAAGAGAATTTGCATACAGCCGCTCAAGTACCGTCCTGCTCTCCTGCTGACAGTATTCTTCCTGAGAAATCAGCGGGGTATATAGATTATTTCTCCCCGCCTTTTTAACTGCAACAAAGCCTTTCCGCTCCAGTCTTGCCAGCAGTGAATTAATTGTAGTTGGGGCAAGCTGTCGCTTGGGACTGCCGTTTATCACAGTCTCAATGTCCATGCGGCTCATATCGGGATGCCCTTCCCAGAGTGCCAGCATAATATCCAGTTCCGAATCCGGGAGCCGTCTGATCTTCTTCATGGACCATTCCTCCTGTATTACATCTTAGCTGCACTGCTTCAGGATTCCCACACCGATCGGACCGGGACCTGTATGAACGCCGATTGTCGCTCCGATCTGAAAGCAGTCCATCCGCTCCTTCGTGATGCCATACTCTGCAAATTCTTTTAAAACCATTTCCTGGAATTCTTCAAACTCCTGCAGATCCAGCCCGCACCCCGCAGCAAAGCGATACTCATCCAGATTGATGCCGTTCTTGCGGATATATTCCTTCGCATTTTCTATCGCTTTAACAAGCGATTTTTTACGTCCTCTGCTGATGCCGTCCGCAACCAGTTCTCCATGTTCATAGCCGATAAGAGGCTTGACCTTCAGCATGCTTCCTGCGATTGCTGCTGCCTTGCCGATTCTGCCTCCATTTTGCAGATATTCCAGATCGTTTGCCGTAAAGAAAATTCTGCCGGTCTCCCTGATCGACAGAATTGCCTGCTCTGCCTCCTCTATCGTTCGTCCCTCATCGCGAAGTTCTACCGCCTCCTTGACAAGCAGTCCCTGCAGACCTGTTGCCTCGCGTGAATCCAAAACTGTGATCTTCGCTTCCGGATACATTTCACATATTTCCCGGGCCGCTGTCCGGGCAGACTGCATGGAACCGCTGAATGCTGCATTCAGACAAATGCACATCACAGGAATCCCCTGCTTCACATACGGAAGAAATGCCTCCCCGTAATCAACAATGGACGGCATCGAAGTCTTTGGAAAAATACCTTTTTTCTCCGCCATCTGCTGATAAAACTCGCGTACCGGAATATCCGTCCGCTCTCTCATATAATTTTCTCCGTCAAAGGAAACATAGAACGGAACTATCGTAATTCCGGACTGTTCGACGTAACTGTCCGGCAGATCACATGAACTGTCGCTGACAATTTGAAACTTCATACTGTTTTCCTGCCCTCTCTGCGCGCACTGTTTTTAGAGTGCACGTCCTTTTTCTGTTCCCTGGATGTGCCTGTTTTTTACCGGGGATGATTATCTATGACAAGTGTAACATTTTCACCTGCCCTTGTAAAGGTACACTCAGCCTTGAGTTTCCGCAGAATTATCCCCCTAAGACAAATCTGCTGCGTTTTGTTATCCACAACTTTCAAAAAATGGCCAAAATATAAGGAATCCTGTTC
>CALWBA010000179.1 GCA_944375815.1 uncultured Lachnospiraceae bacterium | reverse complement strand
TCTTCAAGAAACATTTTCTTTTCATCCTCATCCAGCTCTGCAATTTCCTGCTCGATCTGTGCGCAGATTACAAACACCTCGCTGTCCTGCTCCTTTGCATATTCACGTACCTTTTCCACATGCGCGTTGCTCTGTGCATCGTCTGCAAGGTCATCCTCGGATACGTTCGCCGCATAGATTACGGGTTTGTATGTCAGCAGATTATAGCTCTCGAGAAGAGGAAGCTCATCTTCATCCTCGACTTCAAGCGTCTTGGCAGGATTGCCGTCCTCCAGATGTGCCTTAATTCTTTTGAGCAGTTCAAGCTCCTTTGCAGCTGTCTTATCCATACGCGCAGTTTTTGTAACTTTCGCAATTCTTCTTTCCAGAATCTCCAGATCGGAAAAAATGAGCTCCAGGTTAATCGTTTCTATATCGCGCAGCGGGTCAATGCTTCCGTCCACATGTACGACATTGCCGTCTTCAAAGCAGCGGACTACATGTACGATTGCATCTACCTCGCGGATGTTCGCCAGAAACTGGTTTCCAAGTCCCTCACCTTTGGATGCTCCCTTTACAAGTCCTGCAATATCAACGAACTCGATGACAGCCGGAGTCACTTTCTTTGAGTGATAGAAATCTCCCAGAAGTTTTAATCTCTCATCCGGAACTGCCACGATTCCCACATTAGGGTCAATTGTACAAAACGGATAATTGGCAGACTCGGCACCTGCTTTTGTCAGTGAATTAAATAACGTACTCTTTCCGACGTTTGGAAGTCCCACGATTCCTAATTTCATTTTATCTTTACCTGTCCAGAAACCCTTGATTTTCAAGGCTTTCTGCCTTTCTCTTTATTTTATTTGCGGCTTTTTTATTCTTTAATCCTTTGACTGCACCATTACAAGTATTCCATCGCGCCAGGAGACGTGCGCCTTTTCATCCACAATTTCATTGCTGACGCCGAGTCCCTCCCAGTCTTTTAGCGTATAGTTATCCAGCGGGTATTTGAATCCTTTCAGTGTCAGTCCCTCTACCGTTCCGCGCAGCGGAAAGAAAGATGTATATTTACCGAACTGGCTGTCCTTTGCAAGCTCCAGCGTATTTCCGACCGGAATCGTCAGAAAGTTGTGGGAATCCAGAATATATGCAGGGACTCCCCGCTTCCATGCACGCAGAAGGATCTGGATGCTCGCAAGCATATGATCGAGGCGGGTGCCGGTAGCTCCGAGAATTGCTATCTCCGTGCTGCCGCGCTCAACCGCTTCCTCAAGCGCGATGCATGTATCGGTAGCATCCTTTACAGGATTGAATGTGCGGATGGGAATCCGGCTGCCGGATTTATAGTGCTCCAGGATCTCTGGTGGAAGACTGTCGAAGTCTCCAAGAATGCAGTCCGGAACAATCTGTTCCTCCATGCAGAATTTAAGTCCTCTGTCCACAGCAAGTATACAGTCCGCATGATACGATTTTATAAATTCGAGAGCAAAACTGCGCTCGATGCTGCCTCCTGTCAAAATCAATGTCTTCATTTGCAGCATCTCATCTCAATCCTTTCCGTCAGCTTCCGGATATTCTCCGTAATATTCCCGCTGAACACTGCAGAGCCTGCCACAATAATATTCGCGCCTGCTTCCAGAACTGTATCAATTGTCTGACTGTTGATTCCTCCATCTACTTCGACATCCACGGAAAGCCCGCGCTGTGCAATCATCTCGCGCAGCATCCGGATTTTTCTTGTGGATTCCGGAATGTAGGACTGGCCTCCGAATCCCGGATTTACCGACATGATCAGAACCATATCCGTCTTGTGCAGCACATGCTCCAGCATGCATAGAGGTGTCGCCGGATTTAATGCAACACCTGCCTTCATTCCTGCCTCGCGAATCGCATCAATCGTACGATCCAGATGGCGGCACGCCTCTGCATGAACAGTGAGCATATCAGCTCCTGACTTCTTAAAGTCTGCGATATAACGCTCCGGATCCGTCACCATCAGGTGTACGTCAAAAAACATCCTGCTTTCCCTGCGGATAGAGGTAATCACAGGCATTCCATACGAAATACTTGGAACGAAGTCGCCGTCCATCACATCAATGTGCAGCCACTTCACACCTGCAGTCTCGACTTCATGGATCTGCTCGCCGAGACGGTTAAAATCTGCGGATAATATTGAGGGGCATAATTGATAATTCAAATCAGTATCTCCTTTTCTCTTTTAGTTCTTCCACAAAGTACACATAGTTCTCGTATCTGGAAGATGCAATCTTTCCTTCCTTTACAGCGCTCTTCACTGCACAGTCCGGCTCACCCACATGCAGGCAGCCCTGAAAACGGCACTGACCTTCGTACGGCGCAAACTCCGGAAAGAAGCGGCGCACATCCTCCTTTTCCATATTTTCCACGAACAGAGAACTAAATCCCGGTGTATCCATCAAAAAAGTCTCATCGTCCAGCGGGATCAGCTGTGAATGGCGCGTTGTATGCTTCCCTCGCTTTAACTTCTGACTGATCTCTCCCGTATCCATGCAGATCTCTTCCTGCAGAAGATTTGTGATTGACGATTTTCCCACACCGGACGGACCTGCGACAGCTGTCGTCTTTCCCTGCAGCACACCGCGGATCTCCTCAATTCCTTCCTCGAGCCTGGCACTCACAGTCAGAACCTTATAGCCGCAGCCGCGGTATATTTCTTCAAGCCGCTTTGCTTCCTCTCTGTCTGCAAGATCCTGTTTGTTAAAACAGAGCACGACCGGCACGCCCTGCTGTTCCATCATGACCAGGAATCTGTCGAGCAGCGTGATGTTCGGCTTCGGCTGCTCCATGGCAAAGATTACCATGGCCTGATCGATATTTGCCACTGCCGGACGAATCAGTTCGTTCTTTCGGGGCAGAATTTCGATGAGATTTCCCGTTTTCTCCGCCTCATCCAGAATCTCAATGCGAACATTATCCCCAACAAGAGGCTTCTTCTTCTCTTTTCGGAAAATTCCCTTTGCTCTGCACTCATAAATTCCGGTTCCTGCTACGGAGACGTAGTAGAAACCGGCAATTCCTTTCACTATCTTACCTGTCATTCATTCCCTGCCTGTTCTTTATAGTTCAGCTCCCGTCTGTAAAGGCGGGAGCTGTAAAAATCATTCTGCCTGTTTAAATTCTGCTGTGTACTGGGCAATCGGACGATATGTGCCGTCATCCTGCATCTCAGAGAAGATGATGGTACCCTCGCTCACACCGTCTGCTCCTGTAACATTCAGCTTATACGGGAAAGAGTCAATTGTCTGTCCCTCAAAAATTGTGGTTGTCTGACTCTTGCCGTTTACTGTCTGTACCAGCTCCAGCTTCACCGGACCTCCCGTATAGTCATCAGGCTGTCCCAGCGGCTGCGTGCACTTCCAGCTTCCGCTTCCGGTATTTGTCGATTCTCCTCCATCTGGAGTAGGTGTTGCAGTCGGCGTAGGAGTTGCGGTCGGCTCATCCTGTGCGTCTTCTGTATTAATTGTCAGCGTAATTGTAGCGGTCAGGCTGACTTCTGTGCCTTTTGCAGGGCTGATCGCGATAACGTCTCCGATATTATAAGACTCGTCAAATCCTTCCGCGAACTCAATATTTGTAAATCCGCGTCCCTCAAGAGATGCAACAGCATCCTCTTTCGTCTGTCCGATCAGATTCGGGATGGTCTCGGTCTCAGCGCCGGAACCGGACATGGTCAGCGTAATCTGTGTGCCGGGAGCTGCCTCAGTTCCTGCAGACGGATTCATATCCACAACCGTACCGTCCGTCTCGTCCGCGGCCTTTACGGTAAATCCTGCGCCTACCAGCTTCGAATAAGCGGTATCCCAGTCGGCTCCCATAACATCCGGGATCTCTGTCGTCTCAGCAGATGCCGCTCCGGTGCTCAGTACATACTGAACTGTGGAATTTTTTTCCACCTTGGTTCCCGCAGAAGGATCTGTGGAAATGATACAGCCGGCAGCAACCGTATCGGAAGCTGCAGTTGAGCTCTGCTTCAATGTCAGACTGTATTTCTGCGCCTCCTCCTGAGCCTCCTCAATGGTCATATTTACAAGCTTCGGTACCTCTACCTTCTCGCCGTCCTTGTCTGCGTCGTCTATATTTTCCTCTATCTGACTGTCATTCTTCTTATCAGAACTGCCGAAGCTGAAGAATCCTGCTGCCTGTCCGATGAGATAGATCAGAATGCATACGACAATCGCTCCGATCACAAAGCCGCCGATCATCAGCGCTTTCTCAAGCTTGGAGCTGATGCCGCTGTCGTCATCGTCTTCGTCATCATCTTCGTACTCGTCGTCATCCTCATCCTCGTCGTCATCGTCTTCTTCCTCGTACCGTGCCCGGCGTTCCTCCTCACGGCGGCGTCTCTCGCGTTCTGCTCTGTCGCGCTCATCCTGGGTCGGAGTTGTTCTGCCGCTTCGGATCGCATCCATATCCTCCTCGGAAATCATCACGGTTCTGGCATGGCTTGACAGAGGAGCCAGTTTGACAAAATTACCATTCGGATCCATCAGCGAATGCTTTAAATCCTCAATGACTTCTGAGATATTGTTATATCTTCTGTCCACGCTCTTCTGTGTGCATTTGAGAATAATCTGTTCCAGACTTCGCGGCAGATCCGGAGTGTACTGTGAAGGCGGTACCATCTCCTCCTGCAGATGCTTGATCGCGATAGCCACTGTCGTTTCACCGTCAAACGGCACTCTTCCGGTCACCATCTCATACAGCGTAATACCCAGAGAATAAATATCGCTCTTTGCATCGCTGTATCCGCCGCGCACCTGCTCAGGTGAGCTGTAGTGCACTGATCCCATCGCGTTTGAGCTGATCGTATTGGACGATGCCACGCGTGCGATTCCGAAGTCAGAAAGCTTTACCTTTCCGTCTGTAGAAATGATAATATTCTGCGGCTTGATATCGCGGTGAATAATATTTCTTGCGTGAGCTGCCTCCAGTCCGAGTGACACCTGAATGGCGATGCTCGTTGCTTCCTTGACACTCAGCTTGCCTTTCTTTGTAATGTAATCTTTCAGTGTGATGCCTTCCACCAGCTCCATGACAATGAAATAAATATTATCATCATTTCCGACATCGAAGACATTTACAATGTTGGGGTGTGACAGACCAGCCGCAGCCTGAGCTTCTGAGCGGAACTTCGAAATAAACTTCTTGTCTGCACGAAATTCCTGCTTCAGGACCTTGACAGCAACCAGCCGGTTCAGCTTCAAATCCTTCGCTTTATAGACATCTGCCATGCCGCCGGAGCCAATCCTGCTGATGACCTCATATCTCTCCCCTATGATATATCCCTCTTTTATCATTCTTTCACCTCGTTCGTAAATGGTTCCACAACTATTACTGCGATGTTATCCTTTCCGCCATTCTCGTTTGCCTGCCCGATCAGTCTGCCTGTCGGATCCTCCCCTTGCCTGCATTCTGCGAGAATCCGGAACATCTCTTCATCCGTGAGCATATTGCTCAGTCCGTCAGAGCACATCAGAATCCTGCTGTTCTCCTCCAGGCGGATATCAAAAAAGTCAATTGCTACTTCCCTGACGATTCCCATCGCTCTTGTGATGATGTTCTTGTCCGGGTGATTTCTCGCCTCTTCCTCATCAAGCTGTCCCAAACGCACCATCTCCGCTACGAGCGAATGGTCTTTCGTAATCTGCTGCATCTCGTCTCCTGCAACATACAGTCTGCTGTCGCCTACATTGGCAACATAGGCGTAATGTCCAACAACACTACAGACCACCATCGTAGTGCCCATGCCTGCCAGGTCATCATTCTGTTTAGCCTGCTCAAGAATCTGCACGTTCGCTTTCTCCATGGCATGACGGATAATCTTGATCGGATTAAATTCCCGGTCACTGCGGATGGATTCCAGTAAAACAGAAACTCCATGGCTCGAAGCAAAATCTCCTGCCTTATGACCGCCCATACCGTCCGCTACAACAAAAAGATTGGGAAGATTTCCTACCGGCGTCTCGGAAGCGAATATATAATCCTGATTCATCTTCCTGACCCTGCCCACATCTGTGGCAGAATATGCTTTCATAACTCTACCTCGCCTTTCCCTTGTCCGTCTCCGTGGGAAACGTATCTTTTTCTTAATTGTCCACAGGCACCGTCAATATCCCTGCCCATTTCCCTTCTAATAGTAACATTAATTCCGTATTTTTCAAGTTTTTTTCTAAAATTCTCTATAACATTTTTATCCGGCTGGACGTAGTCGCGTTCCTCAATCGGGTTTACAGGGATAAGGTTTACGTGACAATTCAGCCCTTTCAGAAGCCCTGCAAGCTCTGCGGCATCCTCATCGGAATCGTTCGATCCTCCTACCAGGCTATACTCAAAAGTCAGCCTTCTTCCTGTCTTTTTGAAATAATAACGGCAGGCATCCAGGATTTCGCTGATCGTATAGCGGTTGGCAATCGGCATCAGCGCTCTGCGCTTTTCATCATTTGATGCATGCAGCGAAATCGCAAGAGTAATCTGAAGTTCCTCATCCGCAAGCTGTCTCATCCGCGGCACAATGCCGCACGTCGAGACGGTAATATTTCTCTGGCTGATATTGAGCCCTTTCTCGTCAGACAGCATACTTATGAATTTAACGATGTTGTCATAGTTATCCATCGGCTCGCCGGTTCCCATAACTACAACATTCGAAACGCGTTCACCGCTCCGAACTGTGATCCGGTAAATCTGATCCAGCATTTCCGAAGGAGTGAGGTTTCTGACCAGCCCGCCAATCGTCGAAGCGCAGAAACGGCAGCCCATACGGCAGCCGACCTGAGAAGAAATACAGACGGA
The DNA here is from genome assembly GCA_944375815.1 of uncultured Lachnospiraceae bacterium. Lineage (GTDB taxonomy): Bacteria > Bacillota > Clostridia > Lachnospirales > Lachnospiraceae > Egerieimonas_A. Next base: position 19,641 of record CALWBA010000179.1, on the reverse strand, counting down.
ATTTCCGTGATGATAGCGCATAAGCACACTTTCGATCACGTTTCCGTCGGACAGTTCAAACAGATACTTCTGCGTGCCGTCCAGCTTCGAAGTCTGCACCTGAACGACATTCACACAGACATACGGATAATTCTCCTCCAGTTTCCGGCGCAGCTCTTTTGACAGATTACTCATCTCTTCATAGGAGGATGCCTGTTTCTTATGCATCCACTCATAAAGCTGTTTTGCCTTAAAAGGTTTCTCACCGAGACGTTTGATTTCCCCGGAGAGTTCCTCCAGGCTCATTGATTTTAAATCCGTTGTATTCATATCATTTATTTTCCTTTTTTCTCAGCCTTGCCACAAAGAATCCATCTGTCTTATGTACTCCCGGCAGAAGCTGCAGATATCCCTCCGCAGTCGTTTCACTGTGAAGTTCCGCGCAGAGATAAGGATCCAGACTCTCCGGCTCCAGCTCAAAATTCTCAAGGAGCCATTGTAAATTTTCTTCATTTTCCTCACGGCAGATCGTACATGTGCTGAAGATGAGTGTTCCGCCCGGCTTTATGTACTGCACGGCGTTTGAAAGAATTGTGCGCTGCAGCTTTACAAGCTCGGAAATCTTCTGAGGCGTTGTCTTATACTTGATATCCGTTTTTCTGCCGATCACGCCCAGACCTGAACACGGCACATCTGCGATTACCGTATCCGCCCGGCCGATCATCGACTTATCCATCACAGTCGCATCACTTCTCACGGCACGCATGTTCTGCACGCGGCATCTTTCGATATTTTCTTCAATCAGCGCCACTTTGCGGTCTGTCAGATCGCGTGACTCCACCATGCCTGTGCCGCAAAGCTTATCTGCCGCATAGAGACTCTTTCCACCAGGAGCCGCACACAGATCAAGCACAAAACTGTCTTTTTCAAATCCCGCTGCCTCTCCTGCAATCATGGAACTTACATCCTGCACATGAATGCGGCCTTCCTGAAATGCCTCAACAGCAGGCAGATAATTATATCCGGAAATATAATACGCTCCGTTTACATACGGTGCCTGCTTTGCGGTAATCCCCTGACGTTTCATGCCCGCAAGCGTTTCTTCCCGCATTTTTTCGCCTCCGCGCAGATATACGCTTGTACTGCTCTCCCGTAAGAACTGCGCAAGCGTATCCTCCGTCTTTTCAAATCCCAGCTCAGAAATCCACTTCTCTACCAGCCAGACCGGCATAGAATACTTTACAGAAAGAAATTCAACCGGATGTTCCTTTCCCGGGAACGGGATTGACTGTTTATTTCTCGCGATATTTCGCAGAACACCGTTTACAAATCCCTTTAAGCTGTAGAATCCCTTTCTCTGGGCCAGTTTTACCGCCTCGTTGCACACCGCGGAATCCGGCACGGCATCCATCCATCGAAGCTGATAAACTCCGCTCCGCAGTATGTTCTGAATCACCGGCTTCATCTTTGATACTTTAACTTTCGAAAAACGGTTGATGATATAATCGATCTGAAGCATGTACTCCACAGTCCCCTCGCAGACCCGGGTAATAAATGCCCGGTCCTGTTTGGGGAGATACTGGTATTTTTCCAGTGCTCCGCGGATTGCCAGATGACTGTACTGCTCCTCCCGGGTGATTTCCAGAAGAATATCCAGAATAATTTCTCTTAAATTTTCTTTATTTGTCACGGTCTCGTCCTCCGGCAAGGATTACAAGTCTTAAAAGCTGCAGCAGAGATGCCGCCAGTGCTGCAACATACGTCATCGCTGCTGCCGAAAGTACGCTTCTTCCGCTGCGGATTTCGTCATCACCAAGAATCCCGCAGCTTTCCAGCATGCGCAGTGCCCTTGAGGAGGCATTGACCTCCACCGGAAGCGTCACAAGCTGAAAGAGTACCGCAAACATGAAAAAGATAATACCTATCTTCATCAGCGGCGGCATCGAAAAAATCAGGCCCAGAACAAAAATCGGAACGGCAAGTGAAGAGCCTATATTTGCGATCGGCACAATTGCGCTCCTCCATGAGAGCGGCGCATAGCCTCTGTTGTGCTGTACTGCGTGTCCGCACTCATGCGCTGCTACGCAAACCGCGGCAAGGGAGCGGCTGTCATACACCGTATCTGACAGCGCCAGCGTTTTGTCCTTTGGATTATAATGATCCGTGAGACTTCCCCGGATATGCTTGATCTGTACATCGAAAATACCTGCAGCATGCAAAATCCGCTGCGCGGCCTCTGCTCCGCTCAGCCCGCTGCGGCTGGGTACACTGCTGTAACGCCCGAATGTACTTTTCATCTTCATGGACGCTGCCGAGGAGATAATCACAGCAATAATTACCAGAATATATGTCCAGTCAAAGTAAAATGTGTGATAACCGTAACCATATCCCCCCATAAATGCAACGGTCATTTGTGTCATACCTGTTCCTCCTGTTCTTTGACGCTGCCGAGTACGGTACCTCTCTCAATGGAAAAGCCTCTCAGAAATGCCTCTGCTTCCATTCGCTTTTTTCCTTCGAGCTGTATCTCCAGCAGCCTTAGAGCGCCGTGTCCGGCACTTACAACCAGACCTTCCTTTCCTGCCTCCAGAACGGTTCCGGGAGCACAGTTCTTCTGTCCTTCTTCCGCCTTTGCCGTCCAGATCTTGAGGGTTTTATTTCCCAGATGTGTATACGCGCTGGGCCATGGGCTCATACCGCGGATCCATCTTTCAATTTCCTCTGCAGATCTCGCCCAGTTGATCTCTCCATCCTGTTTTTTGATCATTCTCGCATACGGTGTAGGGCTTTCCTCGGGCTGTTTTTCATAAACTGCTGTTCCATCCGCCAGCGAAGGAAGCGTCTGCACCAGGAGCTTGGCTCCCGCTGTACTTAATTTGTCAAACAGCGTTCCCGCTGTCTCGCTCTCATCAAGAGGCACCTCTACCTTTGCGATCATATCGCCGGTATCAAGCCCTGCATCCATACGCATAATTGTCACGCCGGAGACTTTCTCACCGTCAAGCACCGCCCACTGAATCGGCGCTGCGCCCCGGTACTTCGGAAGCAGCGATGCATGAACATTGATGCAGCCGTACCGCGGAATATCAAGAATCTGCTGCGGAATGATCTGACCGAATGCCACAACAACAATCACATCCGGTTCGTAACTTCTGATTTTCTCCACGGCTTCCGGATCTCTGACTCTTTTGGGCTGATATACAGGCAGTTCATGCTGCAGCGCAGCCACCTTAACCGGTGTAGGCTGCATCTCCTTTCCCCTTCCCCTGGGCTTGTCAGGCTGAGTTACCACACATGCAACTTCATGACCGGCAGCAACAATTTTCTCAAGTGTCCCCACGGAAAAATCAGGAGTTCCCATAAATACAATTTTCATATTCTTTTACTCCTCGTCATCATCATATGTCACATCCTGCAGCTCTCCCTCAACATGCTCCACATACATGATGCCGTCAAGATGCTCGCACTCGTGGCATATGCAGCGTGCCAGCAGCTCTGTGCCCTCCAGGACGTATTTCTTCATGTTTCTGTCATATGCTTCCACCTTCACATAATTCGGGCGCGTAACAATACCGCTCTTTCCCGGCAGACTTAAACATCCCTCGCTTCCGGTCTGACTGCCGCTCGTTTCAAGAATCACGGGATTGATCAGCACATACGGATTGTCATCCACATCGATCACAACGATACGCTTTAAGATGCCTACCTGGGGAGCTGCAAGTCCCACACCGCATGCGTCATACATTGTCTCCAGCATATCGTCAATGAGCTGCTGAAGCTTCGGTGTCATTTCCTCCACCTCTCGGCACTTCTTTGTAAGTACCGAATCTCCCATTATTCTGATTGTTCTGATTGCCATAGTCCTTTTCTCCTTTTCTCTTAGATTTTCTGTCCGTATCGGAACTCAAACTGTATATATATCTGCTTAAAACCGCTGTTTATTTCAATGTATTTCTCCAGTTTGTCCTTCAGCCCCACAAGCACCCGAAAGTCCTTTTCCTTCAGGTAAATTACCATGCGGTACATATCACGTACTTTTGAGACACTCTCCGCTGCAGGGCCCAGCATAACAAGGTTCTCTGAGCGGTTTACCCGGAGCAAAAATTTCCGAATATAGTCCATGGCACGTGAAAGCAGCTCCTCATCTGCACATGCAGCGTGAACTGCGAGCAGATTCTGTGCCGGAGGATAGCCCATCAGCATACGATAACTGATCTCCTCCTCATAAAATGCTTCGTAGTCCTGGAATGCTGCCGCCTGGATACTGTAATGCTCCGGCTGATATGTCTGAATTACCGCCTCCCCCGGAAGCCCGGCGCGCCCGGCGCGCCCGACCGCCTGTGTCAGCAGCTGAAATGTGCGCTCTGATGCTCTGTAATCGTCAGCAAAGAGTGACAGGTCCGCAGCCAGCACGCCCACCAGCGTGACATACGGGAAATCGTGTCCTTTTACAATCATCTGAGTGCCGATCAGGATATCGGCCTGTCTCTCGCCAAACTGCTTTAAAATCTGCTCGTAAGCACCTTTTCTGCGTGTCGTGTCCAAGTCCATTCGAAGCGTGCGCGCCTTGGGGAACATGGATTTTACAATTTTTTCGATCTGCTGGGTACCCGCCCGGAAGCCTCCGATATACGGAGAATGACAGACCGGACACATCTTTACCTGACGCGTCTCATAACCGCAGTAGTGACAGACCAGACGTCCGTTCTCATGGCTCGTAAGCGACACATCACAGTGCGGACACTTGAGTACAGTTCCGCAGGAACGGCAGGAAATAAATCCGGCATAGCCTCTGCGGTTTAAAAACAGAATTGTCTGCTCGCCCCGCTCAAGACGCTGCGCCACCGCCTCCTGCAGATATGTGCTTAATATAGAACGGTTGCCGCGCTTTAACTCATCTCTCATGTCCTCAATTCTCACCGCCGGAAGTCTGGCATCACCGCAGCGTTTTGTCAGCTTTATCAGACGGTATTCACCGCATTTGCACCGGTAATATGCTTCTACCGACGGTGTGGCAGACCCCATTACGAAAAACGCATTCTCCAGACGGGCTCTCTCCTGTGCCGTCTCTCTCGCATGGTATCGCGGCGTGTTCTCACTCTGGTAAGAATTCTCGTGTTCCTCGTCCATGATGATGAGCCCCAGATCGGGAAACGGCGTGAACAGCGCGGACCGCGGACCGATCATGATACGGATCTCTCCTCTCTTTGCCCGCTCAAACTGATCGAAGCGTTCTCCCTGCGAGAGCTGGGAGTGCAGTACGGAAACCTGATCGCTAAACCTGCTGCAGAACCGCATTACATTCTGGTAGGTGAGCGCGATCTCCGGAATCAGCACAACCGCCTGTTTTCCCTGTGCCAGAACCCGTTCAATCAGTTCCATATATATCCGTGTCTTGCCGCTTCCCGTAACTCCATGAATCAGGCAGGGCCGTCTCAGTCCATTCCATTCATCAAAGATCTGACCGACAGCATCCTGCTGCTCTTTTGTCAGTAAAGGAAGCTTTGTTTCCAAAGGTATTTCGGCATATGGATTTCTCCAGACCTGATGTGAGCAGATTTCGAGCACTCCCTGCTCCTGCAGTGCAAGAATGGCATCCCGGGAAATTTTATGTGTCCCTGCTGCCTGTGTATATGAGATTTGTCCCTTTTCCTTTAAGAGAAGCAGCAGGCGGAGCCGCGCCTTCTGATTTTTCCGGCGGTACAGCTCCTCCTTTTCCTGTATCTGCTCAGAATCCAGCAGAAGCTTCAGCGTGCGCTCTTCAACTGCACGCATCTTCTGCTTTACCGGCAGGACAGTCTTCAATGCCTGAATCATTGTGGAGCCGTAGTGTTCACGGATCCACCCTGCAAGCGGAAGCAGTTTTCCCTCGACCTCCACGCCGCCGGGTGCATAGCCGACAATGTCTTTCAGCTTCTGCTCCTCACAGGACGGAGTATCTGAAATTCCTACCACATACCCGGCAATCCTGCGGTTTCCATTTCCGAACGGCACCAGCACTTTGTCGCCGATGCGAATCTGCCCGGACAGAGATGCGGGGATGCGGTACTGAAATGTCCGATCGATCTGCGAGTGAGTAATATCCACAATAATATCCGCATACTTATCCTTCACAAAGTTCCTCCCGCCCTGTCACGCGTTTTTAGTTCTTTTATCTTCTTCAAGAATCTCCCGGATCAGGACACGTTCATCCATAGGATACTTCTTTCCGTGAATTTCCTGGTAATCCTCATGTCCTTTTCCGGCAAGCACAATGATATCTCCCGGTTCGCCATGATGAATCGCATATGCAATTGCCTCTTTTCGATCCGGTATCTCCACATATGCGCCATCAGTCTTAGCCATCCCGATCTTAATATCATCGATGATTGCCTGGGGATCCTCATCTCTCGGATTGTCCGACGTTATAATTGTCAGATCCGCCAGCTTTCCGGATACTTCGCCCATTTCATATCTGCGCAGCTTTGATCTGTTGCCTCCGCATCCAAAAAGCGCAACGAGACGGTGCGGATGGTACTCACGCAGTGTCGTCAGCAGACTTTCAAGGGCCATCGCGTTGTGCGCATAGTCAATCATCAGCGTAAAGTCATCCGATACCTTAATCATCTCAACTCTTCCCTTGACCTGTGCTACTTTAAGTGCTGCTGTGATCTTCTCCACAGGAACCTGGAAATGACGGCAGATTGAAATCGCAGTCAGAGAATTATAAATGCTGAATTTTCCCGGAATGTCAATCTCGACCGGGAAATTCATCAGTCCTTCCACACGGTAGGCAATTCCCAGATAGCCGGGGCGTGATATGAGATGCGCGTCTGCTGCACGCAGATCCGCATCTTCAGAAAATCCAAAGGTCTCCAGACTGCACGTATGTCCCTCTATAATCCGTTCAAAATGTTCGTCGTCCGCATTTACAATGCCGACACGGCACTGCTTCAGCAGCATGCTCTTGCAGTGCAGATAATCCTCAAAACTGCTGTGCTCATTTGGTCCGATATGATCCGGTTCAATGTTCGTAAAAATGCCGTAGTCAAAGACAAATCCGGCTGTACGGTGCAGCATCAGTCCCTGGGACGATACCTCCATAACGACGCTGTCGCAGCCAGCCTCCACCATCTTTGCAAAGGATTCCTGTACCAGATAGGATTCCGGTGTTGTGTTAACTGCCGGAATGTGTTCATCCCCGATAATGGTCTCTATCGTACCGATCAGTCCTACCTTGTGTCCCGCATTTTCGAGAATGGATTTTACCATATATGTGGTTGTTGTCTTGCCTTTTGTGCCCGTGATTCCTATGGTTCTTAATTTCTCCGCCGGATGGCCGAAATATGCACAGGATATCAGAGCCATCGCATATCTCGTATTTTCCACCTGCAGTACAGTCACGTCAGAAGGCACGTCTACCGGCTCCTCCACAACGAGGACCGCCGCTCCTTTCTCAGCCACGGATGAAGCGAACGTATGTCCGTCCACTACAGCACCGCGTATGCAGATAAACAGAGAGCCCGGCGTTACCTTGCGGGAGTCAGCTGTCACTGCTGTAATCTCTCGCTCCACACTGCCCTGAATACAGGTGTATTCCAGGCGTTCGAGTAAATTCGTCAGTTTCATTGCTTGTAGCCTCCAATTTTTTCTCATGTATATGCATTCAGACAGCCGCTCAGAACGGCTGCAATAATCCATGTTTAAGCATACCATAGAAGCCGGGTGTTTTCAACCAAAAAGGAGGGCGCTGCATCTGCAGCTCTCCCTCCCAGCTTTTTTAGCGGCATCAGAACAGGCTGATATCACCGCTGATTGTACCGTTGATTGTAAAGTATGCCTTTCCGTCTTCCGGTTTCATATAAATATCCAGAGTCTCCAGATCTTTGATTTTATTTCCCTGCTCTTTCCACCACGCTTTGATCTTCGCGATGATTTCCTGCTCCTCTACCTGTTTTCCCTGATACTGTAAGCAAACGTTCACCTTTAACGTCCTCCCTTTCTTTGCAGCAGGTTTCTTCTCCTGCACATCTTCTTTTAAGGCAGCTTCCTGTACCGGAGCTTCCGCTGTCGGTTCAGCTGCACTCTCTTCTATTCTCTCTTCCGTCGGAGCCGGCGCTGTCGGCTGCTGAACCGCGATTTCCAGCATCTGTTCTTTCTTCTTTGCCAGTTTTTTTGCCAAACGCTTCTTTGCCATGATTTCCTCCTTACGTTATATTCTTAACGATTCTATCACACTTTTGAGAATCTGCCAACTAAAATCTGCATCTCCGCTTTTTTGTCGATTATAATCTCTTTAGAATTTTTTCTCTTTTTTTATAGTTTCGACACACTTTCCTCATATTTCTCCCCTATAATAAAAGCCAGATAGTTGATTAACCACTCACTATCTCCCCCCTCATAAAATGCGAAAAACGGAGCAGCAAACGCTGTTCCGTTTTTTGCGTCAGCACAATCCGGGTTCCTCCTGATATGATCCCGGCATATTTCCGGATGTATCACCGTTTTCCCAGCGGTGCATCTGGAGGGCCGCATCAAAATCCCTGACATATCGGTCTGCAATTCCGATCATACCCAGGCGGTTCTTCTCTGCAGCTTCCTCGATCGCATAAACTCTGCATCCCGCATCCTTCGCAGCCTTTGCTGCTCGATAAGAATCCTCCCAGACAGTCAGATCAGACGGTTCCAGATGCAGCTGAAGCGACAGACGGATAAAAAAATTCCTGCTTGTCTTCTTTCCCATATTTTCCACTGTATAGATTCCCTGGAACTCATCCAGAATTCCCAGCCTCTCCAGCGCATTCATAGTATTCTCCCGTGTCGTATCGCTTACTGCAAATATTGTATCACCCCTGCGTGACAGATATTTTATATATTCCACGGCGCCTTTTTTTGCCTGTGCCGCGTTATGATAATAGAGCTTCATCATATTTTCCATTTCACGCGCAATCATTTCCTGCGTCTTGCAGATATAATACGTTTTTCGTAAATACGCGGTAAAATCATCCCAGCTCATATTTTTTGTCTTCTCATTCATATTGCGCTCCGGCGTCTTGCCGAGAGAACGCAGATAAACCTCTCCCAGGTGTTCCCATACTTCCATGGAGTCCAGAAGGGTACCGTCCAGATCAAATACATATACGCTCATTCTTCTTTTTCGGCCGAAATCCTGCTTTGCTGTCCTTCTGATTCCGGCATGCAATCCTCCTTCGCATTGTATGGTAATCCAAATCCGGACTTACGTCAATCATTTCTTTGGAAAAAAATTACGTAAAAATCTTTATACTTTTTCTATTTTTTTAAGACTTTGCACATACTTTCTTCACGATTTCTTCTTATAATAGAACTCGGATAGTTGATGAACCACTCACTATCTCCCCCCTCATTAAAAGCGAAAAGGCTGCCGTCGGCAGCCTTTTCGTTTTATCAGTCTTTTGTAATGATCGTTCCTGTTTTTCCGAGATAACCCTCTTTTGCCTTATCAATGGATGTAATCACAGCGCATCTGTCGCTGCCGCTCTCCACAAACTCAACTGCCGCTTCTGCCTTCGGAAGCATGGAGCCCTGCTCAAATTGTCCGTTCTCCATGTACTGCTTCATCTCTGCAACGGTAACTTTGCCGAGCTCTCTCTCTTCATCGGTATGGTAACCGACAGATGCATGCTCTACACTTGTGAGAATCATCAGCACGTCCGCGTCAAGAATTTCTGCCAGTTTTGCGCTGACTAAATCCTTCTCAATCACAGCACTCGCTCCTGTGAGCTCTTCCTCCTGCGCCAGCACCGGGATTCCGCCTCCTCCGCATGCAATTACAATCTGGTCAGCGTCAAAAAGTGTACGGATCGCATCTTTCTCCACGATCTCCATCGGCTTCGGCGCTGCAACGATTCTGCGATATCCGCCCTCAACCTCTGTCACGAAATTGCCTTTCTTTTCCTCTGCCTCAGCTTCCTCAGCGGTAAGCACTCTTCCGATAATCTTCTCCGGTTCATTAAACGCCTCATCGTAAGGATCTACCTGAACCTGAGTCAGAACTGTGCTGACCGGTTTATAAATGCCTCTGCGAAGCAGCTCCGCACGGATGGAATTCTGCAGGTCATATCCTATGTAACCCTGGCTCATCGCAGAGCAGATAGACATCGGAGCAACCGTGTATGAAGGATGAATCTTTCCAAACTCATTCATTGCAGTATGAATCATACCAACCTGAGGCGCATTGCTGTGGGTAATCGCAATGTTAGCGCCCGCCTCCACCAGATCCGCAATGATCTTCGCTGTCTTTCTGGTGGCTTTCTTCTGTTCAGGAAGTGTTGTTCCCAGTGCACGATGTCCAAGAGCCACCACTACTCGTTTTTTATCCATATTTTTTACCTCTCTTATTCTGTTTATCGGGATGCGGCAAATCTGCAGCCACTATATCGAGTATAACACCAACTATACATTTTGGCAATTCGGCGCCGGTACGGCAATGCCGAATCTCCGGGATATGACCCGGCACACTCTTTTTACAGCAGGGCCGTCTTGACAACGAAGTATCCGATCACAATGATACCAAGTACAATACGATACCAGCCGAATACCTGGAAGTCATGCTTCTTAATATAGCTCATCAGGAACTTTATCGCGAGAATAGATACTACAAACGCAACTGCCATTCCCAGAAGCAAAATGATAATTTCCGTACTGCTGAAGGCAAATCCTGCTTTGAGCAGTTTTAATAAGCTCGCTCCTGCCATAGTTGGAATCGCAAGAAAGAACGTATACTCTGCAGCCAGCTTTCTTGACATTCCGATCATAATTCCTCCAACAATCGTCGCTCCGGATCGTGAAGTTCCCGGAATGACAGCCAGAAGCTGAAATACTCCAATCAGAAGTGCGGTCTGAAACGAAATCTCACTCAGCTTTGTCAGGGCCGGACGGCGCGTTCTGTTGTACCGCTCCACCGCGATGAAAAGCACACCGTAAACAATCAGCATAACGGCGACTACCATGTAGTTGTTTAAGTGCATCTCAATCCAGTCGTTAAAGGGAAGACCGATTATAATTGCAGGCACACAGGAAACCAGAATCTTCAGCCACAGAATGATTTTGCTCATAAATACGTGATTATCGCAGAAGATCTGAATCTTTTCCAGCTTCGGATTTTCACTCATGTAGTTCCAGTTGCTGGGAAGATCCAGGCGTTTTCTGTGAAACGGCCATAATTTTTTAAAATCCAGCACTACTACTGCAAGCACTGCTCCAAGCTGAATCAGAACCAGAAAGACATTCCAGAATTCTTCGGATACATCCAGCTTTGCAAATTCCTCTACGAGTATCATGTGACCCGTACTGCTGATCGGGAGCCATTCTGTGATACCTTCCACGATTCCGAACAGTATGACCTTCAAAATCTCAATAATATCCATCTTCTTTTTTCCTCAATTTCCCGGCGGTGCAGCCGCATCGCCAATATTCTATCTCAAAACTATGTTTATTATAGAACAAATATACTGCGCTGACAACAAAATTTTAATTAGAAATCCCCGCCTTCCGGCAGGGATTTCTTAAGTGCTGTATTATTTTATTTTCTGTCCACTTTTGCGATATCGATCAGCGTCAGTTTCTTAATATCCGTATTTTCCAGACTTGTCACAAGAGCGCGGGCCGTGTCGATTGCCGTCAGAACATTTACACCTGTCTCAATCGCATTCCTTCGAATCACAAATCCGTCTTTGGAGTGCTCTACACCCTGCTCCGGAATGTCGATGACAAGGTCAATTTTATGTCCCAGAATCAGATCCATCAGGTTCGGCGACGGCTGCTCGATCTTATTCGTACGGATTGCATGGATACCATTCTCCTTAAAGACTTTCGCAGTACTTCTCGTCGCGTAGATCTTGTAGCCGAGCGCTTCAAAACGTTTTGCGATCTCGACTGCCTCCGGTTTGTCGGCGTCACGGATTGTCATAATCATGTTTTTGTGCTTCGGAAGGTTAATTCCCGCACCCAGGAACGCCTTATACAGCGCTTCATTGAATGTCTCTGCAATTCCGAGACACTCTCCGGTGGACTTCATCTCCGGTCCGAGGCTGATATCCGCGCCGCGGATCTTCTCGAAGGAGAATACCGGCATCTTAATTGCAAAATAATCTGCCTCCGGCTGCAGGCCAGGCTCATATCCCATCTCGCGGATCTTGTGTCCCAGGATGACTTTCGTTGCAAGCGGTACAATCGGAATCCCCGTCACTTTGCTGATATACGGTACAGTACGGCTGGAACGAGGATTTACTTCGATAACATAAACCTCTTCGCCGCAGAGGATAAACTGAATGTTGATCATTCCAATTACGTGCAGCGACTGTGCCAGGCGCTTTGTATATTCCTCAATGGTCTTTTTGGCAGTACTGCTGATTGTCTGTGCCGGATATACGGAAATACTGTCTCCTGAATGAATACCTGCACGTTCTATATGCTCCATAATACCCGGGATCAGAATATCTTCACCGTCGCAGACAGCATCAACCTCAATCTCCTTGCCCACAAGATACTTATCCACAAGGATCGGATGCTCCTGCGCAATACGGTTTATTACACCGATGTACTGATCCACATCCTCATCGTTGATTGCAATCTGCATACCCTGTCCGCCGAGTACATAAGACGGGCGCACCAGCACCGGATAACCCAGTTCATTTGCTGCACGGATCGCCTCATCCGCAGTATATACCGTATGTCCCTTCGGACGCGGAATATGGCACTCTTCCAGAATCTGATCAAAAAGTTCTCTGTCTTCCGCAGCATCTACATTTTCCGCAGATGTTCCGAGAATCTTCACACCCATCTTAATCAGGGCCTCCGTCAGCTTGATAGCGGTCTGTCCGCCGAACTGCACTACAGCTCCGTCCGGCTTCTCAATGTTGACAACATTTTCCACATCTTCCGGTGTCAGCGGCTCGAAATACAGCTTGTCTGCTATGTCAAAGTCCGTACTTACCGTCTCCGGATTGTTATTTATGATAATAGTTTCATATCCTTCTTTTGCAAACGCCCAGGTACAGTGTACGGAGCAGAAGTCGAACTCTATTCCCTGACCGATACGAATCGGTCCGGATCCCAGTACAAGTACTTTTTTCCTGTCGCTTCTGCCGTCTGCCTCATTTTCTCCGCCGTATACAGAATAATAATATGGCGTTGTTGCCGCAAACTCAGCAGCACAGGTATCTACCATCTTGTAGGAAGCAGTGATATTCCACTGGCGGCGCAGTTCCTTGATCTCGCTTTCTTTTCTGCGTGTCAGACGTGCGATCACGTTGTCCGGGAACTCAATGCGCTTCGCTTCACGCAGCAGATCTTCTGTCAGCTCTTCGTTTGCGAGTGCCTGTTCCATCTCCACAAGAATTGCAAGCTTATCGATGAACCAGATATCAATTTTTGTAATGTCGTGGATCTCCTCATAGGAAATGCCTTTTCTGAGCGCTTCAGCTATACGCCAGATTCGCATATCGTCCACTGTCTTTAATTCTTCTAAGAGTTCTTCTCTCGAAAGCGCGGTAAAGTCATAAGACATCAGACTGTCTACGTGCTGCTCCAGAGATCGGATTGCCTTCATAAGGGCACCTTCGAAATTATTGCAGATGCTCATAACCTCTCCGGTAGCCTTCATCTGTGTCGTCAGCGTTCTCTTGGCACTGATGAACTTATCAAACGGCAGACGCGGAATCTTTACCACGCAGTAGTCCAGCATAGGTTCAAAGCTTGCATACGTCTTGCCGGTGATAGCGTTCGGGATCTCATCAAGTGTATAACCCAGAGCAATCTTTGCAGCTACCTTTGCGATCGGATATCCGGTTGCCTTAGAAGCCAGCGCTGAAGAACGGCTCACACGCGGGTTTACTTCAATAACACAGTATTCAAAACTTTCCGGGTGCAGCGCATACTGTACATTACATCCTCCGGTAATTCCCAGTTCACTGATAATATTCAGCGCAGAGGTACGCAGCATCTGATACTCTTTGTCACCGAGAGTCTGTGACGGAGCTACTACAATACTGTCTCCGGTGTGTACGCCGACCGGATCAATATTCTCCATGTTGCAGACCGTGATGCAGTTGCCTGCGCTGTCGCGCATTACCTCGTACTCAATCTCTTTCCATCCTGCAATACAGCGCTCCACAAGCACTTCGCCTACTCGGGAGAGACGCAGACCGTTGCTCAGAATCTCGATAAGCTGCTCCTCGTCATAGGCGATTCCGCCGCCGCTTCCGCCGAGCGTATATGCCGGACGCAGTACAACCGGATAACCGATCTTATTTGTGAACGCAATTCCATCTTCCACATTTGTCACCACAAGGGAAGCTGCAACCGGCTCGCCGATCTTTTCCATGGTATCCTTAAATTCCTGACGGTCTTCCGCCTTACGGATTGTCTCGGATGTTGTTCCGATCAGCCGTACATTATGTTCTTTTAAGAAACCTTTTTCCTCAAGCTCCATAGCAAGGTTTAATCCTGCCTGTCCTCCCAGTGTCGGAAGTACACTGTCAGGCTGTTCCTTGAGAATAAGCTGCTCTACAACCTCCACCGTAAGCGGCTCAATATATACGCGGTCTGCAATATCCTTATCCGTCATGATTGTCGCCGGGTTGGAGTTCAGGAGAACTACCTCAATCCCCTCTTCTTTTAAAGAACGGCATGCCTGTGTGCCCGCGTAGTCAAACTCGGCTGCCTGACCGATAACAATCGGGCCGGAGCCTATCACTAAAACTTTTTTAATATCCGGATTCTTTGGCATTAGTTTTTACCTCCCATCATATCCATAAATCTGTCAAACAGGTAGCTGGAATCCTGCGGTCCCGGGCAGGCTTCCGGATGGAACTGTACAGTGAAAATGTTCTTGCCGGTATAGCTCAGTCCCTCATTTGTGCCGTCGTTGACATTCACAAATGCCGGAACAGCCACAGCCGGATCAAGTTTATCGGTATCCACCACATAGCCATGGTTCTGAGAAGAGATATAAACTCTTCCGGTTTCAAGGTCTTTCACGGGATGGTTGCCGCCCCTGTGTCCATATTTGAGGCGGTGGGTATCCATGCCATTGGCAAGCGCCATAAGCTGATGTCCCAGGCAGATTGCAAAAATCGGTACATCGGACTCATACAGCTTCTTAACTTCTTTTATAATATCCGTGCACTCTTTCGGATCGCCCGGTCCGTTGGAAAGCATGATACCGTCCGGAGATGCTTTTAAGATCTCCTCCGCTGTTGTATTTGCCGGGTAAATTGTCACCTGGCATCCTCTCTGATTCAGAGATTTGGCGATATTATTCTTTGCACCGAAATCCATCAGAGCAACTTTGGGGCCGTTTCCCTTTAAAACCGTTTTCTCGGAGCAGGTAACCTTCTCGACTACCTTGCCCGTCGTATATGCTTTTAACTTTGGAATGATTTCGTCAAGATCATAGTTCTCGTTCGTGGTAATCATGCCGTTCATGGTTCCCTTTTCGCGGAGAATTCTGGTCAGTGCTCTTGTGTCGATCCCGGCAATACCCGGTATGTCGAAGCGTTTGAGGAAATTCTGAATTGTATCCTGGCTGCGGAAGTTGCTGGGAAGTCGGGAGAGTTCCCGCACAATGTAACCATCGGGCCACGGACGCAGAGACTCCTGGTCCTCATAACAGATTCCGTAGTTTCCGATCAGAGGATATGTCATGCAGACTGCCTGTCCCGCATAGGAAGGGTCCGTCAGCACTTCCAGATATCCTGTCATCGAGGTATTGAAGACAATCTCGCTGATCACTTCTTTCTTAGAACCAATACTGGTTCCGGTAAATACATGTCCATCTTCTAATATCAGAAAAGCTTTCATCATTCCACCGTTATCCTTTCTTTTTTTATGGGTAAATATGCAAAAAAAAAGAGTATGGTGCTCCTTTTTAATCTTATAGATTCTATCACACTATCTCGTCTTTTTCAACAATTTTCTGCATAAGTTTTTGTGAATTCTTATGGTTGCCATCGGGATGTACTTCTGGAATTATCTCGTTTTTCTCAATAATTTAAATTTTTTTAAAAAAATGTATTGACTTTCTCTGCCGTGTCTGGTATAGTATGTCCTGTAAGCGAGAGCTGCTTACAAAACATAATAAGAAATGCAGGAGTGGCGGAATTGGCAGACGCGCAGGCTTCAGGTGCCTGTGGTGGCAACATCGTGTGGGTTCAAGTCCCGTCTCCTGCATCTTTTTTTATCTTAAAATACTTTCGTATTTTATATTCTCAAATCATTTTTTCACGATCACCTCCTTTCCCTTTTCCTTTTTTCAGCATCAGTCTTCATCTCGGACTATTTATATATCCTGCCGATTTCTTCATTTGCAATCTCATTCCACCGCCACAGTCTCTGAGGCTTATAGCGGACAGTACTGATATCTTTCATTATCAGCTCCAGACTGCAGTCTTTTGTCTGTTCCAGAATGTTTCTGATCGCTTCGCGTGCAGCCTGTTCATCAAACGTTTCCGCTGCAAATACCGCAGGGCTGGGCTTGCAGGAAAGCACATATTCCTTACTGCTGTTTTTTCTGAGTATCTCAATATTACACCACGGGCTTACCGATACCTTTCTGAGATTCGGTATTTTTTCCAGAATATTCATCTTATTATACAGCGGCTCACAGCACCCATAATAGTTCAGACCAAATTCTTTCAGCCATCGAATCTCATGCTTAAGCGAAAAGTCCCAATGCATGCGCTCGGATACCTCTGAAAAAATCTGTGCGTTTCCGCAGCCCCACAGCTGTGCCGTATCTGCACCTGTATCCAATCCGTCCGGCGCAGCAAGATCTGCCGTATATCCGTATCCTCCCGATCCCACTCTTTGATTCAGGTTATTAGATGCCCACAGATTCAGCTCTCTGTACTGTTTCATCAGAGAAATGGACATATCTACAAAACGGCTCACAAGCGCATCAATGTATTCCGGACGCTCGATCAGATCATACATTACAGGTTCCACGCCTGTCCAGCGGATCAGATTATCCCAGGGAGTAAACCACATCCCGCGTTTTCCCGTCAGTCTGACCGGAGAAATGTCCTCAAAAATTTCCTGCATCCGGCTGAAACTGCGATCCGTTTTTTCTCTGTCGATCTGCACCCGGGGCTCTTTGATTTTATATATATCGTCCTCATCTTTAATCTGTATATGAAAATGCCTTGATACAACATCACTGGTCTCATCCGACTGTATGATATCGGAATCTTCTGAAATTCCAAAATCCTCTCCCGTCACCGCAACAGGGCACTCCATATACGGACTTACAACCATATTTCCCGCAAAGTGCTTCCAGGCATAAATTTCTTTCCGCAGCTGATCTTCCAGATTTCTGCATACAGGATCGCTTGTCCTGAGCGTCAGTTCATCATTTACATTCATTTCATTCCAGCACACTTCATTAATATAAATCGGCGGAATTTTCATATTCATGTCGTTGGTATCTGTCCACATTTTTACATTCCTTTCATTCTGCGGATCAGACGCTATTTCCATTTTTACGCGTGCAAGTTCTCTTAAAATTTCAACCTCTTTTTTCGTCATCGCACGAACCTCCTTTTGCCTTATTTTATCCCGTTTGTATTGACATTTTCAACGGTATATATTAATGTATACTACGCAAAAATTGATAATCACAGCCGCCGTAAAAAGGCTGTGCAGGATACGGAGGTTACAGTATGGAACTGATTTGCTGGGGGCATACGACCCAAAACGAAAACTGGCAGGTAAAGGCAGATCACGCACCGGGTTATATACGCGTTTATCAGCTGGATTCCGGCACCGTTTATTATGAAGACTCCATTCAGGCAGTTACTCTGCAGAAAGATCTCATATATCTGCTGCCTTCCCATAATACTTTTCGCCTTACAAAAGAGCCCGGTTCCGTATTTCGCTGTCTCTGGCTCCATGTCAATCTTTATCTCCTCCTTCTTCAGACCATACATTCCATAGATCCTCACCATTTGACAGGGGCAGATGAGCTTTTTTCTTACATGAAATCCGTTATTGCGGGCGAAGCGAATCCGGAATATATCATCAGCCGCTGCCTGGAGATTTTCTTCTATCAATGTCAGCAGAAGGGATTTCTGAATCCGCCCCGTCTGCTTTCCGGCAAAATAGCCGGATTATTGGAACAGGAACCCGGGATGCATCTTTCCGTAGCAAAGCTGGCTGAAGCTGAAGGCTATACCGCAGAGCATTATATCCGTCTGCTGAAAAAAGAATGCGGCATGACTCCCTATCAGCTTATTATTAATTTCCGAATGGCAAAAGCATGCTCTTTTCTGTGCGAAGGTTTCAGCATTACGCAGGCGGCGGAGCTGACAGGTTACCATGACATCAAAACTTTTGAGCGTGCTTTTAAAAAATGTTACAGCAGAACAGCGTCCGAATATCAGAAAAACTATAAGTCTTTTTTTAATCTCTTAAGCAGCGAATAGTTTTCCATAAAATAATTTAAATATTTTCAAAAAAAGTGTTGACTTTTGTCTTCCATTCTGCTATTATATTTTTCGCAGGTGAGAAACCGGCAAACTTCATAAGATACGCAGGAGTGGCGGAATTGGCAGACGCGCAGGCTTCAGGTGCCTGTGGTGGCAACATCGTGTGGGTTCAAGTCCCGTCTCCTGCACGCAAAAGAGACAAGCTCTGACTTGTCTCTTTTTCATTTATCATTCTCTCCGTTTTTCAGACTGTCTGCTGTGATAAGCACTGCTTTTTCATAAAAGGTGTAATTTTTTTTAAATAAAAATAAAAAAACTGTTGACTTTTTCACTCTGTCCTGTTATTATATCTTTTGTCGACAAGAGTTCGGCAAAATTACATAAGATATGCAGGAGTGGCGGAATTGGCAGACGCGCAGGCTTCAGGTGCCTGTGGTGGCAACATCGTGTGGGTTCAAGTCCCGTCTCCTGCATTTTTTATTTTTAAAAAAGCAGCGAAACCCGATTCGGTTTCGCCGCTTTTTTTACTGTGCCAGCTTTTTGAACACTTCTTTCATCGCCGGATAAATCTCCCTGAATTTTCCATACTGTTTCTCGTACTTCTTTACCAGTTCTGCCTCCGGTTCCACAGTCTCCCGTACATGAACAAGATGCTGCGCTGCCGTCTGTACATCCGGATACTCTCCGCATCCTACAGCTGCCAGAATTGCTCCGCCCAGAGCAGGACCTTCTTCATTTTCCAGAACATCTACCTTCAGATTCAGGATATTCGCCACCATTTTCTTCCACAGAGGACTCTTGGCACCTCCGCCGCAGATTTTGGTACGCTCAACCGTAATTCCCAGACTTCTGGCAACCTCCATGGAATCTCTGAGCGCGAAGATAACTCCCTCCAAAACTGCCTGTGTCATCTCCTCGCGTGTGGTGTCCATTGTCATTCCGGTAAAGGTAGCCCGAGCCATCGGATCATTGTGCGGAGACCTCTCTCCCATTAAATACGGAAGGTAGAATACATTGTTTTCTCCAAGTCTGCAGATTTCCTTCTGCTCTCCGGTAAAATCAGATGTTTTTAAGATCTCTTCCATCCACCATTTATTGCAGGATGCGGCGCTCAGCATGCAGCCCATTAAATGATAGCCCCCGTCCGCATGCGCAAAGGAATGCAGCGCATTGTTGCTGTCTACACGGAAGTTTTTGCTGGAAATAAAGATGGTTCCGC
>CALWBA010000178.1 GCA_944375815.1 uncultured Lachnospiraceae bacterium | reverse complement strand
AGAAAGTTGAGGTAGAGATACTTCAGCAGTAATAAATATCGCAGAATGTAAGTTCTGCGATATTTTTGTAATCATAGGAACTTTTTTGGAGAGATTTATGGAACAATTTTTACAGGTGGGAGTGATTGCTTCCACACACGGAGTCAGAGGCGAAGTAAAGGTGTTTCCGACCACAGATGATCTGCACCGCTTTGAGGAGCTCAGCGAGGTTATTTTACAGACAAGGACGGAACAGATAACGCTTAAAATTACAGGAGTGAAATATTTTAAGCAATTCGCTATTCTGAAATTTAAAGAAATAGACAACATTAATGACATAGAAAAGTATAAGGGATGCGGTCTTTTTGTTCCCAGAGAGCAGGCACAGCCGCTGGATGAGGATGAATATTATATAGCAGATCTCATAGGAATGGAAGTGTACGCAGATGACGGCAGCCGGCTGGGCACGCTGAAGGATGTAATGGAGACCGGTGCCAACGACGTCTATATTGTGGCTACCAGGGAGTATGGTGAACTGCTGCTGCCGGCAATTCATGACTGCATTCTGGATGTGGATGTGCAGGCACACAGAATGACAGTACATCTGATGAAAGGTCTGATTTAGGAGGGGATACGGATGAACTATCACGTACTGACACTGTTTCCGGAGATGATTGAACAGGGACTTGGGACGAGCATTCTGGGGCGCGCGCAGAAGAGCGGGTGCATTACGCTGGATGCAGTAAATATCCGTGACTATTCCGAGGATAAGCACATGCGTGTCGATGATTATCCGTACGGCGGCGGTGCCGGTATGGTTATGCAGGCAGAACCCGTTTACCGTGCATATCAGGCCGTAGAGCAGAAAATCGGGCACAGACCGCGCGTGATTTATCTGACACCTCAGGGGCGTCTTTTTGATCAAACGATGGTGGAAGAACTTGCGATGGAAGAGAATCTTGTGTTTCTCTGCGGGCATTATGAGGGAATCGACGAGCGTGTGCTGGAAGAGATTGTAACGGATTACGTTTCAATAGGCGATTATGTGCTTACCGGCGGTGAGCTGGCGGCTATGGTTATGATTGATGCCATCTCACGTTTTGTACCCGGTGTACTGGGCAGCGAGGAATCCGCACAGTTTGAATCGCTGCAGGATAATCTGCTTGAATATCCTCACTACTCCCGCCCGGAAATATGGCGCGGCAAAGCAGTGCCGGAAGTTCTGCTTTCAGGTGATCATAAGAAGATAGAGGCGTGGCGGAGGGAGCAGTCTGTGGCGCGCACAAAAGAAAGGAGACCGGATTTGATGGAAAAGCAGTATACGGTGACAGCCGCGTATTTCAGTCCTACAGAGGGAACAATGCGCGCTGCTAAAATGCTTGCAGAGGAGCTGAGTCAGACGCCGAAGTATATCGAGCTGACGCGTCGCCGTATTCGCAGACAGCAGTTTGCTTTTGGGTCTCACGATTTGCTGATTGCAGCAGCCCCTGTGTACGGCGGACAACTGCCGAGAGTAGAAGGGCTTTTTGAGAATCTGCGAGGGCAGAACACGCCCTGCATTGTGATGGCAGCTTATGGAAACCGCCATTATGACGATACACTGTCTCAGATGGCGGAGATTCTGAGACGACAGGGATTTGTCTGTATTGGAGCCATAGCACCGATTATACCTCATATCTATTCGGATAAACTGGGGGTTGGACGTCCGGACGAGAAGGATGCAAAAATCTTCCGCCAGTTTGCGCTTAAAATTCGCCGCCGTTTGGAAGATAATGATTTCACTCCGGCAGAACTTCCAGGCAATCCACGACCGGAGGCCGAAATCATGAAGGGTGCTCAGAAATTCTGGGACGACACAAAGTGCAACCGCTGCCAGGCATGTGTCCTGAAATGTCCGGTGGGTGCAATTGATGCTGATACCATGCAGATTCAGGCGGATCTCTGCATCAACTGTATGCGCTGCGTGAAAGTCTGCCCTGAAGAGGCCAGAAGCTATGACGCATCACAGGTAAAAGCATATCTGGAGGGGAATTATATGAAGCCCAGAGAAGTGGAGTATTTTTTGTAGGAAAAAACGCTTGCTTTTTGCCTTCCACTGTTGTATAATATCAAAAGTTGCAGACGCAGCAAGAAAGTAAGATGGTCCTCTGTTACAGAATCGTGTATTAAGAACATCCAAAATATAAAGGAGAGAAGAATCATGAACGATATCATTAAAAACATTGAAGCAGCTCAGTTAAAAGCTGAAGTACCGCAGTTCCGTGTAGGAGATACTGTAAGAGTACATGGTAAGATCAAAGAGGGTAACCGTGAGAGAATCCAGATTTTCGAAGGTGTTGTACTGAAAAAGCAGGGCGGCGGAAACAGAGAGACTTTCACGGTAAGAAAGACCTCCAACGGAATCGGTGTTGAAAAGACCTGGCCGTTACACTCCCCGAACGTAGAAAAAGTAGAAGTAATTCGCCGCGGTAAAGTAAGACGTGCGAAACTGAACTACTTAAGAGATCGCGTAGGTAAAGCTGCTAAGGTTAAAGAGTTAGTAAAATAATAAAGCGAAAAAGAACAGGGACATATACTTTCAGTATTATGTCCCTGTTTGTCTAATGAGAGCTGAATGGGGAAGAGTTATGAATCTGAGAATACGTTATATTAAGGATTACTTCGCCCAGAGAAAAGTCAGGACCGTGCTGGTGTGGGCGGCAGAAATTGCGCTGGTTATTGGACTGGCGGCGTTTTTGGCGTTCTTCTTCGGACAGAAGGTGACAATGCAGGAAGGCTCAATGGAGCCTACGATTACCGCGGGAGAGGAACTTCTCGTAAATAAAGCTTCATACGCTCTGGGTTCACCCAAGCGGGGCGACATCATAGTATTCAGAAACAGCGAAGATGAGAAGTCCAGTCTTCACATCAAGCGTGTGATCGGACTGCCGGGGGAGACGATCCAGATCCGGGATGGACAGATTGTTATAGACGGCAAGACTTATATTGAAGAGAAGGAATTTCCCGCGATTGCGGATCCGGGGCTGGCGGAGGACGAAATTACGCTGGGAACAGGAGAATATTTTGTTCTGGGTGATAACCGAAACAGCAGTGAAGACAGCCGCCATGTGGACATGGGAATGGTTCAGAAGAAGAATATCATCGGAAAGTTGTGGCTTGCCGTATCCCCATGGAAGAACTTTGGGTTTGTAAAATAAAAACAGGAGAAATTGCAGATGAATTATCAATGGTATCCGGGTCATATGACCAAGGCAAAGAGACAGATGCAGGAAGACATCAAGCTGATCGACCTGATCATTGAGCTGGTGGATGCGAGGATTCCGGTGAGCAGCCGTAATCCGGATATTGATGAGCTGGGAAAGAACAAGGCGAGACTTATCCTGCTCAACAAATCTGATCTGGCAGATGAGCGCAGAAATACAGAGTGGATGGAATATTTCGAGGGAAAAGGATTTCATGCAGTAAAAGTCAACTCCAGAAGCGGAGTCGGATTAAAGGCTATTCAGGGGATTGTTCAGGACGCATGTAAGGAGAAAATTGAACGTGACCGCCGCCGCGGAATTTTAAATCGTCCGGTGCGCGCGATGGTGGTAGGAATCCCAAATGTTGGAAAATCAACGTTTATTAACTCCTATGCGGGGCGTGCATGTGCAAAGACGGGAAATAAGCCGGGTGTTACAAAAGGTAAACAGTGGATCCGTCTGGGTAAGGGATTGGAACTTCTGGACACGCCGGGTATTTTATGGCCCAAATTCGAAGATCAGAGTGTAGGCCTGAAATTGGCAATGATCGGCTCTATTAAGGACGAGATTTTAAATACCGAAGAACTCGCAATTGAGCTGTTAAAGAAACTCACTGCAGACTACCCTGGTATTCTGGCGCAGCGCTATGAAATTCAGGAGTCTGCTGATGCGGTACAGATGCT
The DNA here is from genome assembly GCA_944375815.1 of uncultured Lachnospiraceae bacterium. Lineage (GTDB taxonomy): Bacteria > Bacillota > Clostridia > Lachnospirales > Lachnospiraceae > Egerieimonas_A. The sequence goes on along the minus strand of CALWBA010000178.1, from coordinate 4,684 downwards.
GGAAGGTGTGGCGAAGAACCGCGGCTGCCTGTTAAAAGGCGGTTCTCTCGACTATACAAAAGCATCTCAGATACTTCTGGAGGAATTCAGGAACGGAAAGATCGGCAGAATCACGCTGGAGACGCCGGAAAAGTAAAAAAAAAGCCCGTATATCAGAATCAGCGGCGTCTGATATGCGGGCTTTTGTATTTAAAAAGGAGGGCGGAAACTGTATGATACAGTCTCCGCGCATATGAAAAAGAAAAAGTAATAAAAAAGTGATTGGCTTTTACAAGTAATACTATACGGAAAAAGTGTGAGTAAATTATGGCACAAAAGTGAAAAAAATGTGAAACAGTAAAATTAAAAGTAGAAATTTGTACAGCGCTGTGATAGACTGTGCTTGCAAAGATCATCAGGGAAAGGAGTTCAATATGCCAAATCAAAAAATCACGCGCGAAGAGGCGTGTAAGAAGGCGAAGACTCTTCTGAAGCAGATGACGCTTCAAGAAAAAGTAGGACAGATTAATCAAAAGCTTTACGGCTTTGAAGTTTATGAAAGAGACGGTGACAGGATTCTCCTGTCTGAAAAATTCCGGGAGGAAGCGGAAAAATATTCCGGAATAGGGGTTCTCTACGGATTATACCGCGCAGATCCATGGTCGAAAAGAACATATGAAAACGGTCTGTATGGTATCCACGCAGTTCGGGCTTATAACGAAGCACAGCGCCATGTTATGGAACACTCCCGGCTGCATATTCCGATGCTTATGAGCACAGAGTGCCCGCATGGCCATCAGGCATTGGGCGGCTATCTGCTTCCGGTCAATCTGGCTGCAGGTGCGACCTTTGATCCCGAACTCTACGAACGCGCATGCCGCGTATGCGCGAGACAGCTGAAGGGAATCGGCGTCCACCTGGCACTTGTTTCCATGCTGGATGTGCTCCGCGACCCGCGATGGGGCAGAAGCGAGGAGTGCTATTCTGAAGATCCTTATCTCAGCTCACAGATGGCGGCAGCAGCGGTGCGCGGATTCCAGCAGGAAGGAGTGACCGTGGTGGCGAAGCACTTTGCGGCACAGGGAGAGACGACAGGCGGTACAAACGCCAGTGCGGCGAGAATCGGAGAGCGTGAGCTTCGGGAGATCCATCTTCCTGCGATGCAGGCATGCTGCGATGAGAAAGTTGGCGGCGTGATGGCGGCGTACAATGAGATAGACGGAATTTTCTGTCATGCAAATCCGCATCTATTAAAAGATATTTTGCGCGACGAGATGGGATTTGAGGGATTTGTCATGGCGGACGGCATCGCAGTTGACAATCTGGCAAGTCTTACAGGAAGCACCCGAAAGGCCGGCGCGCTTGCCCTGCATTCCGGCGTGGATGTAAGCCTTTGGGATGAGGGATTCAGTCTGCTTGCTGAGGCAGCTCAAAACGGTGAAATTACGGAGGAAGAGATTGACCGTGCAGCGCTTCGTGTCCTGACTGAAAAATATATTTCCGGTGTTTTCGATCATCCGTATCTGCCTGAAGAGGAGCCGGAGGAATATACGATTGCAAATCATCCTGAAAGTCTTGAGATGGCAGAGAAGTCAGTTGTTCTGCTGGAGAATCATGACAATATACTGCCGCTTCAGGGAACAGAGCGCATTGCAGTGATAGGCCCTCACAGCGATCAGATTTACGATATGCTGGGAGATTATTCGCCATCTTTAAAAGAGGATGAGGGAATTACGCTTCTGCAGGGTATGCGCGAAGCTGTAAGAGATCGTTATCCGAAGGCAACTGTGGAATATGCCAAGGGCAGCGGAATTTTAAAGGGAAATGAAGAGGAACTTGCAGAGGCAGTCGAGCTGGCAAAGAGAAGTGATGTTGTGATTCTTACGATTGGCGGAAGTTCCAGCCGTTTCGGAGAAGTATCCTTTGATGCAAACGGTGCGGCACGCACAGACGGAGATGTGTCTATGGACTGCGGTGAGGGCATTGACTGTTCAACGCTTGAGATCTCACCGGCACAGAGAGCACTTGCAGAGGCGCTCTACGCGACCGGAAAACCGGTGATTGCAGTTGTAGTGAGCGGAAGACCGATGATATTAAACCGTGAGAAGGAAAATGCAAAGGCATTGCTGCAGTGCTTTTACCCAGGACCGGCAGGCGGCAGGGCTCTTGCTGAGATCCTTTTCGGAGAGGTGAATCCGTCAGGAATCCTTCCGGTCTCCATCCCCAGAAGTGCAGCACAGCTTCCGGCGTATTATAATACGAAGTCTTCCTACCGGGCAGGTGTTTACTATGACGCACCGAGAGGCGCATTGTACCCGTTCGGATACGGCCTGAGCTATACGCAGTTTGTCTGCAGCGGTGCAGACCTGGAATATGAGGCGGATCTTTCAGCTGAGAAACTCAACAGTCTTTCCCGCAGCACACCTGTTTTGAAGGTGCGCGCAAAGATCAGGAATACGGGTACCTGCTGCGGTGAAATTCCGGTGCTTGCATACATTCACGACAGAGAGGCATCCACAGTCCGCCGTGTCCGTGAACTGAAATCTTTCACACGTGTTTCTTTAAAGCCGGGCGAAGAGAAAACGGTTGCCCTCACTCTGACAGCAGATGCGTTTAAGATCTGGGATACCAAAATGAACCGCATTGCCGAGCCGGGAAATGTGGATGTTATGGTAGAACTGATGGGTGAAACTGTCTGGAAAGACACTGTTACCGTGTGAGAAATGAAAGATAATAATTAAGAAATTAAGAAATATCTAAGAATTAAATAAGATATTTGCAACCTCCTGTGTGATAAGGTAGATATATCCAATATCACACAGGAGGTTTTATATTATGGAAAGAAAAGAGAAAAAAAGGAATCGACTGACACTAGGGCTTTTTATGGTTTATGCTGCGTTTTTAACCTGGATTATCCTGTTTAAAATGTATCTGCCGGGAGATACGCTGCCGCATCTGAGAAATGTGAATCTGATTCCGCTTACAGGAGCGCTGGTTGTAAATGGAAAGGCGGATTATATGGAGGTGCTGCAGAATCTGATTGCGTTTGTGCCGTTTGGAATCTATATGGGTGTGATGAAGCCCAAGGCACCGTTCTGGAAGAAGCTGCTGCCTGCAATATACACCAGTTTTGGATATGAGGTGCTGCAATATGCGCTTTCGCTCGGGGCAACCGACATCACAGACCTGCTCTCCAATACAGCGGGAGCGGCCGTCGGAATCGGCCTTTACGCAATGCTCTGCCGTATCTGCAGAGCGCAGGCGCATCGGATAGTAAATATACTTGCAGGCGCAGGGACTGTCTGTGCAATACTCTTCCTGGGGATTTTGATTGCAGCAAATCACTGAGCATCGAGTTTATCGAGAATCTGCTCATAGAGCTTTTCCGTCTTTTCCGGAGTAGAATCATTCACTACGACAGTCTTTCCGTCTGTATGCAGAGCAATGTATGAATCACATTTTGCGTAGGCATACAGCAGATAGTCGCCGAAGGTTTCGTTGCGGAAATTTCCGCCGTACAGCTTGGGTGATCCAAGACCGTTGGTACGGCGTCCGATATCTATGCTGTCGAGCAGTTCGACGGAGGTAATATCCTTGTAGGGAATGGAGTGGTCTGCCCAGTAAGAAATATCGATATTAATACTGTGATCTTTGAGGACAACGACAACGTGTCCGGTAAAGAGAATGACGCCGGAGAAAAATAAGACAGCGGCGGTGCCTGTACAGTATACGATTCGTTTCATCTGCATCTTTTTTTGGGAATTTTGTGCAGCACCGGTTACATCTTCGGAAATTTCCTTTCTTTTGCAGACGGTATTTCCTGCGATAAGAATCCCAAGGCAGGCTGCCAGTATGACAGCAACAAAAAGAGTGAGCAGAATATCCGGCGGATTTTCCTGAAAAACGGCGAGCAGAGCCATCATGACAGTTATAGCGCCAAGGCCGAGTCCGGTGATAAGGCAGAGCTTTTTTTCGTCGTATTTTGCCTTGGTTTTTGCATCTGCTGTATTGTAGCCGGCGATAAGAAACCCTCCTTTTCCAGAGAGAAGCAAGGCAGTAAAGATGGCGCACATAATTGTTACCAGCCATAGAATCATAGAAACACCTCCAGAATTTATTGATTCCACTATAGTCCATTTGAAAAAAAACTGCAACCTGCAGAACATAAGAGACATATTAATGTACGTATGTGACATATATACATGGGATATGATAGGCAGAACTTTGATACTTCAGTCCGCATAAAATAAAGTGAAGGAGGTGAAAACATGGGAAGAGATATTACAAAATGTCACCCGCACCTGCAGCAGGCCGCGGCAAAGCTGCTTGAGCAGTGCAGTGCGCAGGGGTTGAATATGAAAATCGGTGAATGCTTCCGCTCACGGGAAGAGCAGGATGCGCTTTATGCCCAGGGGCGTACAAAGCCCGGAAGTATTGTGACAAATGCGCCCGGCAGTTCGTACAGCTCTATGCATCAATGGGGTGTTGCATTTGATTTCTATAAAAATGTCCCAGGACACGAATACGACGATACAATATTTTTTAACCGTGTTGGAGCAATCGGTAAATCACTGGGTCTTGAATGGGGCGGTGACTGGAAATCGCCGGTAGATAAACCGCACTTACAGCTGGCTGACTGGGGAAGCACTCCGGCAAAGCTGAAGAAATTGTATGGAACCTTTGATAATTTTAAAAAAACCTGGGG
>CALWBA010000177.1 GCA_944375815.1 uncultured Lachnospiraceae bacterium | reverse complement strand
GACTTGGATATCCATCCATGACTGCCCACTATCTGAAAGTACGTGTAAACTATTGAACCGCGTAGTACCGAACGGTATGCTACGTGGTGTGGAAGGGGAGGGTCAAATCTCCCCTATCCGATTGTTCAGAGAATGAAAAGAATTGTTTTTTATTCTTCCTCCTCCGGTTCTTCTGGCTTTTCCGGAAGATAAATATGAACAAGCTCAATGCGGTTTTTTTCTACCTTGTCAACGCACAGCCGGATACCGTTATCCAATGTCACAGAGGCATGCTCCTCCGGCAGACGATCCAGCTGTTCAATAATAAATCCGCCGATGGAATCGTAATCTTCCGATTCCAGATTGGTGCCGATTTCATCGTTGATATCGTCGAGTTTTGCCGATCCTACGGCTGTATATTCCCTTTCCGGTACGATCTCGGTAATGAACTCATCTTCTTCCTCGTCGTACTCGTCGCGTATTTCTCCGACGATTTCTTCCAGAAGATCTTCCAGTGTGATCAGTCCGGCAGTGGCTCCGTATTCATCCAGAACAATTGCGAAATAAATGGACTTTTCGCGCATGTCCATCATCAATGATGAAATATTTTTATGCTCATACGTAAAATACGGCTCGCGCAGAATATCGCGCACAGAGAAATTATCTGTGTGATCCACCAAAAGCAGATCCTTCATATTAATAATACCAATGACGGTATCGGTTGTGTCCTCGTATACGGGAAGACGGGTATAACCGTTTTCGCGAAAGCTGGCAATGAGCTCATCGTAAGTATCATTGACATTGACAAATGTCATATCGATACGCGGTACCATGATATCTTTTGCCTCGGAATCATTGAAATCGAAAACGTTATAGATCATTTCGCGCTCCTCGGTTTCGATGACTCCATCCTTATGTCCCTCATTCACCAGAGAGCGAAGCTCGTGCTCGGTCATAGGTGCTGCCTTCTGGTTCGGATCCACATGGAAGAGGAACATCACGAAAGAGGACAGCTTATTAACTATAAAAATAACCGGTGTAAGTATGCGCATCAGAAACAGAATGATGGGGGCATAAATCAGCGCGATATTTTCGGCATGGTATGTTGCAAGGGTCTTGGGAGAGATCTCTCCGAAAAGAAGAATCAGAAGGGTAAGTACACCGGTACTGATTCCCACATACGTATTGCCGAATACGCGGATGGTCCACGAGGTCATCAGGGAAGAAGCCGACAGGTTTACGATATTGTTTCCGATTAAGATAGCGCTGAGCATCTTTCCGGAGTTTTCGATTACCTTCAAAACTGTCTTGGCACGGCGGTCGCCGTTTTCAGCCATTCCCTCCAGTCGAAGACGGTTTACGGTTACAAGTGCGGTCTCTCCTGAAGAAAAGAAGGCGGAGAGTCCGATGAGTACAATTACTATAAGCAATTGTATGGCGTCACTGGTGTCCAAAAAAATTCAACTCCTTTGTATTCTGTAAAATATAGTATCACTAAAAAATATACTTTATTTTCTATGAAAAAGCAAGGGATTTTGCGCGAAAAGTAAGAAAAATAGAAAGCGCACAGCGAAAAGAAACTGCATGAGTCTCAGGAAAGTTTACGAATGTTAATGAAATGTTACGGGAAAACCACACAAAACAACACCTTGAATAAAAAGAACCGATATTTCGGAGAGGATATGACAGAATGCCGGAAAGATATGACATAAAAGTTACAAAAAAGTTAAATTTGGGACTGGCATTTGGGATAAAGCTGTGCTATAATGTCTGAGAACAGATGAAAGCACACGATTATGTCGGAAACACAGGCGAAAATATTACATAAAAATTGCAGAAAGTGTTAAGAAAGTGTGAGTCTATATATCAAGTATACCACGAGGGGAGCTTTATGAGAGCATGAACAAGAAGAAAAAGACCGACAGACTAAGAGCCGGCGCATTGGGACTTGCGCTGGCATTCTCCATAACCGCTGCGGTGCCGCAGTATACCGTGTTTGCGGAGGAGGCGCAGGAGCAGAACAGCAGTGCAGAACAGGCAGAGGCCGCATTAACCGCAATGCCGAGGTCGCCGCAGAATGCCGCCGAGGCTCAGGCAGTAGCAGAGGCTGCAAAACTGTATGATGCGCTTGACGCACAGCAGAAAGATGAAATTTCACCAGGACTTCGCGCTAAGCTTACTGAGGCGCAGCAGCAGGCCGGCGTAGTAAACCGTACTTGCGGAGATATTACTGTGTCAGGTGATCTGCCGTGGTATGTACAGTTTACGGTAGAAGAGTCAGACGATATGTCAGCTCCCTCCGGCTACAGAGTGGAAGCTCCGTATGAGATGCATCTGACGAACCTGCTGGACGGAAGCGATTATGATTTAAACGGACAGGCAGTTACCGTTTCAATGCCGAAACCGGAGGGTGATACATACGAATCTTATACGATTCTTCATTACCTGGAGGACGGGTCCATCGAGTATATTACCCCTGCGGAGCAGGATGGGAAGCTCATTTTCCAGACGACTTCCTTCAGCCTTTTTAAGCTGGGCGGCAGTAACGAACTGGTGGGAGGAACCCATGATATTTATGAAGACGCGGTAAGACCGAGCGATTCGGAGAGCAGCGGTTCCGCATCATCGTCTTCCGGAGCATCTTCAGGAAGCGGCAATAAGAATCAGGCATCGTCAGGCAGCGGTTCGAACACTTCCAAGGGCAGTTCTTCTTCCAACAAGAACAGCGCTAATGCTATCGGAACTGTTCCGGAAACCGGCGAACAGGGAATGAAATGGCTTTATGGAGCCGGATGCGCAGTATCTCTCCTTACAGTAGGCGGTATTCTCATTCACATTGATCTTGAAAAGAAGCGCAGCAGAGAATAGAAATTAAGAATCATGAATAAACGGTACAACCCTCCCATATAGTTGAGTATGGGAGGGTTTTTGTATGGGAGAATCCAGAGAAATCAAACAGAAGATTGCGGCGCTGTTAAAGGCGCTGGCGGTATCTCTGCTGCTGACCACAGCGGTGCTGTTTCTGATGGCATTTCTGCTGCTTCGTTTTGACATTTCGCAGGGAAAAGTCACAGCCGGCGTGATTGCAGCATATGCACTTTCCGGTTTCTTCGGCGGTCTGATTGCCGGGAAATGCGTGGGACACAAGAAATACCTCTGGGGGCTGTTCGCCGGTGCTGTATACTTCGTGCTGCTCGCAGCCGTATCCGCACTGGCCGTGCCGGAGGCGTTCGGCGGAGTAAAGTTTCTGCTCACATCATTTTTGATCTGCTCCTGTTCGGGAACGCTTGGGGGGATGATATCGTAGGAAAAAATTTTTTAATGAAAAAGGGTTTAAAAATAATATGGACTATGGTATAATCTTATCCAGTAAAAAACTATAGGAGGAAAAGAGTATGAAACATATCAAAACTTTAAATACGAAAAGTTTACAGAATACAGTGAAAAAAGGCGGCTGCGGCGAGTGCCAGACATCCTGCCAGTCTGCATGTAAGACATCCTGCACAGTAGGAAACCAGAGCTGCGAGAACAAATAATCTGCCGTAGGCAGTCAGAGACAGCAGCGGTGATCAAAGCGCCGCTGCTGATTTTTGTTAATATTCTTAATAGAAAGCAACTCGATAGATTTCATACTATCGGGTGCTTTGTCATGTCAGGACAAAATGTGAAGAAAATGTGTAGAAAGCACAGGGAAAGGAGAAAATTTTGTGATTCATCTGTATAAGAATAACGGATATAACATCGTGCTGGATATCAACAGCGGTTCCGTTCATGTTGTCGATGATCTGGTGTACGACGTGCTCGGCATGATGAACGACGGAAAGTCCTCCGAGCAGGTGAAAGAGACGCTTGCGGATAAATATCCGGCGCAGGAGATTGCGGATGCGCTTGAGGAGTGCGAGGAACTCAAAAAGGAGGGAATGCTCTTTACCGAAGACATCTACCGCGGTGCGATTGACCACTTCAAGGAGCGCGAGACAGTGGTAAAAGCTCTCTGTCTGCATGTAGCGCATGACTGTAATCTTGCATGCCGCTATTGCTTTGCCGAGGAGGGTGAGTATCACGGAAGAAGAGCTCTGATGAGCTATGAAGTTGGTAAACAGGCACTGGATTTCCTGATCGCACATTCCGGAAACCGCCGGAATCTGGAGGTTGACTTCTTCGGAGGCGAGCCTCTGATGAACTGGGAGGTTGTAAAACAGCTTGTGGCGTACGGAAGAGAGCAGGAGAAGATCCACAATAAGAACTTCCGTTTCACACTTACCACAAACGGTGTACTTTTAAATGACGAAGTAATGGAATTCTGCAACCGCGAGATGGGAAATGTGGTTCTGAGCATTGACGGCAGAAAGGAAGTTAACGACTTCATGCGTCCGTTCCGAAAAGGAGCAGGAAGTTATGATCTGATTGTGCCGAAATTCCAGAAGTTTGCAGAGAGCAGACATCAGGACAAGTATTATGTGCGCGGTACATTTACGCATTACAACACAGACTTTGCTGCCGATGTGCTTCACCTGGCAGATCTGGGATTCAAGCAGATTTCCGTTGAGCCGGTAGTTGCACCGCCTGATGCTGACTATGCGATCCGCGAGGAAGATCTGCCTGTGATTTTCGAGCAGTATGATATCCTTGCAAAAGAGATGATCAAGAGAGAAAAAGAGGGAAGAGGCTTTAATTTCTTCCACTTTATGATTGATCTGACCGGCGGACCGTGTGTATACAAGCGTCTGTCAGGATGCGGTTCAGGAACAGAGTACCTGGCGGTGACTCCGTGGGGAGATCTGTATCCGTGCCATCAGTTTGTGGGAGAAGAGAATTTTCTTCTCGGAAATGTAAAGGACGGCATTACGAAGCCGGAGATCTGCTCCGAGTTCAAAAACTGCAATGTATATGCCAAAGATGCATGCCGGGACTGCTTTGCGAGATTCTACTGCAGCGGAGGCTGTGCGGCAAATTCCTATAACTTCCATGGCTCCATAAACGATGTGTACGAGATCGGCTGCAAGATGCAGCAGAAGCGCATTGAGTGTGCAATCATGATTAAGGCTGCACTGGCAGAAGAATAAATTGCAGAGAGGTAAGAAAAAATGAAGAAAAAACAAGGCATCGTGGTGCTTATTCTGACGGTAGTGCTCATTGGCCTTCTGGCGTTCACCTCAGCAGTCGGTTTCGGACCGACAGGCACGGGCGCTGCGCGGAATATAAAGACCGGACTGGATCTCTCCGGCGGTGTCAGCATCACATATAAGGCAAAGGGCAGTCCGAGCGCAGAGGACATGTCGGATACAAAGTATAAGCTGCAGCAGCGTGTGGAGCAGTACAGTGAGGAATCTCAGGTGTATCTCGAGGGAGATGACCGTATCAGCATCGAGATTCCGGGAGTTACAGATGCCAACGCAATTCTCGAAGAGCTGGGAACGCCGGGTTCCCTGTATTTCATTGCGCAGACAGATGCGGACGGCAATGAGAATTACAGTTTGACCGGAAACGGCAAGACGGGATATTCCTTAAATAAGAGTATCGATGAACTGCTGGAAGACGGCTCTGTTGTGATGAGCGGCGATGATGTGGCGGACGCACAGGGCGCGGCAACACAGCAGCAGACGACAGGCGCAGCGGAGTACGTTGTGACAATGAAGCTTACGAAAGAAGGAAAAGATAAATTCGCCGATGCGACAAAGAAAGCCAAAGAAAAAGGCGAGAGTATCGGTATTTATTACGACGGCGATTTTGTAAGCGTTCCGAGAGTTGATAGCGAGATTACAGACGGCAACGCTCAGATTACAGGTATGTCATCCATTGAGGAGGCGCAGAATCTGGCATCCACGATCCGTATCGGTGCTCTGTCCGTAGAGCTTGAGGAATTAAGTTCCGAAGTCGTTGGAGCTCAGCTGGGTCAGGAGGCAATCACCACGAGCTTAATTGCAGGAGCAGTGGGTCTTGCGCTTGTCATCGTGTTTATGATTGTTGTATACCTGATTCCGGGTGCTGTGGCAGGACTTTCCCTGATCATTTACACAGGACTGATGCTGGTAATGCTGAATGCCTTTGACCTGACGCTTACACTTCCGGGTATTGCAGGTATTGTGCTGTCTATCGGTATGGCGGTCGATGCGAATGTCATTATCTATGCCCGAATCCGTGAGGAAATTGCAGCAGGCAGAAGTGTGAGAAATTCGATTAAGATCGGATTCCAGAAGGCTCTTTCCGCTATTCTTGACGGCAATATTACCACACTTATCGCAGCTGCTGTTCTGGGACTGATGGGAACAGGAAGCGTGCGCGGGTTTGCAATGACACTGGCTCTTGGTATCGTGCTGTCCATGTTTACAGCACTTGTTGTGTCCAGACTGATCGTAAATGCTCTGTTTGCTGTCGGAATCCGTGACGAGAAATTCTACGGACGTCAGAAACAGAGAAAGACAATTGATTTTGTAGGAAAAAGAAAAATTTTCTTTGCGATTTCCATAATTCTGATCCTTGTCGGACCGGCTGCAATGGGAATTTTCCAGGCAAAGGATGGCAAAGCCCTCAACTACAGCCTGGAGTTTATGGGCGGTACATCCACAACCGTTCCGTTCAATGAGGAAATGTCACTTGACGATCTGGACAACAAGGTCAGCCCGGTAGTGCAGGAAGTCACCGGCGATGCCAATATTCAGATGCAGAAGGTTGTGGGAAGCAATGACGTTAAGATCAAGACGAGAGAGCTCAGCGTGGCAGAGCGCGAGGACTTAAACAAAAAGATGGCGGACGAGTTCGGTGTGGACGAGACGAAGATTACGGCGCAGAACATCTCCTCTACGGTCAGCAGCGAGATGAGAAGAGATGCGTTTGTCGCAGTTCTGATCGCTACGGTCTGCATGCTGATCTATATCTGGTTCCGGTTTAAGGACATCCGCTTTGCATCGAGCGCAGTGCTTGCCCTGGTACACGACGTGCTGGTTGTGCTTGCGTTCTACGCAGTGTCCAGAATTTCCGTGGGTAATACGTTCATCGCATGTATGCTTACCATTGTAGGTTACTCCATTAATGCGACGATCGTTATCTTCGACCGCATCCGTGAGAATATGCGCAGTTCAAAGAGAGAGGATCTGGCGGAGATTGTAAATAAGAGTATCACGCAGACACTGACCAGAAGTATTTACACGTCCCTGACGACATTCATCACGATATTTGTACTGTTTGTCATGGGTGTATCCGCAATCCGTGAGTTTGCACTTCCGATTATGACGGGTATTGTCTGCGGAGCTTACTCCTCCGTATGCATCACAGGACCGCTGTGGTACGTCATGAGAACGAAGATCGGTGCAAAGGCTCAGAAGAAGTCCGCTGCGCCCGCTAAGACAAAAAAAGCAAAGAAAGCATAAAACAGGAAGAAGGGGTATTGCATGAGCCGGTGCAGTTCCCCTTCTTCTCATATGGAAGAGGGAGAAAAAATATGCAGAAATGGGTAGTGTCCGCCAAAAGAGCGGATTTTCAGAAAATCGCGGAGGAATTTCACATCGATCCCGTGATTGCCCGGCTGATCCGCAACCGTGATGTGATCGGGGAGGACTCGATCAGAGAATACCTCACGGCAGGGATTGAGAGCCTTAACAGCCCGTGGCTTTTAAAAGATATGGAGCGCGCGGTGAATATTTTGATGGAAAAAATCTCGCAGGGCAGCCATATCCGGATCATTGGTGACTATGATATCGACGGCGTGACGTCGACGTACATATTGAAGACGGGATTTCGAAAGCTCGGTGCGGCTGCGGATGTGAAAATTCCCGACCGCATCACGGACGGATACGGAATCAACGAGCACCTTGTGGAGCAGGCGGCGGCGGACGGCGTGGATACGATCGTGACATGCGATAACGGCATAGCGGCGATTGACCAGATTGCCCGCGCCAGAGAGCTTGGAATGACGGTCGTGGTAACAGATCACCACGAGATACCATACGATGAGGCTGAGGATGGATCGAGAATGTACAGGCTGCCGCCCGCAGACGCAGTCATCAATCCGAAGCAGAGCGACTGTCCGTATCCGTTTAAGGGAATCTGCGGAGCTGTGGTGGCGTTCAAACTCATGCAGGCGCTCTATGAGCGCGCCGGTTTTGCAGCCCGGGAGATCTATGATGAATTTCTGGAATTTGCCGCAATTGCGACGGTAGGCGATATCATGGACTTAAAGGGTGAAAACCGCGTGATCGTCAAGGAGGGTCTCAAGCGGCTGCATCACACCAAAAATCCAGGACTTCTCGAGCTTATCCGGGTGCATAATATGGAGCCGGAGAACATCCGGGCCTACCACATCGGCTTTGTACTGGGACCATGCCTGAATGCGAGCGGCAGGCTTGATACGGCAGTGCGCGCGCTGTCTCTTCTGGAGGCGCAGAATTGTGAGGACGCGGCACGCCTTGCCGGAGATTTAAAATCGCTCAATGAGAGCCGAAAAGAGATGACAGTGCAGGGGACGGAAGAGGCATTCCGCGTGATTGAGGAGAGCGGTCTGCAAAATGACAGCGTGCTGGTTGTTTTTCTGCCGGACTGCCATGAGAGCCTTGCGGGAATCATTGCAGGGCGCGTGCGCGAGCGGTATCACAAGCCGGCAATCGTGCTGACGCGCACTGCGGAGGGCGTCAAGGGAAGCGGGCGTTCGATAGAGAGCTATTCCATGTATGAGGAGCTCTGCCGCTGCAGAGAGTATCTGACAAAGTTTGGCGGGCACCCGATGGCGGCGGGCATGTCGCTTGCAGAAAAGGATGTGGAAGCCTTCCGGAGAAAGTTAAACGCGTGCTCCACGCTCACGGAAGAAGATTTTACAGAGAAAATTGTGATAGACGTACCCATGCCGATTTCTTATATCCGCCGCGATTTCATAGAGCAGCTTGAGCTTCTGCAGCCCTTCGGGAAGGGAAATGAGAAGCCGGTATTTGCCCAGAAGAATATCCGGCTGCTTGGATGCAGAATCTTTGGGAAGAATAGAAATGTAGTGAAAATGCAGGCAATGGATGAGAACGGCTACGCGGTAGATGCCGTGTATTTTGGGGATGCTGATGCGTTTACAGATGCCATAAAGGGGCGTGAAAGCCTTTCAGTTTTGTACTATCCGACGATAAACCGCTATCAGGGAAGGGAAAATATACAGATAACCATACAATCTTTTCAGTAAGTGCGGTAAATGAATTGCGAAAACAGCAGGTAAATGTTATAATATTTTTTACCAATGTCGATGAAAGGAAGTTAGGGGAGAAAAAGAATGAAAAAGATTGAAGAATATGTGAGAAGTATTCCGGATTTTCCGGAGCCGGGAATTATTTTCCGGGACGTGACGAGCATTCTCCAGGACGCGGACGGACTGCATCTGGCAATCGACCTGATTCAGGAGAAGTTAAAGGATACGGATGTGGATGTGATCGTAGGAACAGAATCCCGCGGATTTATTTTCGGAGTGCCGGTGGCATATAATCTTCATAAGCCCTTTGTTCCGATTCGCAAGAAGGGCAAGCTGCCGTGCGAGACGATAGAGTCAAGTTACGATCTGGAATACGGCAGTGCGACTGTGGAGATGCACAGAGATTCCATTAAGCCAGGACAGAAGGTCGCAGTTATCGACGACCTGATCGCAACAGGCGGAACGGTAGCCGCGTGTGCGAAGATGATCGAGGAGCTCGGCGGAGAGGTTGTAAAAATCGTATTTCTGATGGAGCTGGCAGGGCTGAAAGGCAGAGAAAAGCTGGCGGGATATGACGTGGAATCTGTGATCCGATATGAAGGCAAGTAGTAAATAAGTGATACCGTATGTATATTGAGAAGAGGCAGGCGATGATACATGGGAGAAGAAGCAAAGAAAACCAGTAAAAGTAAAGAGGAGACCATCCACAGGGTAGACGCCAGCGTCAAGGCAATGGAGGATTTTACGAGCCCCGAAGTGCTTTATAAGGAGCTGATTACTTCCGTACGGCGCTATCACCCTTCTGATGATATTTCCATGATAGAAAAGGCGTACCGGATTGCCAGCGAGGCGCATAAAGATCAGAAGCGCAAGTCCGGGGAGCCGTATATTATCCATCCGCTGTGCGTGGCTATTATCCTGGCAGATCTGGAGATGGATAAGGAGACTATAGTAGCCGGATTGCTCCACGATGCAGTGGAGGATACGATTATGACAAGCGAGGAGATCCGCGAAGAGTTCGGAGCAGAAGTAGAGCTGCTTGTTGACGGCGTAACCAAGCTGGGACAGCTCAGCTATTCCGCGGATAAAGTCGAGGTACAGGCAGAGAATCTGCGCAAGATGTTCCTTGCAATGTCGAAGGATATCCGCGTAATACTGATCAAACTGGCGGACCGCCTGCACAATATGCGGACGCTTAAATATATGCCGCCGCATAAGCAGAAGGAGAAGGCCAGAGAGACAATGGATATCTACGCACCGATCGCGCAGAGACTCGGTATCTCAAAGATCAAGGTCGAGCTGGATGATCTGTCCCTGAAATATCTGCAGCCGGAGGCATATTATGATCTTGTTGAGAAGATCAATCAGAAGAAGAGCGAACGCGAGGCATTCGTATCAAGCATTGTGGCTGAGGTGAAAAAGCACATGCAGGAGGCCAAGATCGAGGCACAGGTCGACGGCAGAGTAAAGCACTTTTTCAGCATTTACAAGAAAATGGTGAATCAGGATAAGACGCTTGACCAGATATACGACCTTTTCGCAGTGCGCATCATTGTGGATACGGTTAAGGACTGCTATGCGGCACTTGGCGTTATTCATGAGATGTATACTCCGATTCCGGGGCGTTTTAAAGACTATATTGCGATGCCCAAACCGAATATGTATCAGTCTCTGCATACGACACTGATCGGTCCGAACGGTCAGCCATTTGAGATACAGATCCGTACTTTTGAGATGCATCGTACTGCTGAGTACGGTATCGCAGCACACTGGAAGTATAAGGAAGCGTCCGACGGCAAGAAAACGAGCGCGGAGCAGGAGGAAGAAAAGTTAAGCTGGCTTCGCCAGATCCTCGAGTGGCAGCGCGAGATGTCGGATAATAAAGAGTTTTTAAGCCTATTAAAAAGCGATCTGGACCTTTTTGCGGAGAATGTATATTGCTTCAGTCCCGCAGGAGATGTCAAGACTCTTCCCAGCGGTTCCACCCCGATCGACTTCGCCTACAGCGTTCACAGCGCCGTAGGAAACAAGATGGTTGGTGCAAGAGTCAACGGCAAGCTTGTGAACATTGATTATAAATTAAAGAACGGTGACCGTGTAGAGATTATCACTTCCCAGAATGCAAAAGGACCGAGCCGTGACTGGCTCAAGCTTGTCAAGAGTACTCAGGCGAAAAACAAGATCAACCAGTGGTTTAAGCAGGAGTTAAAAGAGGATAACATCATCCGCGGAAAAGAGCTTCTTTCCCAGTATGCAAAGACAAAGGGCAAGTCGCTCGGAGATCTGACAAAACCGGATTATACAGCAGCTGTCATGCGTAAATACGGATTCCGCGACTGGGATTCTGTGCTTGCGGCGATCGGACACGGAGGCCTGAAAGAGGGGCAGGTGCTTAATAAGCTTATGGAAGCTTATGAAAAGGAGCACAAGAAAGCGATCACAGACGAAAATGTTATGGAGGTCGTGGAACAGGCAAAAGAAAAAGCAGCTGCCAAGAAGAGCAAAAGCGGCATCGTAGTGAAGGGGATTCATGATGTGGCTGTGCGCTTTTCCAAGTGCTGCAGTCCGATTCCTGGGGATGAGATCGTTGGCTTTGTTACAAGAGGACGCGGAGTGACGATTCACCGTACAGACTGCATCAATGTTCTGAATTTAAGCGAGGCGGACCGCGCGCGACTCATTGATGCGGAGTGGCAGCCCGAGGCAATAAGTTCAGAGGGCTATACCGTGGAGATTAATATTTATGCGCATAACAGATTCGGTCTGCTTGTAGATATTTCAAAGGTATTTACAGAACGCAAAATTGACCTGACAGGCGTGAATGTGCGTACAAATAAACAGGATATTGCCACATTTAACATTACGTTTGACGTTCATAACAAAGAAGAGCTGTCTTCACTTGTTGAAAAGCTGCGCCAGGTGGAAAGCGTTATGGATATTGAGCGAACGAGAGGATGATGAAATGAAGAATCTGAAAATAGAGAGTATGGTACTCGGGGCAGTACAGACAAACTGCTACTTTCTGATGAATTCGGAGACAAAGGAGCTGCTGATTATAGACCCGGCAGACGAATTTGACCGCATTGAGTCTCAGATTGCCCGTATGGATGCAAAGCCTGCAGCAGTCCTTTTAACACATGGTCATTTTGACCATATGATGGCAGCAGATGAGGTGCGCAGGCATTGGGGCGTGAAAGTCTATGCGCACGAGCTGGAACAGGAAGTTCTGGGCGATCCGGCGCGAAATCTTTCAGGCATGTGGGCATCCGGATATACGATGCGCGCAGATGAGACTGTAAAAGACGGTGATGTGCTGTCGCTGGCTGGATTTGAGATACGCGTGATGCACACGCCGGGACATACGCAGGGCAGTGTCTGCTACTATTTCCCGGAGGAGAAGGTGCTCATAAGCGGTGACACGCTGTTTGCCCAGTCTGTGGGGAGAACTGATTTTCCGACTTCAGACGGACGGAAGATGCGTGAGAGCATCCGCCGCCTGCTCGAGACACTTCCGGCAGATACGGATGTGTATCCGGGACATATGGGCGAGACAACAATAGGATACGAAAAGAGGTACAATCCTTTTGCATAAAATAGGGATAAGATTTAACAGAAAAGATTTTGAATACGACGTCTACTCTCTGGTGAAGGCATTTTATCCGAAGAGCGAGGCTGTCAATTATTATGAAGGAGAAGAGGAGCCGACTGAGTGCGGCGGGAGGCTTCTCCTTACGTATGAGGATGACGGGATATCTCTCCGGTTTCTGCGTGCAGAGGAACAGCTGTATGAGGAGAATATCGCCATTGATTATTATGCAGATCGAAAAGAGACGAAGAATGCGGTCAAGCAGCTTGTTTACCGGGCACTGCAGAGTGTGACGGGACAGAGCCTTCCGTGGGGAACACTCACCGGAATCCGCCCCACCAAGATTCCGATGCATATGCTGGAAGAGGGAAAGAAGAACACCGAGATTGCGCAGTATATGCGCGAGACATATTACTGCAGTCCTGAAAAGACGGCATTAGCAATTACAATAGCAAACAGAGAACGGGAAATCCTGAAAGATATTGACTATGAAAATGGATACAGCCTTTATGTAGGGATTCCTTTCTGCCCGAGTATCTGTCTGTACTGTTCTTTCGGATCTCATCCGCTGAAAGTCTGGGAGAAGCGTGTAGATGATTACCTTGATGCGCTCTGCAGAGAGATTTCTTTTGTGAGCAGGCAGATGGCGGGAAGAAAACTCAATACGATTTATATCGGAGGAGGAACGCCTACCACACTGAGTGCCGAACAGCTTCGCAGGCTGCTTGCACATCTGGGAGAATCTTTTTCATACGAGGATTTAAAGGAGTTTACTGTGGAGGCCGGCCGGCCGGACAGCATTACGGCTGAGAAACTTGCGGTTATGCGCGAGTTTCCCGTTACGAGAATCTCTGTCAATCCGCAGACGATGAACCAGGCGACTCTGGATATTATCGGCAGAAAGCATACGGTGGAGGATGTGATTACGATTTTCCGCCAGGCGCGCGATATGGGATTTGACAATATCAATATGGATCTCATCATCGGGCTTCCGGGTGAAGATGAGACGATGATTGCCCATACGCTTTCCGAGATCGAAAAGCTTTCACCGGAAAGCCTTACCATCCATTCTCTTGCACTGAAGAGAGCGACACGGCTGAATCTGTTCCGCGACAGGTATGCGGAAATCTCATTTGAGAACAGCGCGCGGATTATGGATGAGACGCTTGCATGTGCAAGACGCATGGACATGGCGCCGTACTACCTGTACCGGCAGAAGAATATTGCGGGAAATTTTGAAAATGTCGGCTATTCAAAGGTTGACAAAGCCGGAATATACAATATACTGATTATGGAAGAAAAACAGACGATCATGGCAGTGGGAGCGGGAGCTTCCACGAAGTTCGTTTTTTCACATGGAGAGCGCATCGAGCGTGTAGAGAATGTTAAGGACGTTCGGCAGTACATGGAACGGCTGGACGAGATGCTTGAGCGCAAGAGAAAAGGAATAGAGACATATCTGAAATAAGAAAACAGGAGTTGAGGATATGACTGCGAAGAAGAAATACGTCAACCGGAAACATCTGCTCACCTACAGCCTGGATGAACATCTGCTTCACGGGATGCAGGTCAGCAACCTTGCGTTTGCCATCGGGCAGGAGCTTCATCTGTCCGCGCAGGAATGCCGTGCCCTCGCTGTGGCGGGGATGCTTCACGACATAGGTAAGGTACGTCTGTGCCGCCGGATGGAGAGCATTGAGAATCCCCTGATAGTGGAAGAGATGAAAGTTGTGCGTATGCATTCAAGAGAGAGCTGCGAGATTTTAAAGGAAGAGGGATACCCTGAAGATATCCGGGAAATGGTACTGCATCATCATGAAAATTATGATGGAACGGGTTACCCGGATAATTTAAAGGGAGAAGAAATTCCTCTGGGTGCGCGAATTCTGCGTATCTGTGATGTGTACTGTGCGCTGATCTCGGATCGTCCGTACCGCAGTGCATTTGACCGGGATACGGCGATCAGACTCATGATTGAGCAGATCAAGGATTTTGATGTGCGGATTTTCCTCGCATTTCAGAAGGTGATCCACGAGGGAAGCTGCAAAACGGCCTCTCTGGCGAGTGAACCTGAGATC
>CALWBA010000176.1 GCA_944375815.1 uncultured Lachnospiraceae bacterium | reverse complement strand
GGAGGCAATCTTCTCATAAATTTCCCTCTTTTCTTTTGCCCTGGTCGATCCGGTCAGAAGTACAGGGGAATATATACCAAGATCATGTTCCTCCAGCAGTTTTAACAGTGATTCATAATGCTGCTTGGCTAATACCTCTGTGGGTACCATCAGCGCACTCTGGTATCCGTTCTCCGCAGACATAATCATCGCCAGAAATGCCAAAATCGTTTTTCCGCTTCCAACATCCCCCTGCACGAGTCTTGCCCCGAGTGTGCTGCCTTTTAAGTCATTCTCTATTTCTGTCCAGACACGCATCTGCGCTCCTGTAAGGCGGTAAGGCAGACTCTCCATGACTTCCTCTGTCTTCCAGACCTGCTTCATCGGATAGCTGTTTTTCTGTACTTCCTGCGTTTCTTTCAACCGCTGCAGAGCCAGAATAAAAAACAGGAATTCATCAAAAATCAGTCTTCTTCTTGCAGCCGTCAAATGCTCCCTGTCAACAGGAAAATGCACCTGGCTGACTGCGTAATTGTATTCTGCCAGTCCATACCGCTCCCGGATATCATCCGGCATAAACTCCCGCTCAAGTGTCCTCTCTTTCAGCGCTGCCGCAACCGTTCTCACCACGGTCTTATTCGGAAGTCCTGCCGTCAGTGCATAGACAGGCTGCAGCGCGTGCAGCCGCTCCTCATAAGCCGCCGGAGTGAAAATCTCAGGCTGTTCCATCACAAGGCGCCCGCTCTTTTTTACCACCCGTCCCCGGAACACAAAGACGCTGCCGCGTTTTAACGTACTTCGCAGAAACGGCATATTAAACCATGTAACCGTAAGTTTCGCATCTTTGTCCGAAAGAGAGAGTGTAACAACGGATTTATTGCGGTAGCCTTTTGCTTCCGCAGAATGCGGGAGCATTACCTCTACTGCTGCCTTCGTATCCGGCACAAGTTCGGCAAGTTTCACCGGAGGCTCACAGCAGTCATACTCTCTGGGATAAGCTTCAAGCAGGTCCCCCACTGTAAAAATCCCCAGTTTCTGAAATAGCCGCTCTGTCTTTTCTCCAATCCCTTTGATGCAGCGCAGGGAATCTTCTCTTCTCATGCTTCACCATCCAAGTCTCAAAATTATAGTAAAAAGGGCACTGCAAGTCCGGAAAAACCTCATTCCTCCCCACAGTGCCCTCATATTTGCATTCTAGGCTTATTCTACCGATATGATGCAGTAATAAATTGGCTGTCCGCCGTAATTCACTTCAATATCACAGTCCGGATATTTCTCCTCGAGCCGTCCCGCTAGCCGTCCTGCATCTTCCTCGGAGAAATCCTCTCCGTAGTAGATACTGATCAGTTCTGCATCCTCATCTACCATCTGATCCGTCATTTCCTCAGCAACCTCGACAACATCCTGTCCGACCGCAAGAATACCTGCATCTCCGATTCCCATAATATCTCCCTGGCAGATCTCCTTATCGTCGATATGCGTGTCACGTACTGCATACGTCACCTGCCCGGTCTTTACATTCTTAATCTCCTCAAGCATTGTCTCTGCATTCTCCTGCGCCGTCTTCTCCGGTACATAGTTAATCACAGCCGTTATGCCCTGAGGAACAGTCTTCGTCGGGATCACAATGATCTCCTTGTCCTTTGTAAGTGCCTGCGCCTGATTAGCCGCAAGGATGATGTTCTTGTTGTTCGGATAGATAAAGATGGTTTTTGCATTCACTCTGGAAATCGCATTGAGCATATCTTCAGTACTTGGATTCATGGTCTGACCGCCTTCAATCAGATAATCTACTCCCAGCTCACGGAAAATATCTGCAATTCCTTCACCCACAGATACCGCAATGAATCCCACATCTTTCTGCGGAGCCTGCTCAGCCTGCTGCTTGGCAAGTTTTTCCGCATCCTTAAAGAGACGTTCCTGATGCTCCTCACGCATATTGTCAATCTTCATGCGGGTAAGAGCTCCATACGTCAGCGCCTTTTGTATTGCAAGTCCGGGATCATTGGTATGTACGTGGACTTTAACGATTTCATCGTCCGCGACTACCACCAGAGAATCTCCAAGGGATAACAGATATTCTTTAAGTTCCGCCTCATCCTGCTCGGTAAATTCCTTATCCAGCATAATGATAAACTCCGTACAATACCCGAATTTAATATCTGCTTCTGCCTCACGGGATATCTTTGTCACGCTAGTCTTGGCATCCTGCACCTCAAAGTTTAAATCTATCTCTTTGCCCTGGAACGCATCAAATGCTCCCTCAAGCACAACTACAAGTCCCTGTCCGCCGGAGTCCACAACACCTGCTTCTTTGAGTACCGGCAGCATCTCGGGTGTCTCATTCAGCACCTGATTCGCATACGCGATCACATCCTCCAGAAAAGTTCCGAGATCCTCGCAGTCATCGCACAGCTCACGCGCCTTATCTGCAGCACCCTTTGCCACGGTCAGAATTGTACCCTCTTTCGGCTTCATAACCGCTTTGTATGCTGTCTCCACAGCCTTTTCCATAGCGTCTGCGAGAGTCGGGGCATCAACCTCCTCTTTCTCTTTAATCACTTTTGTAAAGCCACGCAGAAGCTGAGAGAGGATAACACCGGAGTTACCGCGCGCTCCCCGCAGAGAACCGGAGGAAATAGCCTTTGCAAGGCTCTTAAATGTCACTTCTTCCAGGCTGTTGACCTCCCGCACTGCTGACATGATTGTCAGGGTCATGTTGGTACCGGTATCTCCGTCCGGAACCGGAAACACATTCAGTTCATTGATCCATTCCTTTTTTACTTCCAGATTCTTCGCCCCGGCAAGAAACATCTTCCCCAGAAGCTTCGCATCTATTGTATTCACTACAAGCTCCTCCTTAAATCACTAATCTATTACGCGAACATCTTCCACCAGGATATGAATGTCCTCAATCTCCATACCGGTGAATTCCTCTACTTTATACTTCACATTGCTGATCAGGTTATCAGCTACCGCCTGAATGCTCACGCCATAAGAGACGATCACATGAAACTCCAGAGAAATCTTATTCTCATTGACAGTTACATCGATTCCGCGCTTGATGTTATCTCTGCGCAGAAGTTTTACCAGACCATCCTTCATGTTCACTGCCGCCATACCCACAATTCCGAAACATTCCACTGCAACGCTTCCCGCATATGTGGCGATTACATCTGTATTAATCGTGATCTCGCCCAGTCCAGTATTCATACGCCCTTTCATGTCTGGATACCTCCACTTCTATATTTAATTGCCGGTGCCCTCTGTGTCCGACTCTGATTATCATGTTTATTATACCCTGTTTTAGTTAAAAAAGAAATAAGAAAATAGAAAACCTCAAAAAAAATGTTTTTTTCCCTTGCCAAATCGGAAATCATCTGTTAAAATAGCTATTGTTGCAAACCTATATCTTCATAGGTTAATATAGGTAGAGGAGGTGCAATCATGGCAAAATGTGCAATCTGTGAAAAAGGTGCTCACTTCGGTCATAACGTGAGTCATTCTAATAGAAAAACAAACAAAATGTGGAAATCCAACGTGAAGTCCGTAAGAGTTAAAACGGATAACGGAGCATCCAAGAAGATGTACGTATGTACTTCTTGCTTAAAATCCGGCAGAGTTGAGAGAGCATAAGAAATTTCTGAAGGAGTCGTTCCCATTATGGGGGCGGCTTCTTTTTTTGCTTTTCTATTTGTAAGTTATCTGTTATAATTATTACAAAATAATTAAGAATTACCAAAGAAAGGATTTAAACAGATGACACTGCAAAAAATACTGAAGCATGCCAAAGCTGCTCCACTGCTTCTGTTTGCTGCTCTGCTTCTGACATCATGCGGCTCAGATACACCTGCGGCTTCTGTAAAGGATACAGATGCTGCCATATCCGCCACCCCTGTGCCAGAGCCGGCAAAGGAAACCGAGGACAGCACCGATTCTGAGCCTGCGGAAGCATCTTCTGACGGCAGCAATAACGATTCCGGAAAAACTTCCGGGCAGCCAGAGAGCAAACAGCCGGTAACTGTTGATGAGATTCCATCCTCTTTCCGTCTGGATGTGCCAGATGTTCTCCAGAATCCTGAGCTTCCCACAGGCTGCGAATCTGTGGCGCTGACCATGGCACTGATGTATGAAGGTTTTTCTCTGGAAAAGACCACCATTGCCGACGAATACCTTGTTTATACGGAAAACGACAATCTCGCCGAGGGATATTACGGAGATCCTCATTCTGATAACGGAGCAGGCTGCTTTCCGCCGGCTCTCGTAAGGACTGCGGATCTGTATCTCGATTCTCAGCAGTCTGATCTGCAGGGTGTGGATCTCACCGGCGTCAGCCTGCGTGACTTATTCGCATACGTGGCAGGCGATATGCCCGTCATTGTCTGGAATACGATGTATATGGAAGAGCCCTATTTTACCGGAGAAGAATTCAGCTTAAACGTCACTACGTACCGCTGGTACAATACGGAGCACTGCGTTGTACTTTCCGGCTATGATCTGGATCGGGGCATCGTTTACATCAATGATCCGCTTGAGGGCATTGTGGAACGGAATCTCGAAGCGTTTGAAGCATATTATGATGAGATCGGACGCTTTGCCATGGTTATTCAATAATATTCACAAAAAAGAAAGGCGAAGTAGAAGAATGGCACATCCGCCATATTCTGCTTCACCTTCGATATATACTGCAAACCTGTTAGTCTGTGATCTGTTCTTTATGTATTTATCATACCAAAGTCTTCCAATAAATTCTCTCTGTTTTTTCTTAACATTCATTAAGAATTTCTTACGTTTCCCATATTCTGTCAAAAAAAGAGATACCCGCATCTGCGAATATCTCAATCCCTGCAGAACAGCAGATATCCCAATACCAGACATGCCGCTGAAATAATCACACAGCAGACAGTCTCAGCCAGCAGAAGACCGATCAGGATACCAAAGCCGATCCAAAACAGCATAAAACCGATCACACGGTTCATACCGGACTATTCCTCTTGTTTTTCCTCTTGATTTACTATATGCACATCTGAATCAGAAAAAGACTCCCCTTTGGTACCTTTTTTCGTAAATCTGTCTGCCAGATCCGGAACCATATCAAGGATTTTTGTAATGGCATCCTGATTTCTCACATTTACAAGTTTCGTTCCGTTCTGATTGATAACCAGAACTGCGCTCGGGCTGATCTTTCCTCCCATACCGCCGCCGCCGTTATTCTTTGCATTTTCTGCGAATGCACCCGCTGCAACGCCGAAAGAAACGTCAACAAGGGGAAGGATGATGGTATCACCTACGTGAATCGCATCACCAACAACGGTCTTACTCGATATAAAGCTGTCCATCCCCTTAAACAGCGCCTCTACTGTTGACTGAAAATTTGACTCTTGCATACTTAAAACGCCTCCTTATACTGCTTTATAATCTCCTTCACCCGGGACTTAAAATACGTCTGCACTGCCAGCTTCACCAGAACAATCCCGTAAATTCTGCCGCGAGCCGACACATCTGCCTCTAAAATCTGGCCATTAAAATCCGGAATTACCGTCAGTTTTCGAGGGAGCACCGGATACGCCAGACTGATAGCTGCCAGAACCTGTCCGGTAAATGACGGATCGTCAAAGCCGAAGTGCACACTGCCCCGGATTTGCTTTGGGAGCACGTGATGCAGAAGCTTTCTTCCGTTTTTCAGAACCGCCTTCCGTGCAGCTTTAAATTCGGGACTGTTGAGAAAGCTTCTCCACTGCCTGATTTTACCACAGATATCACGGACTGTTAACCAGAAATTGGAAACAGCGTGCAATACGCGAAGCGGAATTGAAATAATTCCGCGCAGCACCCTGCTGATAGCATGTACAATCCGCAGAATGAGGCGCTCCGCCTTTTCCCAGAGCGTATCGTGGGGCACAGCTGCATCCTGAGCAGCTTGAAGAGGCTGCTCTGTCTGTTCAGAATCAGTTTTTTTATCGTGCTGTCGTTCCTGTTTTGGCGTGTGCTCCGTTTCATCAAATGCTTCTGAATTTATTTGATGAACTGACTGCTTTTTTGAATGGGGCAGTTTTTCTTCCTCAGTATTGATGCGCTTCTTTGATTTACCGGCAGCTTCTGCACGCTTTTTCTTTCTTTTTTCCAATAATTTCAGCAGTGAAATGCCGAACAGACAGAAATCCTGTTCCATTCCCTTTTCTTTATCGTAACACACTTTCACACTGATTATATGAAACAGCCACGACACAGCGGCACTTCCCCCAAGCTTTTCATTATTTTTGCAGAAGCTGACACGGTATTGCACCGGAACACACAGAACCAGTACAGCTGCAAGCAGGATCAGTCCCAGCAGCGTTCCCAACAGTATACCGATGATTTTTAGTAATACAAGTATGATATGTAGCATCCTCTACTTCCCTGTTCTGCCTATCCTTTCTTCAAGATACTCCCGCACACGGGCCGTTCCGGTCTCCTCATAGACCTCTGAGACAATCCGCTGCACCAAAAGCAGCGCCTCATCATAGCCTTTGGCAATCCCTACCACCACCGGACAGATTCTTCGAAGCGTTTTCTGTTTCAGGTACGCCGATGAGATAATTTCCAGCTGGTTTTTCTCCCCGGCAGGAAGTGTGATCAGATAATAGCCGATCACACCTGCTCCATGGTTGAGACGCCAGATTGTCTTCTTCACTCCCTTTTCTGCATGATTCCCTACATACAGATTTTTATACCAATTCAGCTTATAATCTTTCCGGTTCTCATTCCTGTTTCAGTCTCTCTTCAATCGCCTCTATTACAATGCGCAGAACTTTAAGCCGTGCATAATACTTTGAATTACCCTCTACAATGATCCAGGGAGCGAGTGATGTCGAGGTACGAACCAGCATTTCATCCACGGCAATCTCATAAGCGTCCCACTTTTCACGGTTGCGCCAGTCCTCGTCTGTGATCTTCCACTGTTTCTGCGGATCCTGCATGCGTTCATGAAAACGTTTCTCCTGCTCATCTTTATCAATCTGCATCCAGAACTTAAGAACCACTGCACCTGCATTGACAAGCTGCCGTTCCATGTCATTAATCTCGCGATACGCTCTCTGCCACTCCTGTGTTGTACAGAAACCTTCAATCCTCTCAACCATCACACGCCCATACCAGGTACGGTCAAAAATGGCCACATGTCCTGCTTTCGGCATATTATTCCAGAATCTCCAGAGATAATGATGCTTCTTTTCAATATCATTTGGTGATGCGGTAGGATTTACCTGATATCCCCTGGGGTCAAGTGCCTGCGTCAGACGTTTGATCGCTCCGCCCTTGCCTCCGGCATCCCAGCCCTCAAATCCCAGAACCACAGGAATTCTCCTTCTGTAGAGCTCCCCGTGGAGCTCTCCCAACCGTTCCTGCAGTCTTTTTAGCTCATGCTTATACTCTTCCTTTTCGCATGTAACGCTCAGGTCCGCACTGTTAAGCTGTGAGGTTCGCAGAATGTCCTGCCCCAGATTTAACAGAGGATCACGAAGCGGTTTTTCCTGTGCCGCCCTTTTTGCAGATTCCACAGCTTCTGTCAGTCTTTTGATGACAGCGGAATAGATCTTTACCGTTGCGAATCTGCGGTCTGTTGCCTCTACAATTGTCCACGGTGCGCACGCTGTATCTGTCTTCTGGATCATCTCGTCGTTAATCTCGCGATAGCGGGCAAATTCTTTGTTGCGCTTCTTATCATCCTCTGACACCCTCCATGCGCTCGATTTTGACTCCAGCAGCTTTTCAAAACGCTTTTTCTGCTCCTTCTTATCAATGCATAAAAAGAGCTTAATAATCACTGTGCCGTCATCTGCGAGCTGACGCTCGAAGGAATTGATGTCCTCGTAGCATTCCAGAAGCTCTTCCACATCCATCTTTTTCTCAAAGCGCTCCTTTTGAACCTTGCGGTACCAGCTTGTGTCAAATACCGCGATTCTGCCGCGCTCAGGCGTCTTAATCCAGAATCGCCACAGAAACGGACGCATCTTCTCCTCTTCCGTCTCCTTTGAAACCGCGTATACGGAAAATCCTCTTGGGTCCATGCTCTCTATCAGATGATTGATCTGCACTCCCTTTCCGGCTGCGCCAAACCCCTCAAACACAATCATTACCGGAATTCCCAGTTCTCTGCACTCCCTCTGCAGGGCAGATAACTCCGGCATCATCTTCTCCATGCGCTCCTTATACTCATCTTTGGATATTTCCTTTGTGAGATCGATCTGCTGCAACATTTTTACTACCTCCTTTTCCCCTGTATTCCAAGAGAGGAGAGACATCCATCTCTCCCCTCTCTTTGCTCGTGCGGTTAAAAATATTTTCGATTCCCCCATAGATTTGACTTTTTCAAATCCAAATATTCATTGTAGGCCATTTCCAAAATCTGTCGTTCATTTGAAAACTTCAATAGATGGTAAGCTTCGTGGAATTTATAATATCCCGAGTCTACGAAATATTCCTCTCTCTGGGGTCTGCTGTAATAGCTGTTTGCCATCATCAGATACCAGTGAACCTCTTTCTCCACGATGTCATCCGGGATGCTGAACGTATACTGGCTTCTGCCGATATACTTGATGATCGAAGCCTGCACGCCGGCTTCCTCCATAACCTCACGGATCGCAGTGTCCTTATATTCTTCTCCTGCCTCTACAGTTCCCTTCGGGAGTACCCATCCCTCGTACTTATTGCGATAACTCTTGTACAAGGTCAGAATCTTGCCCCGATAAATTACCACCCCGCCACAGCTCGTTGCTTCGATCATTTGCAATTCCTCCTGTTATGCGTTGTGTTTTTCAACTGTATTAAGTATACCTCTTTTTATTATTCAGCGCAACGCTAATTATTATAATAAGCGTTAAAAATCTTCTTGGCTATGGGGACTGCCGCCTCGCTGCCGCTTCCGGCCTTCTCGGCAATCACGCACACCACGATATCCGGATTATCTACATTCGAAAATCCTACGAACCAGGAATGTGCCGGCTCACTCAGATCCCCGTGTTCCGCACTTCCCGTCTTTCCGGCAACAGGAACCGGAACTTCCTGCAGAGGCTTTGCCGTTCCATTCTCAACAACGCCTCTCATCAGCTGCGTCAGCGTTTCCGCTTCCGAAGCAGTCATCAGTGTATCATACTCCTGCTGTTTTGTCTCCCGCACCACTGTGCCCGTATATGATTCTACACGGTCCACCAGATATGGCGTCATCAGCACTCCGTCATTTGCCACTGCCGAGGCGATCATAGCCATATGAATCGGCGTCGCGAGTGTATCTCCCTGTCCGATCGCTGTCTGCATTGTGAGGGCGTCAGCCGTAGAATCATTCAGAGAAAACGAGCTTTTGCTGTACGGCAGCTCCAGAGGCAGTTCCTTATTAAAGAGCAGATCCTCTGCCGTCTGCGCGAACTGATCGCCGTTTAAACTCAGACCGATCTGAGAAAACGCCGTATTGCAGGAATTGGCAAATGCATCTGCAAAGTCCTCGTGTCCGTGCACATTGCTGTTATAACAGTGAATCGTATAGCCGCCCGCTGTCAGTTCACCTTCACAGTCAAAAGAAAATCCGTCCAGTGTGCCGAATTGACGCAGGTACGCAAGAGATGTCACAATCTTAAATGTCGATCCCGGCGGATACAGCCCTTGGAATGCACGGTTCAGCAGACTGCTGTTCTCTGAATCATTAACGATCTCATCCCACTGTTCCGCAAGCGTATTCGGGTCAAAGTCAGGCTTGCTTACGCATGCAAGTATCTTCCCCGTATCCGGCTCCATTACCACAACCGCCCCATTTGTCTGCAGAGCGTCATAGGCAACCTGCTGCAGATTGGCGTCAAGTGTCGTTATCACATTATCTCCCTGATTTTTGACCTCTTTAAATTCATTCGTGACCTTCTCCACCGGATTGGCATGCGAAGTCAAAAGCGTATAATTCTCCGAGGATTCCAGTCCGCTCTTACCGCTTGCCATGTATCCGACTACATGTGCGAATACATTTCCCATAGGATAAACTCTTGTCTCATTGCCTTCTGCATCTGTCTGCGTCTGGGCCAGCACCGTTCCGTCGTTTGAACGTATTTCTCCGCGGACAATTCGTTCTTCATAGGCATTCTGGCGGCTGTTGTAAGGACTGTTAATAACATCGTCCTTCAATTTAAAATTAAAATATACCATATATCCGATAAGTGACAGGAAAATTCCCACGAAAAGATATGCCACAATCGTATATTCTTTACCAGTTGAGGCTTTTTTCGGTCTGCTCTCGGATTTTTTCTTCGAGGCTCTTTTCGCCGTACTCTTCATCTTCTTTCCGGTACTTGCCTCCTCTCGGTTTTGTGGGCTTCTTTGGTTTGTCTTTTTTGTGCTTTTGCTTTTCAATCTGTTCACCTTCGTCTTCTCTCAAGATATAAAGTCCCTGGATGATTGCAAATACGAGAATCGTAGCAATGACAGAACTTCCTCCGTACGCAACGAGCGGCAGCGTGATTCCCGTCAGCGGGATAAAGTTCACACTTCCTCCCACAGTCAGAAACACCTGGAACGCATACTCTGCTCCAAGTCCCAGAGCAATCAGCTTATAAAAACGGTTGTTCATGCGCATGGAAATATTAATAATCATCAAAAAGCAGCTCATGCAGACCAGCAGCATGCATATGCAGAACAGGCCGCCCATTTCCTCGCAGATGGCTGCAAATATAAAGTCTTTTTTTGCAATCGGAATCTTCTCCGGTGTTCCCTCGAAAAGACCCATTCCGAACCATCCGCCGGCTCCCACCGCAAAGAGTGACTGGGCAACCTGATAGCCTCCGCCGACTTCATTATATACCGCAAACGGATCCTTCCAGGTAATTACCCTCTGGCGTACATGGCTGAAGAGATAGTATGCCCCAACCGACGCAACACAGCCGCCGGCTAGTCCCGCAGCTGCATAACGCAGCTTCTTGGTAGCCACATATACCATCACAAGATATGCAACGAAAAACACAAGAGCACTTCCCAGGTCCTTTGACGCCACAAGAATCAGAACATGCGCCGCCGAAACAACCGTAGCCACCGCCACATTCCTGAAGCTCGTATCCTTTCTGAGAATTCCGGCAACGAAAAATACAAACGTAATCTTTACCACCTCTGAGAGCTGAAATGTTATGCCCCCGATCTCAATGGAAAGTTTCGCACCTCGGCTCACTGTTGCCAGCACAAGTACCACGCCCAGCATTCCGATACCCGCCACAGCGTACAGCCATGTCAGATTTTTAAGAGAGCGTACTTTTCGAACAATCACAGGAACTACCAGCGAGATCAACGTTCCCGCTACTGCAATTAAATACTGTTTTCTTGCGCTGTCCATGTCAAGGCGTGCCAGGATAATAAAGCCGATGCTAAGGAGCATACACATATTATTAACCAGAAGCAGTGATGCTTTCGGGTAAAAAATGCGGTACAGCACCTGCACACCGATAATGTACCCAAAAACGGCTGCACACCCATAGCCCATCCAGATGTCTTCCGTCTGCAGATACATGACGAGAAACGCCACAAAATCCATGAACAGCGTGGAGACAATCTGCTTGCGCATTACATTTCTCTTGTCTTCCTCATTCTTCTTTCCGAATACGCTGAAACACTGCAGCGTATACAGGAGCATCAGGATCAAGATGAGATATCTTGACAGATTTACTATCACTGTTACCATGTCTTATTCCACTCCGCGTTTGTAATGTCCTTTTGTAAGTTCTATCGGGAATTCTCTGTCCGAACCGCGCAGCTATCTCGCAGCAAAGGCGTCTGCAGTCATGGCAGCGGTCTGAGAATCCTCGACCGTAAAGTTCAGCCGGTATGCAGCACAGCCAAGTGATTTTGCCTGCTCTGCTTCCCGATACAGCCCATATGGAAGGCTGTTATAAATTACATTATAACATAAATCGCAGCAACACTGAACCGCAAATTTTTTTCCGTAGCGATCCTTTAGGAAAACCCTTGCATTTTCCTTCGTACAGCGATCCGTATTTTTCTTCACGCACTGGGCAGATATCATCAGCGGCAGATATCCGTAAATTACCAGTTCGCTGCTGCTGTTCTCCCTTTCCGTTATCTCCCTGGAATTAAGCTCTGCCGGAACGGTCGTCCGCAGTACTCCCTGAGACTGCCAGAAGTGAACACTGCGGTTATTCCATGTATACACCGAGCTGTCAGGCACTGCCAGGTGCGCAAGTCCAAGTCTCTTCAAAACGGCAAAACTCTCCAGATTTCTCACCAGAAATGCGCTGCTGCCTGCATCGCGCGCTGCCAGAAGCAGCTCTTCTTCCTCCTTGAGCTCTCCGTCTCGTATCATGTGCGCA
>CALWBA010000175.1 GCA_944375815.1 uncultured Lachnospiraceae bacterium | reverse complement strand
CCTGCTTCTTTTACGCTCTTTAAGGCTTTCACATAGATTTTGGTCGGAGCAATCAGGGCCTCGCCCAGCGTCTTGCCCAGCTCGTCGTAATATGTATTTAAGGATTCTTTTGTCATCTCAAATACTTTGCGCACCAGAGAAAATCCATTGCTGTGCACGCCGGAGGAAGCCATACCGATCAGTACATCACCTGCTTTAAGCTCAGCGCCTGTGATCAGATCTTTCTCATCCACTACGCCGACTGCAAATCCTGCGAGATCATACTCATCCTCCGGATAGAATCCCGGCATCTCCGCTGTCTCACCGCCGATTAATGCTGCACCTGCCTGGCAGCATCCGTCAGCTACGCCCTTTACGATCTCAGCGATCTTTTCAGGAACGTTCTTGCCGCATGCAATATAGTCCAGGAAAAATAACGGCTCTCCGCCTGCGCATGCAATGTCGTTGACACACATAGCCACACAGTCGATTCCCACTGTATCGTGTTTATCCATTAAAAATGCCAGTTTCAGCTTTGTTCCAACACCGTCTGTTCCGGATACCAGCGTAGGCTTCTCCATATCCTTGAACTTTTCCATAGAAAATGCTCCTGAGAATCCTCCTATTCCTCCGAGTACCTCCGGGCGCATTGTATTCTGTACGTGCTTCTTCATTAATTCTACGGACTTATATCCGGCTTCAATATCTACGCCTGCGTTCTTATAATCCATATCCCATATTCTCCTTTGACCGCTGATTTATTTTGTATAGTTTTTATATCCAACTTCCTGAAGCTTTGCATCCTTAGCAACTACCTGTTCCTTTAACTCCTCGGAATATGCCTTTAAGCGTGCAAGCAGCTCCGCATCTGATGTAGCAAGAATCTTAGCTGCAAGAATTCCGGCATTTGCTCCTCCGTTAATCGCTACTGTAGCAACCGGAATACCGGACGGCATCTGTACGATAGAATACAGGGAATCTCTTCCGCCCAGAGAAGTCGTATGCATCGGAATACCGATGACCGGCATCGGGAAAATAGCCGCGCACATACCCGGCAGATGGGCTGCCATGCCTGCGCCTGCGATAATGACCTTAAATCCTTTCTCCTCTGCTGTCTTTGCATACTCAAAGAACACATCCGGCTCACGGTGAGCAGAAATAATTTTCATCTCATACTCCACACCTAACTTGTCCAGAATCTCTGCCGCTTTGCTCATAACCGGCATATCAGAATCGCTGCCCATTACAATACCAACTTTAGCCATCGTTTGTCTCCTTTTCTCATAAATACTCATTAGTCAATCTTATAAGTAGAATTTATTAATTCACGTCTACTTATTAGTAATAATACTAAGTCAGTGATAGCTTGTCAACCCTTATTTTCTTTCTGTCGAATTCCGCCGGTATTTCATAGAATTTTCATAGTATTTCCTGAAATTCCCCCTCGACTTGCCCATAAATTCATGGTATAATGTTACAAAATGGAAAGAAAAGTTTACATATTGCTACCACCATTCATTTGTTTAAGCATAAAAGAAAATACCCGCTGATCTGTTTTTACTGCAGCGGGTATTTTCTTTTTGTCAAAGATTTCCTTATTCTTCCTCTTCTTCCAGCGGTTCATCAAGCGGAATATTCAGTTCTTCTGTTCCGGGAAGTACAAATCTTCCATTTTTGATAATTGCAGTCTCTGTTCCGTCCTCTTTCACAGCACAAATACTGTCGAGCTCATCATAGGGAATCGTAATATCCGTGTGACAGCCCAGATATGCTTTGCCTGTATCTTCTTTCCTCAGAATAGAAACCTCATTATCACGCGCAATAATTTCTCTTCCGTCAGGATTGTATACAGCTGTATCCTCAGCCCAGCTGTAGCAGGTATCACCTACGGCAAAATGCGGTCCCATCTTCTCTGCAATCAGAATCGGCAGTTTGTCGGCTATATCATATGTCTTTGCCATGCGGTACGCGGTTGTGTTTGTTCCAATGGCAAATTCTCCCATCGGAAGAGTCTCCCTGTGGTACAGCACATTTTCCCGGATGTATGCTCTGTTTTCCTCTTCTGTTTCAAAGTTTCCGCAGTTATATGAAGTAATCATACCATCCTTAAAGGTAATCTCCAGATCTTTGTATAATAGTTCATTCAAGTATACGCTGCTTACATGGAGCGTTCCGTTCGTCCCTTTTAAAACCGGAGAAGTAAAGACTTCGCCAACCGGAATATTGACATCTGCCACACAGTTCTCAAAATTCGTCTGTTTTGCAGGATCAGCAAGTTCATGCAGTGCTACGGTAAGATCCGTACGATTAACGCCCTTTCCCTTGATATGCACCTTTACCCCCTGATCCAAAGTCTCAATTATCGTCTGCTGGATCCGCTGATAGAGTTTATAGTCCAGTGTATTGATCTTGACTGTCTCGCGGAAAATCTTGGCGAACTTCTCACCAATCTCCGGAACAGGGTACGCAATAATTGTAAAACTGCGCTCCTCGCCCTTGATATAGCGGTTTACAATCTGTCCCGATTCATTATTATACTCAACCAGTAGCTTCTGCTGCTTTTTCGTGAGCTGGCAGCAGGACTCTTTTGTTTGCGGCGAAAACGGTTTTTCTCCAAAAACCTCAGCTACCGCAGGTCCTCCGTGTACAGCCGCCAGGTCTTTGGCCTTTTCATACGCAATCTGCATCGCGCGCAGTTTTCTCTTAACAAAATCCTCATCCAGATACAGAGCCGCGTCGCTGCGATGATCATAGTCAAACTGCTTATTCGGCACAGCTCCGGAAAAACCGATCCTTATATGCTGACGCTTATTTACCGCATGAGCAGCTGCCCGATAAATTACAGGTTTTAATCCCATCGCCTCAAACTGCTCTGCTGCTGTCTTGATCATACGCTCAAATCCAAGCTGGTATCGGATATTTACGGTCTTTTTCCTGGTAATATCCTTTCTTCCCACTTCAAAGCCAATACGGTATCCCTCCGTATATGTGCGAGCCATCGCATCAATCTTGTCCTGGGGCAGAGAGTTCAAAAATTCCGCAGTCTGCAGTTCATTTTCGGTTACATATTCCCCGAATTGATATAGGTAGCGCAGATCAGAAAGATCCCATTCCCGGATAA
>CALWBA010000174.1 GCA_944375815.1 uncultured Lachnospiraceae bacterium | reverse complement strand
AATTAAGAGAGGATGATCTGCCGCCGCTGGGAATCACCGGCTGCGGCCTATGTGCGCTGCCTGAACTGTCTGCGGCAGGCATTACACATTTAAAACTGGTTGGAAGAGGCAACCACACGGACTGTATGGTGCGCGATATCCGTTCTCTGTGCCTTGCCCTGGATCTTCTGGAAGAATCTCAAGACGCTGTATCCTATCGCACAAAGATGAAAAGCCGTTTGTTTGTAAACGGCTGTCCGCATTCCTGCTATTATCTGTGAATTCAGCTCTGTGTTTCTCTTACGCAGTATTTTCTGTCTTTTGCGTTTACCCACTTGTCAGATTCAAAAAAAGAGCTAAAATGTTAGTAACCGTTCGGGAAGAGATTCCCGATCGGAAACATTGCATCAGATTTTCTGAAAAATCCGGGAGGAGTGAGAAGTATGCTTAGAATTGAACACCTGACAAAAAAATATGGGGCAAAGACCGCGGTTGACGATCTGAGCCTGCACATCCAAAAGGGTGAGATCTACGGTTTTATCGGACATAACGGTGCCGGAAAAACAACAACAATTAAGGCCTGCTGCGGAATACATCGTTTTGATGAGGGAGAGATTTATATAGATGGTACATCTATCCGCACAAATCCGCTTGCGTGCAAAAAGAAGCTGGCGTATATTCCTGATAATCCTGATCTCTATGAGTTTATGACAGGGATTAAATATCTGAATTTTATTGCCGATATGTATCGTGTGCCGACCGAGGCGCGCAGCAGCAGGATTCACGAATATGCGGAAAAATTTGAACTGACAGATGCACTTGGTGACTCTGTATCTTCGTATTCCCACGGCATGAAGCAGAAACTGGCCGTTATTTCTGCCTGGATCCATGAACCTCAGCTTATTATTATGGACGAGCCGTTTGTGGGGCTTGATCCCAAGGCATCCCATCTGTTAAAGGAAATGATGCGGGAACACTGCAGCCGCGGAGGAGCGATTTTCTTTTCCACACATGTTCTGGAAGTGGCAGAGAAGCTCTGTGATAAAATTGCAATTATCAAGGGCGGCAGACTTGTGATCTCCGGAACTATGGATGAAGTGCTCGGCACAGATTCTCTGGAAGATGTATTTCTGGAATTGGAGGGGTGAGAACAATGCTGGCTACATTAATAAAGATCCGATTTCAGTCCGTCATAGACTCCATATTCCGCAGCAGAAAGGGAGAGAAAATTTCTGCGGGAATGAAGGTATTGGCAGTGATTTTCGCCGTATATGTAGTAGGAGTATTCTGTGCACTGTCATATCTGATGTTTTCACAATTATGTGAGCCGTTCCATCTGATGGGAATTGACTGGTTCTTCTTCTCATTTATGATACTTGCGTCATTCTGCCTGATGTTCATCGGAAGCGTTTTTTTTGCGCAGTCGCAGATGTATGAGGCAAAGGATAATGAACTGCTTCTGTCGCTGCCGATTCCGGTGTCCATGATCCTGGCCAGCAGAATTTTAATGCTGTATCTGATGAACCTCGCTTATGGAACTATTATCATGCTGCCGGGAATGGCGGCATATATCCTGAAAGTAGGAATGAGCACAGGACAGATTGCTGTTTTCCTGCTGGTTTTTCTCCTGCTGCCGCTTCTGGCAGTAGCGGTATCGTGTCTTGCAGGTGCGCTGCTTTCTGCAGTCAGCAACAGGATCCGAAGGAAATCGCTGGTAATTACCCTGTTATATGTGGTGTTCCTGGCAGTTTACTTTTACGGTTACACGAAGCTGATGGACGGTATGAACTATCTCGCAGCTCACGGAGACAGTCTGGCGAATGCTGTTAAAAAGACATTTTTACCGCTATATCAGGTGGGATTCGCTATATCCGATGGCGATATAACGTGTATCATTATGACTCTTATTTACCTGCTGATTCCGTTTGGACTCATTTATGCCGTGCTTTCCAGAAGCTTTCTGGGAATCATAACCGCACAGAAGAACATTGCCAGAAGAAAATACAGGCAAAAGACGCTGAAGGAGAATTCTGTTATAGGTGCGCTTATAAGAAAAGAGTGGGTTCATTTTTTATCAAGTGCGGGCTATATCCTGAATGCGGCATTCGGCGCCGCGATACTTATTGCAGCTGCAGTTTTTCTTGTGATCAGGCAGGATTATATCCATGTGATAGCCGCTGCAATTCCGGGTATACAGGAGGCGCTTCCTCTGGGAGCCGTCAGCGCTGCATGTGCAATGCTGGGAACCGTTCTGGTGTCAGCAGCTTGTGTTTCTCTCGAGGGGAAATGCCTGTGGATTTACCAGTCATGTCCTGTCTCGCCGATGGAACTTTTTTATTCAAAGCTGGGATTTCATCTGCTGATCAGTCTGCCTGCAGCAGTGATTTCATCTATTGCGGGAATTATAGTTCTAAAGCCGTCACTTCCGGATACACTGCTGATCCTCCTGATCCCATCCATGTTCTGTGTGTTCGGGGCTGAGTTCGGGCTGATTATCAATCTGAATTTTCCGCGCTTTGATTTTATATCAGAGACGGCAGTTGTAAAAAACAGCGTAAGCTCTATAGTTTCTCTGCTTGTCCAGATGATCATCGGCATTGCCCCGATAGGACTGTATATGCTTGTCCCACCCCTTAGAGATGTGGGCGGAACAGTGCTGATGGCTGTCTACCTTGTAATCCTTGCGGCAGCATCCGCGGTAATGTACCGTGTAATCCGAACATGGGGGGTCTCTGTGCTGGAGTCATTTTAGAAAAAGGGGGTTTTCGGTATGAAGAGAAAATTTGCAGCGTTCTTAATTGCAGGATGTCTTGGACTCGCTCTGACAGCATGCGGGGGATCAAACGCGGATGTGAAGCAGGAAGAGAGCGATCATTCGGAAAATAAAGATGCGGTTGAGGATTTTGACGCAAAAGCATTTGTGGATACACTTTTAAACGGCGATGCAGCATCTCTGGAGACGGAGTATGCATTTACGGATGAGATTACCAGTGCTCTTTCCGCTCAGGGAGGACTTGCCGGACTGCAGACGCAATTAAAAACTCTGGGCGCTGTACAATCTATGGAAGAACCTTCTGTATCACAATCCGGAGAGTATACGGTGTACAGCGTTCCGTGCTCTTTTGAATCACAGAATCTGGATGTTATTGTGAATCTGGATGCAGAGGATCGTATTGCCGGAATTGTCATGGGACAGTATACAGGAACAGCGGGGGAGGAGACAGCGTCTCTTCCCTCCGGTCTTTCAGAAGAGGAGCTTACACTCAGTGTAGAAGGACACGATGGGTGGAAACTTGGCGGTACATTGACGCTTCCTGAGGGTGACGGACCGTTTCCGGCAGTCGTACTCGTTCAGGGAAGCGGAGCATCAGACCGCGATGAGACACAAGGGGCAAATAAGCCGTTTCGTGACATCGCCTGGGGACTGGCGGAGAAGGGAATCGCAGTTTACCGATATGATAAGAGAACATACGTGTATGGACAGGAAATTGCATCAGATACATCCTTTACACTTGACGATGAGACTGTTGATGACGCGGCAGCAGCAGCGGAACTGCTGAAGGGGCAGAGCAGGATTGACAGCAATAACATCTTTATTCTGGGACACAGCCTGGGAGGACAGGCGCTCCCGCGCATTGCAGAGCGCTGCACGGAAAAAGGCATGGAAATGGCCGGCTATATTTTTCTTGCAGCTCCTGCCAGACCGCTGGACACAGTCATACGGGAACAGTTCAACTTTCTCGGCACTTTTCCGGAAAATCAGACAGAGGAGGCAAAGGCACAGATGGAAGCATACATAAGTGAACTGGATCGTCTGCAGGATTTGGACCAGATTCCGGAGAATGAGATGGTGATGAATGCATATCCTGCGTATTGGAAGGATCTGCTTTCCTACGATCAGGTGGCAATGGCAGCGGATATGACGGCGCCGTGTCTCGCTTTGCAGGGAGAGGGAGACTACCAGGTTACAATGGAGGACTT
>CALWBA010000173.1 GCA_944375815.1 uncultured Lachnospiraceae bacterium | reverse complement strand
TGAAGAGCTTTGTGCGTGCCGGAGATCTTCTGCCGGGGGGAATCACGGGAATCAGCGTTTTGATCCAGCAGGTATTCAGCGCGTTTTTCGGCATTGATCTGCCGTTCTCCGCAGCCAACCTTCTGCTGAACGCGATCCCGATCCTCATCGGTTTTAAATTTATCGGCAGGAAATTTACCACGTACAGCTGTGTGATGATTGTACTGTCCAGTTTGCTGACCGACGTAATTCCGGTTCAGCCCATTACCTACGACTCTCTGCTTGTGGGTGTGTTCGGGGGATTGTTAAACGGTGTGGCAATCAGCCTCTGCCTGATGGGCAGGGCAAGCAGCGGCGGTCTGGACTTTATCGCGATTTATCTGTCTCAGAAACTGAACACGGATGCATGGAATTATACGCTGGCCATCAACGCGATTGTGCTTGCGACTGCAGGTGCGCTGTTTGGATGGGACAAGGCGCTGTATTCGATCATTTTCCAGTTTACGAGCACGCAGGTTGTCAAGATGCTTTATCAGAAGCACCGCCAGCACACACTGTTCGTTGTCACAAATGATCCGAAGAGTGTATATACAACGATTTCCAGCTGTACGAATCACGGTGCGACTGTCTTTGAAGGCAAGGGATCGTATCAGAATGAAGAGCGCAGCATGGTGTATTCTGTCGTATCCAGCGATGAAGTAAAGCTGGTGATGCGCAGAATTAAGGAAGCCGATCCGCAGGCATTTATAAATGTCATCCGGACCGACCATATGAACGGCAGATTTTTCCAGCGCAAGGAAGATTAGGCCATACCACAAAAAAACACAGTTTTTACACACTTTTTCCATATTTTAAGGATATACTGTACACTAGGATAAATGACCGGAGTATGGTGAAAGGGTGAGTGTATGCAAGAGCATAATGCGTGGAGAATCTTTTTATGTATCCTGGCAGGTGTGATTCTGGTCGTCGGCATTTACTGGTGGAGCTGTCTTGGCAGGGAGATGGCATCTCAGAAAGACGATCTGGCCCAGGGAGCAGAATCCATGGTTGCACAGGACGAAGAATTATAGTAAGATAATACCATGGGAAAAAAGATCATCAGGAAAGTATACAATATTAACGTAAGAAGAAAAGGGCTGGGGACGGGTGATATCCGCCTGGCCTTTTTCAGTGACCTGCATAACTGTGAAAACGGCAGGAATAATGAAAATCTATTTGCACTGCTCGATGAGATGCATCCGGATCTGGTGATTACAGGCGGGGACATCCCGGTTGCCAAGCCGGGGATGTCTCTTGCGCCGGCGCTGTCTTTTATGGAGCGCCTCGCAGGATCCTATACGGTACTCTGCGCGAACGGTAATCACGAATACCGCATGAAGCTGTACCCGGAGGTGTACGGGGATATGGCAGAACGTTATTTTGGCGCGCTGCGCAGACTGCCGGTGACATTGCTTGAGAATCAGGATGTGAAGCTTCAGATAAACGGAATTTGGCTTCGTATCTGCGGGTATGAGATGGACAGGGAGTATTATAGGAGGTTTTCGCGGCAAAGGCTTCCTGTCAGTGAGATTTCACAGCATTTCGGTGAGCCGTCGAAAGACGAGTACACCATTTTGCTGGCGCATCATCCCGGATATCGAGAGACATATCTGGAGTGGGGAGCCGACCTGACGCTTTCCGGACATTACCACGGAGGCGTGATGCGTCTGGGAGCGCACCGGGGCATCATTACACCGGATTTTCGAATATTCAATGATAAGTGTTATGGGCGGTATGACAGAGAAGGGCAGACTGCTCTGGTGACATCCGGAGCGGGAGAGCACACGATTCCTCTGCGGCTGTTTAACCCGCGGGAGCTTGTGGAGATTAATTTGAAATTTACAAGAGAAGAGAGGGCAAAGTATGGGAATCCCTGTAAAACTGCCGGTATTTGAAGGTCCGCTGGATCTGCTGCTGCATCTGATCGAGAAGAATAAGATTGACATTTATGATATTCCGATTGTGGAAATTACAGATCAGTATATGGAATATATCCGGCAGATGGAACGGGAGGATCTGAATATAGTCAGTGAGTTCATGGTCATGGCTGCGACACTTCTGGATATCAAATGCAGGATGCTTCTTCCGAAGGAAGTCAACGAAGAGGGCGAGGAGGAAGACCCGCGCGAGGAGCTTGTGCAGCAGCTTCTGGAATATAAGATGTATAAGTACATGTCGTATGAGCTGCGCGACCGCATGGCAGAGGCCTCACGAAGCGTATACAAGAAGGCCACGCTGCCGAAAGAAGTGCTGGAGTATGAGGAGCCTGTGGATGTCAGCGAACTGCTGGCCGGGCTGACGCTTGAAAAGCTGAATGAGATTTATCAGTCGATTCTGCGGCGTCAGGAGGATAAAATTGACCCGATCCGCAGCCGGTTCGGCCAGATCGAGAAGGAGGAGGTCAGCCTTTCCGACAAGATGGAGGAGCTGGAGGCATATGCAGCCTCGCACCGGCAGTTTGGCTTTTGCAGTCTGCTTAAGCGCCAGCACAGCCGGATGCAGGTGATTGTCACATTTCTGGCAGTTCTGGAGCTGATGAAGACAGGGAAAATTACAGTGGTTCAGGAGCGGTTATTTGATGACATTCTGATTGAATCACATATTACAGATACAGAAGAAGGGGAGAGACGGGAAGATGCAGGAGAAAGCCAGGGATAAGAAAAAGCTGGAGGCAGCGGCGGAGGCGATATTGTTCTCCATGGGAGCCTCAGTGCCGGTATCACTGCTTGCAAAGGGGCTGGAACTTGACGAGCAGCAGACCAGAGAGCTGCTTCAGGGCATGATGAAACGGTATAATGCAAAGGACAGAGGCATTAAGATTATTGAGCTTGAGGACGCGTTTCAGATGTGTACAAAGCAGGAGTATTACGATTATCTGGTTCGCATTGCGCTGCAGCCCAAGAAAGCCATGCTTTCGGATGTGGCGCTCGAGACGCTCTCCATCATTGCCTACAAGCAGCCTGTCACAAAGATAGAGATCGAAAAGATCCGCGGCGTCAAATGCGATCACGCAATCAATAAGCTGATTGAATACAATCTGGTTCAGGAGCTGGGACGTCTTGATGCCCCCGGCAGGCCTATCCTCTTCGGAACAACCGAAGAATTTCTGAGAAACTTCGGCGTTCAATCTACCGAAGACCTTCCGACGATCAGTCCGGTAAAACTGGAGGACTTCAAGGCGGAGGTCGAGGAAGAGATGAAAAAGAAACTGGATGTATAAGCAAAAGAAAGACTGTGCCGCAGGCAGCATCGCCTGCGGCACAGTCTTTCTTTTTATTTTGATTTTACTTCACGCCCGAGCCCGCTGT
>CALWBA010000172.1 GCA_944375815.1 uncultured Lachnospiraceae bacterium | reverse complement strand
AATCGGATTTATCCGACACCCCCTTTAAAAAGGATACTCATATTCAAAAGATGCCTTCTGTGAGGTAAATGAAAAAAGTGTACGTCCGTTTATGGAAAAATCATAATATGCGAGGCAGGAAGCACTCTCATGAATTGTCCGGCTCATAGCTCCGCTCACAGGAGCGAGCAGCGGATGCGCACACTTTTTGATGAGTTTCGCTCGGAGAATCATTTTACCCTGACGTATAACAAGTTCTCCCTCTTTTATT
Source organism: uncultured Lachnospiraceae bacterium (assembly GCA_944375815.1). Classification (GTDB taxonomy): domain Bacteria; phylum Bacillota; class Clostridia; order Lachnospirales; family Lachnospiraceae; genus Egerieimonas_A. The sequence continues at coordinate 16,865 of CALWBA010000172.1, read as the reverse complement.
TTCAGAACCTTTGCTCCGAGATAAGTGGCAAGGCGGTATTCACGGCCCTTCCACAATACAACGGCAATAATTCCGGTAAAATGAAAGGAAGCAAGAGGGATATCCGCCGCACTGAGCATCAGAGAACCGTCGGTGAAGCTGCACTGTGTCCATGCATATTCTTTCGGAAAAGAGTATCCCCTGTCACCCTCAATATATCCTGTGCCGCTGCGGAAAAGATACGGCTTGCCGTTAAGCAACAGTTCCCCGGTGACCGTGTGGCGCATGCTTATAATGCTGTGCCTGCATTCCATAAACGGAACAAGGCAAAAAGGTCCCATGATATCGTAACGAATAGGAGAAAAAGTTCCGAATCTGATCCATCCTTCTGCCGAGCAGTCCGCTGCGTGCAGCTTCAGCCGGATTCCGTTTCTTCCAAAGTAATTTTCCCCCACATGAATATGGAAATTCTGTTTGCTTCTGTGAAATTCGCAGCAGGGAAAGCTGACTGTCCAGGCGTTTTCATCTGTAATAATCTGAACAGAACAGGACTTTTGTTTCCTTGACTTATGCAGGGCGGGAATCAGCGCAACAGTCTGAGTGTTTGACTGGCATTTAAAATACCATCCGCAGAAATAGTGATACATAATATAAAAACATCCTTTCCTGTGCATAGTCTTGACGCCGGGAGGAGAGAATATGCAGAAGATTATATAGAGAAAAAATCTCATATAAATTGTGCAAGATTCACAAAGAACAAAAAGTTGGGAAATAACTCTTTACAAAAAGACCATGCGGCAGTATAATGACATTCAAGAAAAGCAATTACACTTCTTAAGTGGTCGGTTCCGGCCGCAGTTTCCTTTTTTTATTTTCACAACTTATCAGAGAGGGGGTTATTTGTGTCCGAATGGCTGGCTTTTTTTGCCGCTGCAGGAGCTGTTTGGATGGATCTGCGCATGCAGAAAGTCAGAAACTGGTTTATTCTGGTGGGTCTGGCAGCAGGATTTATATATCACCTTGCCGCAGAAGGACTTCGGGGAATGATTGAATTTTCAGCTGGCGTATTTTGTCCGGTCTTACTTCTGGCAGTACTGTTTCTGGCTGGAGCTCTTGGAGCGGGAGATATTAAACTGTTCGCCGTGCTGGGCGGAATTATGGGAGTCCGGCAGGTGCTGCAGTGCATGTTATGGGCGTTTCTGTTTGGAGGCGCACTGTCAATTATCATTTTTCTGTCCGATGGAGGGATCTTAGGACGTCTTGCATATTTCGTGCAGTATTTTCAATCGCTATTTATTACAAAACAGATACGCCCGTATCGGGAGGATAAATTTCACGGATCATATATTCACTTCACTGTTCCCGTGTTTATGAGCGTATTGCTTTATATGGGAGGAATTTTCACATGAAAAGTCAGAGGCATGTGTTCGCAGTTTGCGATCTGGAGCTTTCATATGCGTGTAGCTTTATGGAATACATGAACAGAAAAAGGAACATTCCCTTTGAAGTTCAGGCATTTACAAACGTGGAATCCCTGCTGGAATTTGGCAAAGTACAGGAGATAGAAATTCTCCTGATTTCAGACAGGGCAATGTGCAGGGAGGTGAAGGAACTCTCGACAGGGCAGACGGTGATTCTGTCCGGAGGGGGACAGATCCCGGAAATGGAGGAATATCCTTCTGTATATAAGTATCAGTCCTCCGACAGTCTGATCCGGGAAGTCATGGAGATCTATGCGGCAAAGCAGGAAACACTTCCGATTCCGGAAGCAGCAAAGAGAAAGACGGCGGTTATAGGCGTTTACTCTCCGGTGGGACGATGCCAGAAAACTTCCTTTGCACTCACACTGGGGCAGATTATGGCGCGCGAACGCGCAGTGCTATACCTTAATCTGGAGGCGTATTCCGGATTTGAGCAGCTTCTGGAAACACAGTATGAGCTGGGACTGAGTGATCTGCTCTACTACATCCGACAGGAGAACTCGAACCTGATCCACAAGATGAACGCGATGGTGCGCAGTATCCAGAATCTGGACTACATACCGCCTGCAGTATCTCCTATGGACCTGCAGAATACAGGTGCTCAGGAATGGGGAAAGCTTCTCGATGAGATCAGCCGCTGCAGCAGCTATGAGGCAGTCATTCTGGATATCGGGGATGCGGCCGGAGACATCATACCTCTTTTGGAATCATGCCGGAGAATTTACATGCCTGTACGGACAGATCTTATCTCATCGGCTAAAATCGCCCAGTTTGAGAGCCAGATCAAGACGTGCGGAAGTGCGGCAGTACAGGAGCGAATCCGCAGGCTTCGCCTGCCATATCACAACAGTATGCACCGTGGAAAAGAATACATTGAGGGGCTGGTGTGGAGTGAGCTTGGAGACTATGTAAGACAACTTCTCAGAGAGGAGCAGATGCAGCTGTGAGAGATTTTGAGAAGCTCAGAAGCGTACTTATGGACCGTCTCGATACCGCACGGGAATGGAAAGATAATGAAATTTTAGAGCTTATCGATGAGCTGGTCATTGAGAACGGCAGAGGTAAAAGTCTGCTTGAAAAGGAAGCGTTAAGGCGGGAGCTGTTTTATTCCGTGCGCAAGCTGGATGTACTGCAGGATCTGATGGAAGACGCCCGGGTGACAGAGATTATGGTAAACGGTTATCAGAATATTTTCATTGAGCGTGAGGGAAAACTTTCGCGGTATGGAAAGCAGTTTACGTCTTTGGAAAAGCTGGAGGATGTCATTCAGCAGATTGTCGGAAGATGCAACAGGGCGGTAAACGAGCAGAATCCCATTGTGGATGCCCGGCTTGAGAACGGAGACAGAGTCAATGTTGTCATGAATCCTATTGCACTTAACGGTCCCATTCTCACAATACGGAAATTTCCGCTGGAGCCTATAACCATGCAGAAACTTGTAAGAGGAAAAAGTCTTACCGCGGATGCTGCGCAGTTCCTCAGAAATCTGGTGATTTCCGGTTATTCCATACTTATTGGAGGAGGAACTTCAACCGGAAAGACGACATTTCTGAATGCGCTTTCAAATTATATTCCACCAAATGAGCGGGTGATTACCATAGAGGACAGCGCGGAACTGCAGCTTCAGGGGATAGACAATCTGGTGCGAATGGAGACACGCACCGCCGCTTATGAGGGAATGCGGGAAATTACAATGAGAGATCTGATAAAAACGGCACTGCGTATGCGCCCGAACCGCATTATTATCGGGGAGGTGAGATCGGCTGAGACTGTGGATATGCTGCAGGCGTGGAATACGGGAGCGTCCGGAAGCATGGGAACTGCGCACGCCAACAGCACAAGGGATATGGTGAGCCGCCTGGAGACAATGGTACTGATGGGAATGCAGATTCCGCTGGAAGCAGTGCGCAGACAGATTGCATCGGCAGTTGACATCATGATTCACCTGACCCGTCTGCGGGACGGGATGAGAATTGTAGAGGAGATCGCCGAGGTCTGCGGAATGGAGAAGGGGGAGGTAAAAATAAAGCCATTATATTTGTTTAAGGAAGGAGAAGGCTTATGTCAGGTGGGAGAATTGGAAAACCGGGAAAAACTGGAAAGATACGTACTGTAGGAAAACCGGAATACACACGTTATGAATGGAGCGTGAGAGAGATTCTCATGTGGAGCTGTGAGGGCGCACTTCTGTGTCTGGCGTTGGATTTCCTGTTTTATCGGTCGCTTCTGATGATTGTGATTTTTCCACCTGTGATTTATATGTATCTGCAGTGGAGACGGAGAGGAAGGATGAAGAAACTGAAACAGGAGATGAGCCTGCACTTTAAGGACTTCCTGCAGGCGTTGGAAACCTCTATGAAGGCAGGTTATTCTCTGGAAAATTCCATCGGGGAATGCGAGAAAGATATGAGGGCCAGATACGGGGAGAGAGAAGCGCTTGTGCGGGAACTTCGGTTTATGCGAGGGCAGCTTCTGATTAATGTACCTGTAGAGCGGCTTTTTGAGGATTTTGGAAAACGCTGCGGAATAGAGGATATCCGCAGTTTTGCGGAAGTCGTGACAATCGCCAAAAGAACCGGGGGAAGTATGAAAATGGTGCTTGAGCAGACATCGCGGATACTGTGCGGCAAGCTGGATACGAAGAAGGAAATCGAGGCGGCAATTGCCGCGAAGAAATATGAACAGACAATTATGAACGTAATTCCTGCAGGCATCATTCTCTATATGAACCTGACCTTCCCGGGCTTTCTGGATGTGCTGTATACAGGTGTGACGGGACGCATCATCATGACGGGATGCCTGATGGTATATGCAGCTTCCTGGTACATGGGAAGAAAGATGGTAGAGATAGAGGTGTAGAAATGTGGATACATATAGTGGTATGGATCGGACTTGCGGCCGCGGCATGGCTGCTGCGCAAAAAGAGAAGCAAATGGAACGTAGCGATACTGTCACTGATTGCGGTTGGGAATCTCGTGGGAAATATTCTCTCATTTCAGGAATACCAGACTTCCCGCGAAACGGACAGGCGGGTGGAGAGAAATGAAGACAGTGATATGACATATGTGAGAAAATATCGCGTATCTGTAGAGGGGGAATCCGAAGAGTGGAAGGTTCAGCTTGAGATACCGGACAGGATTTATACAGAGGAAGAAAGTGAGCAGATTTTCGGTGAAGCCATGGAAAAACTGGATACCGTGATACTCGGTGAGAATGAGTCTTTTGATAATATTTCGCGGAAAATGGAGCTTGTGACCGCACTCCCTGACTGTCCGGTTAAGATCGAGTGGAATACAAGTGAACCTGTCATGCTGGACTGGGAGGGGAATCCGGGAGACAATATCCCCGAACATGGATGCGAAGTGGTGCTTGACGCCCTCTTAAAACTGGGGGATTACACAAAAGAATATGTGCGCCTGGTTAAGGTATATCCGGAGGAAGTATCCGGGGAAAAGCAGTTCCAGAGGCAGATGCAGGAAGCGGTGGAGGAGGATAATGAGGATCCGAGATATGTTACACTGCCGGAATACTGGGAAGGCAGAAAGCTGACCTGGAAAGAGAGCAGCGGGCATACGGGTGTGATGATACTCGCGCTCGCGGCTGTGGCAGCAGCACTTCTCGGCATGAAGAAGAAGCAGGATGAAGCTCTTGAGAGGGAAGCCCGCGAGGAACAGATGACGCTGGATTATCCGGAACTGGTCAGCAAAATGATTTTACTGCTGGGTGCGGGACTCAGTACGAGAAGAGTCTTCGAGAGAATTGCGGCAGATTATACAAGCCAGCAAAAAGAGCCGAAAGCAAGGAGGCGCTTCGCCTATGAGGAGGCGGTACACACATATTACGAAATGGAGGGAGGAATCCCGGAGTCACAGGCGTATGAGAATTTTGGCAAACGCTGTGCAGTACCTGCCTACCGATCGCTGTCTGTGCTTTTGGTGCAGAACCTGAAGAAAGGAAATAGCTGTCTGCTTCCTCTTCTGGAAAAAGAAGCCCAAGATGCATTTGAAGATCGCAGACGGGCAGCAAAAATAGCAGGTGAGAGGGCATCCACCAAGCTGCTGCTTCCCATGGCGATGACACTGGGAGTTGTGCTCACTATCATTATAGTGCCGGCATTTATCGGTTTTTACTAGAAAGCGAACCGGATCGATCGCGCCGGGACGGGCGTACCGCCGGCGCAGAGAACACGATGAGAGAGGAGGTGAACATATGGGACTATTACGGAAGTTCTTACGAGAAGAAGATGCGGTAGGAGTTGTTGAGATTATCCTGATTCTGGTCGTATTAATCGGACTTGTCATCATTTTCAAAGAACAGCTCGTCAGTCTTGTGAATGATATTCTTGCAAAAATTACAAGCCAGAGCAACAGTATCTAGTCCTTCACATCGCAAGCTTCTCACTATAATGTAACTGTTAATCACAACTTTACCTGAAGAGGAGGCTGTATACCTTGAAAAAGAAAGGGAGTATCACTGTAGGGCTTTGTCTGGTTCTGTCGCTGATTTTATCTTTGATAACAGTCAGTATCCGCTCTGTAAGGACGGCCGGTGCCAGAGTACAGATTGCTGCCGGAATGGAGCAGGGTCTTTACTCCGTATTTGCCCAGTATAACAGGACGCTTCTGGAAAAGTATGATGTATTCTTTGTGGACAGCAGTTATGGTACCGGCGGATTTCATCCGGAACAGATGTACCATACGCTGGAGACTGTAATGGGAAAGGTACTGCACCCGGAAAGAGATAGAACTTTACCTGTGCGTGCAGATCTCTGGCACCTGAACCTGGACGGAGGAGCAATCACAGGCTATGCGCTGGCAACCGACGGACAGGGAGCCTTTTTCCGGCAGCAGGCTGTGGAATACATGAAAGAGACACTGGGTGAGCAGGGTATACAGCTCATTCTCGAACGTCTGAAAGGGGGTTCTGCAAAAGAAGAAGAGGGAGACAGCGCAATAGACGATCTGATGGATGAATTCGATCGGGAGAAGGCAAATGCACAGGCACAGGAGTCTGACCCTGCCGTGCCGGCTGTGGATGAGCCGGAAAAGAATCCGATCGAAGTCATCCGCGAAATCAGAAAAATGGGTGTTTTGTCTCTGGTGTTAAAGGATACGTCCAGATTATCCTCTCTGGAACTTGATACCTCGTCTCTTTCTTCCAATCGTTCTCTTCATTCCGGAATGGGAACGCTTCCGCTTCCCGAAGCAGGAGACATTTCGGACAAGGCACTTCTGATGGAATACGCAATGACACATTTTCCGTGTTTAACGGCAGGGGAAGGTGCAGGTCTGAATTGTCAGATCGAGTATCTTCTGGAGGGAAAAGGCAGTGACACGGACAACTTAAAGAAGGTCGCAGCAAAACTGCTCGCTGTGCGCGAGGCAGCCAACCTTTTGTATCTGAGCACGGATGCGGCAAAAAAAGCAGAGGTGGATGCTATGGCACTGGCAATTGCATCAGCCTTCGGACTGCCTGCTGCCCAGCAGCTTGTGAGTGCGCTTCTGATGGCGTGCTGGGCCTTCGGAGAAAGTGTTTTGGATGTCAGAGAACTGCTGGACGGAGGAAAGACAGAGCTTATAAAGAGCGCTGCAGGCTGGCAGTTATCTCTCGAGAACCTGCCGGAACTTCTCAACGGACTGGACAGCCTCAGAAAGAGCCCTGCAGGAGGAGTCTCATATGAAGATTATCTGAGGATTTTTCTCCTGACGGAAAATGAGGAGACGCTCTCCATGCGTATGCTGGATATGATTGAGCAGACAATGTGGCAGGAAGGCGAGGTAAACTTCCTTTCGGACCGATGTGTGTGCTGGATGGAGGCGCAGATGAGAGTGTCAGAGGAAATGATGGAATTTGATATTACAAGAAGTTATGGATATTACCAGTAAAAGGGCAAAGGAGGGTATCTTTTATGCGGCGAAATGCAAAGCATGATCTTAATTTGAATTATGACTGCTCTGAACAAAAATCTAAAGAAAGGAAAAATCAGCCGAACGAGGCAGGCTCTCTTCAACCACATCTATACAAATTCCCCCTGAAAACTGCCGCACAAAGGATACTCTTCTCTGCCCTTTTGCATGAGAGAGCACCGCGCGCTTCCCTGACTGTGGAAGCAGCGGCTGCTGTTCCGATGTTTTTGATGGCCATGGTCATGATGCTGAGTATTCTGGAACTCTACCGAATGCAGGCCATGCTTACCGTGTGTGCGCAGGAGAGTGCAATGAGGACGGGAATGTATGCCTATCTTTCACGGGAGAAGGCAGGGGATGGGACAGTACAGGCGCTGGGAAGCGCCGCGGCCGGTCTTATGGTAAATATGAGCATTCCCGGGGAGGTGAAAGAGAATGGGAGGGTTTCTGTACTCGGATGCAGGAGCAGCAGGAGTGAAATAGATATTCAGGTTACATATGAGATGCCGGTCTGGTTTCCGTTCTTTCCGGTTTCGAAACTTCGCACGGCAAATCGGGGATATGTCTGTCCCTGGACAGGATGGAACGGAGAACTGGCTGGGGAGAACACATCAAAAAACGGATCGGAGGATGAAATGGTTTATGTAGCGGAAAACGGCAGTGTATACCATACATCGGAGGACTGCACGCATATTCATCTTACGATTTTACAGACAACAAAGGATCAGGTCGGGGATCTGCGCAATGACTCCGGATCAAGGTACAGTGCCTGTGAGAAGTGTATACGGGATACTGAAAAGGAAGAAATTTTATACGTATCGCCGAGCGGAAACAGGTATCATACTTCCCTGACATGCAGCGGGCTGAAAAGGACAGTAAAGCTCGTGAAACAATCAGAAATTTCGGAAATGGAGGAGTGCGGCAGGTGCCGTGAAAAGGAAGGGGGATGACGATGGAACAGGCGGCGGCAGTTTTGCTTTTGGGAGGAAATGCATGGAAAGATTTAAGAAAACACAGGATCAGTATCCTGCTGACTGCAGGTATATTTCTCGCGGCGGTGATTTTGCGGATATGGCGGGGCGAATATACGGCACTTGCCGCAGGCATTCTGCCCGGCGTTCTTCTGCTGGGGCTTTCGTGGATAACAAAAGAGTCGCTGGGATATGGAGACGGACTTGTACAGAGCGTTCTGGGAGCTCTTCTGGGTTGGAAAAAGGCATTGGAAATCCTTCTGGGAGCCTTTTTTCTGGCTGCGATATTTTCAGCCGCTGCGCTTGCGGCTCATCGTCTGGGAAGAAAGAGCGAGCTGCCGTTTCTGCCGTTTATTCTGAGCGCATATCTGGTTCTTTTAATTTTCGAGTAAGAGGGAGCCTTACGGTGGAAGCGGCTGTGGTAGTGCCTTTGATGTGGATGATAATCTTTCTGGTCATAGCTCTTGATTTTTACGTACATCAGAGGGCGTGGTATACACAGATTGCCTGTGAAGCGGTGATTACAGGAAGCGGACAGGGGGCATACAAAGGCAAGGATGCGTCAGAGGAAGCAGAACAGGTGATGAATAAAAGAAAGCAGGAATATGAATACCCGTTTGAGGGAGCAGACTGCGCCATTACAGGCGGGAAAGATCAGGTGAGCGCCCGGCTGACCGGGAACATTCTGTTTTTCCTTCCCCGGGGATATGAGAAAAAGATCTACAGCAGCAGTGTAGAAGCTCAGGTGATCCGCCCGGTAAAATTTATACGTCACCTTCGGGCTTTGGAAGGGATAGAAGAAGTATGGAAGTAGAAGCGGAATATAAGAGGGATTTAAATCATAACTATATGATCATAAAGAGTCCCCAGAATGTGGATCTGAACTCCTTTAAGATCCGCATGCTGGTGGGAAATGTACTGGAAGGATTCTTAAAATGCAGGCTGCATATGCTGGACAACCAGGCACTGTTTTATTATGAGATTACTTCAAGGCAGTCGCTGGCCTTTATGTATCGAAATGCCATGGTTGACGCGAAGCTTCTTGAACAGCTGGTTACCGCAGTATCAGAGGCACTGGAAGTGCTGGACAGCTATCTGCTTGGAGGACAGGGACTCATCCTGCTGCCGGAGTATATTTATCTGGATGCGGGAAGACAGAAGATATCCTTTTGCTATCTGCCCGGATACGAAGCGAATCTCGGAGAAGAATTCCGCGCACTTACCGAATATCTTCTTCCCAAAATTGACCACACCTGCCAGGATGCAGTGGTCCTGGGATATGGAATCTACAGAAAAGCAATGGAAGAACCGTTTGATCTGATGTCGGTGCTTGCGGTATTTCGGAGACGGGGGCAGGACAATGATCTTTCCGATTTTGTATCTTCCAGAAAAAAGCGTTCGGAGGAGTTTCCGGATGCCAAAACCGAGAGAAAAGACGCGTTGATTCAGGAATTTCTGGGTTCTGATGAGGAAGAAGAGGAGGAGGAAAAGTCATCCCGGGCCGTACGGGCTGTGCCTCCTGCGGCAGCTGCAGCGCTTTGCGGAATCTTCATATTGCTGAAATGGGTAACTCTTCCCGTCTGGGCCTATCTGGTAATTGTTGGACTTATGATTGCGGGCGCTGCAGCCGGCGGAATATGGCTGTACCGCAGCAGAAAAGAAGAGGAGGACAGAGAGATTGAGCAGGAATTTCGGAATGTGGAGGAAAAAGCGGAATTTCATATGCGCGAAAAATCGTGCGCGGAATCCATGCGGTTTGACGCAGAAAAAGAAGAAACCGATGATGCAGACCGGCAGGAGGGAGTCACTGTCTGTCTGGGATATGCAGGAGTGGGAAACCCGTATCTTTCCGGAGTGCAGCCGGCGGCGCTTCCAACGATTACAGCCGACCGCGAGCTGATTCTGATTGGAACACTTCCTCAGGCAGTCGATGTGGTTCTGCCTTCCAAAGCAGTCAGCCGCATGCACGCTAAGATAGAGAAGAAATCAGGGGAATGTTATCTGACGGATCTTAATTCTAAAAACGGTACTTTTATTAACGAACAGCCTTTGATTGGGGAGGAAGAACGCAGGCTGCAGGATGGAGATAAGGTGAGATTTGCAGATCTGACATATCAGTATTGCAAGTAATAATGGAATTTCCTATAATGGACGAAAAGGAAAGCCAGGACTTTGGCGCAGAGAGGAGAATTATGGGAAAAAAGCAATACCGGGATATGGACATGATTGAGAGAATGATATACGGACCCAAGCAGTGGGCTACTCTGGGCATGGCCGCGGTGAATATTCTTGTTTTTGCGGTTACATCCTTTTTCGGGCTTGATGCGGAACACATGGTGAGATACGGCGCAGCAGTTACACCGTACATACTTCAGGGCGAGTATTACCGCCTGTTTACAAGTATGTTCCTGCATTTTGACCTGCATCATCTGATAGGAAACATGGTTATGCTGATTCTGCTGGGTGCCTATCTGGAACGATTTGTGGGAAAAGCACGGTATCTTGCAATCTATCTTCTGGGCGGCATAGCCGGAAATCTGCTGTCTATGGTGCTGGAGATACGGACAGGAGAATACGCCATATCCGCCGGAGCCTCCGGTGCAGTGTTTGCAACAGTCGGAGGACTGCTTGCTCTGTTGATTGTGCATAGGGGCAGGCTGGCGGATCTGACGCTGCGAAGAGTTTCCCTTATGGCCATTCTGTCGGCTGCATACGGATTCTCCAGTTATGGAGTCAATAATGCGGCACATATCGGCGGTCTGGCTGCGGGATTTCTCACAGCACTTCTATTGTACCGCAGAGGAAGCCGAAGATACCGGGAAAACTGCATCAATGAACAGGAAGCCGAATGGTAAAGTCAGTGCCCTTGCCGGGAACAGATTCTACAGTGATACTTCCGTGGTGAGCAGATATGATTTCTTTTGAAACGGCAAGTCCCAGACCGGTTCCGTTGCGCTTGTGTGTCACAAACGGATCAAAGATGGAGGAGAGCTGATCCGGTTCAATACCGCATCCGGTGTCTGTAAAATGAATGGTGATGGAATCACCGTCACTTTCAATGGAAATCGTGAGCGTACCTCCGTCCGGCATGGCCTCCACAGCATTGCGGATAAGGTTTAAAAAGACCTGACGCATTTTGCTGGCATCCTCCAAAATAGACGGTATGGCAGAGTCCTTTTTCAGGATGAGCGATATAGAGGATGGACACAGTCCGCAAGAGACGTCAGAGGTCATGGAAAGAAGGAGACGGTACAGATTTACCATCTCAAGATGAAGCGTGTGCGCGTTGTTGTAAGCGGACAAATCCGCAAGCAGCTCGCGCAGCGCTTTCATATTTTCTGCAGCATGTATCCAGTTCGCGGATGAAGCCGCTTCCGGGTGCTCCTGCTCATAGAGCTGCATAAAGCTGTTGATCAGAGTGACTGGATTCCGGATCTCGTGGGCGATCCTGGATACAGCATAACGTTGGCTGTTGACGAACTTCTCATAGAGTTCATGTAATTCTGTGTTTTCGCTGCACAATTCAGCAAAGCGCAGCTTTTCTTTTTCAGTCAGCATAAAAAACCCTCCCTTTTGGCTAAGTGTAGCATTCGTTTGATGAAAAGGCAATGAATTTCAGGTTGCAAAATTTTTCAAAATACGCCAAAATAGAGAGAGAGCGAAAAATGCTTAAAACGGCAGCGCTGAATATACGAAGTATTATAATGGGAGGAAAGAAGAGATATGGAATCATGTATTTTTTGTAAAATTGCGAACGGAGAAATTCCTTCAGCTACACTGTACGAAGATGAGGACTTCAGGGTAATCCTGGATCTGGGACCTGCCAGTAAAGGACATGCGCTGATTCTGCCGAAGGAGCATTACAGAGATCTGTATGAAATTCCGGAGGAACTCGCGGCTAAAGCAATGAAGACAGCCAAAAAAGTAGTGACCGCAATGACACAGGTATTAGACTGCGATGGCTATAATCTGGTACAGAATAACGGAGAGGCTGCGGGACAGACCGTATTTCATTTCCATATGCACCTGATTCCGCGTTATAAAGGAGACGGTGTCGGAGTGACCTGGAAGCCGGGAGAACTGGATGACAAAACACGAGATGAGATTCTCGCAGAGATAAGGAAATATTTATAATCTCTGAAGACTATGAAAGATAACGAAACGATTACAGAAATATACAATAAATATTGGGACAGACTGATGCTAGTGGCATACAAGGAGCTGGAAGACTACGACATGGCTCAGGATGTCGTACAGGATGTGCTCTTTAAATTTGCCATGATGACAAACGTGGACAGAAGAACGGAGCATGCTCTTCTTGTGGTAATGACGAAAAATAAGGCAATAGATTACCGGAGAAAATTCTGCAGAGGAGATACCGTATCCATGGAGACGGAGAAACTGGAGTTCAGGAGACATGGGATTTTCGATGGACTGGAAGCAAGAAAAACTTTGGAATATGACTGTGAAGAACTGGGTTCGCGCGTATTTCATGAGATGAAGAAGCGAAACATTGTCTGGTATCAGATTATGGTGGGACTTTATATTTACCGTGACGAACCCGAGACTGTTGCCAGACGGCTGGGACTGACGCTTCCGCATATGAGAACGTCGCTGAGCCGGGCAAGAGCCTGGGTTCGCAGAAAATTCGGCAAAGAGTATCAGGAGATGGGAATTATTTCTGGCATTCCTGAATCAGAGAAATAATCCGTTCAATGGAATCCGTATGCTGGGCATTTCCCATTGCCTGAATGTAGGTGTCGCGGTTCTGATACAGATTCCGGATGGCCTGAAGAAGCTTTTTATCCGTGATTTCTTCTTCTTCCATCACAACGCTGAATCCCTGCTTTTCAAAGGATCGGGCATTGAGAATCTGGTCGCCGCGGCTTGCGTTGGCTGAGAGCGGAATCAGAAGATTCGGCTTTTTCAGTGCGCTGATTTCGCAGATTGCGTTTGCGCCGGCGCGGGAAATCACCAGATCGGAAAGGGCAAACAGATCCGGAAGCTCCTGCTTGATATATTCATACTGGACGTAGCCGTTCAGATTGTTTAAAGTGGGATCCAGCTTGCCTTTACCGCAGAGATGAACCACATGAAAAGATTTAAGAAGCTCCGGAAGGATGGAACGGACAGCCTCATTGACCGCTACGGCACCAAGGCTGCCGCCTATCACCATGATCACCGGTTTATCGTCAGACAGACCGGTAAAGTGAAGCGCATTTTTTCTGCTGCCGTGCAGAAGCTCCTGGCGGATCGGTGTACCTGTGAGAACCGCCTTGGATGCGGGAAGGTGCTCCGCAGCTTCCGGGAAGTTGCAGCAGACTTTTGTCGCGGAGGGAATACAAAGCTTATTGGCAAGTCCCGGACTCATATCAGACTCATGAATGATCGCCGGAACCTTGCACATCTTTGCTGCAAGAACCACAGGAACCGTTACGAATCCGCCCTTGGAAAAGACGATATCCGGTTTGAGTCTTTTCATCAGTCTGCGTGCCTCAGAGAAGCCTTTGAGAACCTTAAAGGGGTCTGTAAAGTTCTTGGGATCAAAGTAGCGGCGGAGCTTTCCTGAGGATATTCCGTAGTATGGAATTCCCAGCTCCTCTATCAGTTTCTTCTCAATACCGTCATAGGATCCTATGTAGGAAATCTTATAACCAAGTTCCCTGAGACGGGGAATGAGAGCAATATTCGGGGTGACATGCCCGGCGGTTCCGCCGCCGGTGAGTACAATATGTTTCATATGAATCCTCCTGAATATACATAGTATTTACAGTTCATTTTATTATATTATTATACCTGAATGAGCAAAAGTCAAGGATAAGGGGGTAGTTATGGATAAAACAGAATTAGACAATCACCGGATAACCGAAAAAGATCTGGCAGATATTATCATAGACAATGAGATGCTCAAAGAAGCAGAAGAGATTGAAAAGAGCGTGGAGAACGTAGAGGTTCCATACCGTGAGGGCGACGAAGAACGGGAGCTGGAAAGACTCCTGGAGCGCATAGAGCTTGAAAAGGCAAAAAGAAAGAATAACAGCAAAATCGAAGAATTTACAAAAAGCGCGGATGAGTATGGGAAAAAGCGGCGAAAGAAAATCCGAACAGTCACACGCGCAGCGGCAGCGATTGTGGTGCTGGGTATTGGTATTTTTGGCGTTTCGATGACCAGCGAGGCTAATCGGCTGAGGGTAATGGAAATTCTTGGACAGACATATAGCAATAAAGAAGTAGTAAGGATCAATAATGGCGATAAAAGAACATACGCAGAAAACGATGAGGAAACTGTTCGGAATGATATTTATACGAAACTGCATGTAGAGTATCCGGAATTTTTCTATGTACCGGAAGGCATGAAATACAGTGAAAGCTTAATTAATGAGGAAGCGGGAACTGCCTGTGTCCGATACGATTATAATGGTGATAATTTAGTTTTCTATATTTCGACTGGAGAAAATGATCTTTCCGAAACAAAAAGCACGGATATTAAGAATACCATTGTGGATACAGTAAAACTGAATATTAAAGACAGCAATATTGAAGGCAATATTATAGAAACTTCTGATAATAAATATATTGCGCAGTGGGAGTATCGCAATGTGTATTATGAATTTGGAGGGAAAATCGCAGAGGAGGAACTGGCTAAAATTATAGAGAAAATGTTTTATTAATGTTATTTCCTATCTTTGTCTAACGTTTCCTTTTTGATGAAGGAGGTGAAGGGATGAAAAAGTACGTTAAGGTATTGACAGGCTTGCTTGCGGTAATGGTGATTGGTACGATGAATGGTGCAGAAGCAGTGAGAGCAGATGCTGTTGATGACATAGAGCATATAGTTCATACGTCTACATGGAGTGATGAGACACAGGCAGAGGATATTGTTACCAATGTAATGAAAGGTACAGACTTTTATCAGGGCGGTGCCAAGATCAGTGTGCTTAGCAAGAATTCTATCAATGTGTATGGACATACGTTTGCATACCACGATTGCGACAGTATTGATTTGTATTTGTATGTGGAAAAGTTAGTAGGAAACTCCTGGCAGTCATATAAATCGTTCGAATTTACTGATACGAATGCATCCATATTGAGTAAAAGCGTTACCATGACAGTTCCATCGGGATATAAATACCGTCTGAGAGGGTATCACAGAACATACAACGATGGACGGCAGGAAAGTGCCAGTACAAAGACAGAAGGCGTTTACGTCGGTTAATAACAAAATCTAAAAAAATAAATTCGCCAGGGATTTCAGCTTCCCCCTGGGAGAATCTATGTAACAATGTAACGAGATAACAAAAAAACAACCCCTGAAATTCCCATCCGCGGTAATCTTCCCCTGAACCCGCTGCGGATGGGAATTTTGTCATTATCCACAAAGAATCACTTCATTTTTCGATAGAATCCCCAAAAAGAAAAAAATTTTCTGCTTTCCAGTTATTTTTGTGTTTTCCGATGCGTATAAAATGTGTAATACTGCAGAGCGCAGGACAGGGGGGAAGAGAAAACGGGCAATCCCATATTGCACGCTTGGGCGCATCGCCGGCAGAAACAGCCGCAGCGAAAAACAGAAACTGCCGTATTGCAGAACAGATCCCGAAAAAGAAACATATAAGTAAAATTTAACAAAAGCGGGAACTGGGGGGTAAGATATCTGCGGAGGGTCCATAAATTACCGCAGATAGTTTCCCGAAAATCGAACACAATATAAACGGAATATACAGAAGGGCTGCAGTACCAATTTCCTTTTCCAACACTGGTGCTGCAGTCCTCTGTCGTTCTTAAATATCTGCAAAAATGCAAGAATAGCCTATCAAAATCAGAAAATTCCATGTATAATGAGGATAACATAATAAATGACCTGTAAATCAGACAGAACAGATTTGCAAAAGGGGGCAAGGCATTATGAAGATTACGTTTTTGGGAGCTACACATGAAGTTACAGGGAGCTGCTTTTATATAGAAGCAGCGGGGAAGAAGTTCCTGGTGGAATGTGGTATGGAACAGGGACCAAACTACTTTGAGAATAAACCGATCCCGGTTCCGGAGTCAGATCTGGATTTTGTACTTCTGACACATGCGCATATCGATCACTCCGGCAACCTGCCTCTGATCTACGCGAAGGGATTCCGCGGTTCGGTATATGCTACGGAAGCGACAGCGGATCTGTGCAACATTATGCTGCGTGACAGCGCGCATATACAGATGTTTGAGGCGGAGTGGCGCAACAGAAAGGGCAGGCGTTCCGGCAAGGAGGAGTATGTTCCTCTTTATACGATGGAGGATGCGCTGGGAGTCATCCGGCAGCTTGTGCCATGTTCCTATAACAGGATGATCCAGATTGCTGAAGGCATTCAGGTGAGATTCATTGATGCGGGCCATCTGCTCGGTTCTGCGAGTATCGAGCTGTGGCTGAAGGAAGATGATGTGGAGAAGAAGATCGTCTTTTCCGGAGATATCGGCAACATCAATCAGCCGCTCATCAAAGACCCGACTTACCTGAAAGAAGCCGATTACGTTGTGATGGA
>CALWBA010000171.1 GCA_944375815.1 uncultured Lachnospiraceae bacterium | reverse complement strand
GTGCCTCTATTCTCGGTGCTGCCATTCTAAATTTCTCAAAAAAACGGCAGATTGGTACTTTAGGAAGACATATCTATCTTTTCAATGCAGTTTGCGGAAACTCAAGAAATTATGTACAATTTTCAGTCAACTGTTTCGTTAAATATCGCCCAACTACATCGGAAAATTTTCTGACATCGCGGATATAAGCAAAATCTTTTCCGAATATCCTTTTTTCTGCATCAAGATCTTTTTCTTCGCCGACAAACACGCCAAGCACCTTGATCCCCTCACCGCGCATTTTTCGCACAGCCGAAGCCGTCTCGGAGACGGCATAGGCGCCCATATACGGCTTGGGATTACGGACATTGGGGCGGTTCAGAATCACATCGTATGGGCGCCCGTCACTTAATACGATTAATATTTTGCCCTCTTCCTGCCTGCGCATCAGCTCATCCCCCGCAGCAGCAAGCGCCAGGCCGTCTCGGTTGTTGGATGAGGTGGAAAATTCAAAGATTCTCTCATCTGCCTGTGCGGGCTCATCGTACTCCCGGTATCGCTGCATTACCGTATAGTCCCAGAATGTACAGTAGCTCATCATCCGGTGCGGGATCTTTACATTGCTCAGCGACGCGCTTAAGATATATGCCTGCAGTGCCACCTCCTCCTGGCGGCAGCGCTGAGAACCGCTGGCATCAATGAGGATATCCACTACAAAATCCTGTTCCTGAGCCGGAAATTCTCTCCGGAAGAGTCTGGCATCCGCCGTTCTCCCCACCTTCCACAAAAGAGGAGGAATCAGTGTTCCTCTGTCTGACAGCTCACTGGTGTCCTGCTCCCGCATTGTGTAGGCTTTTTTAAGCAGTGCAGTAAGAATACTGATATTCTGTTTTACGATACGGTGCTTATCGTAATATACATGCTTATTCTTGGCTGCCTGCTTGAGCGCATACTCATACTGATAGTTATGCACTACCGGGCTGTGCAGAATACCATCCGTAAAGTACAGACTGCAGTCACTGTGGATGCCCCGGCAGAACTGCCGGTTTATCCGCTTTTCTTCCAGTGCACTGAGATATGTCTTTCCGAAGTTCTTTTCCACATACGTATAGACCTTCTCCAGTGCTTCCGGGCTTACAATCTGAATCCTGGGGGCATCAGAATGTGTATCGTCTCTCTCCTTCCAGTCGTTCTCGCACAGGGATGTCATGCGGTCTTCGATGGTTTTCAGATACTGCTCCATACCTTCCTGATACAGTTCCTCATCGAGAAATTGCCTCCAGTCGCTCTCCAGAAGATCCTCGTATGTCACGGCAAGTACATCCTCAAGGCTGCCGTACTTCTTCTCAAAATGCGGATCTGCCACTTCATTGTACAGACAGTCAGTGGCACGGATTACGTCCATGGTTTCCTCTGCCTCTTCCAGCTTCTCCAGGATTTCCAGATACTTTCTCATTCGGGGCTGTATGGACTCTGCTCCGCCGAGCATGGCGCGCATTCTTTCATTGACCAGCCTTCCATCCGCTGAGTGATTGAGCTTCTCGAACTGCAGGTCCAGTACATCCTCATGGGCCTTGGCCGCAATCTCCTTCACTCCCGGCCGCTCATGGCTCACCTTTTTATATACAGCTGCCTCGATGCACAGCTGCGCAATGCGGAGCAGCGCAGGTTCGGAGGCGTGCAGATAAATCTTCCGGAGCAGGTATCCCGACATTTCTTCTTTATGGAAATATTTTGCGAATGCGCCCTGCTTAATTCCGTCATAGAGCGCCAGCGGTTTTGAGATCAGATACGTCTCCACATCAGGCTTAGCTTCCAGAGTGTAATCCTGGCAGACCGTCCAGATGATATTCTTCAGCCTGTTTTCTATCTCCAGCTGCTTCTCCTCATCCTGCATACAATCTCCTTTCCCCTGTCACATGAAAATATCTTCCCGAACCCACTTCTCCGGGATACGGGTCATCACCACATCCGCTACAATATCACGCTCAAACAGGTCAAAGCACTTATTGACAATACCCATCTCAACCGCCTTCTTTGGCGGCAGCCCGCAGCGCACGGTCTTAAGCGCAGCAATAATTCCCCTCAGATCAAGTGCCTTTGTGGAAATCTCTCCGTTTTCCGATTTCTGCTGCAGATCCAGAAACAATCCCGCAAACTGCTCTAAGCTTTCCCTCTTTGCATCTGGAAACAGGCGGCATAAAATCAGCATCAGTGTCTCATCATTCTGCGGCGGCATATCAATGACAAGGAATCTGGATACAAGCGCCTCATTCAGCTCTCTTGTCCCCGCATAGCCGTAGTTCATGGTTCCGATAAAACGGGCCGCATCATCCAGGCTGATTCTGTCATAGCCGGGGACATCTATTTCGCGCCGGAAATCGAGCGTTGCATGCAGTACTGAGACAGCATCATTCTTCGCCATGTTAATCTCATCCAGAATGCCGAATCCCCCATACTGGGCACAGCGATAGATGCTTCCTTTTCGCAGTTCCACACGGTTATCTATAAAGGTATCCGTACCTATCAGCTCTGCACTTCCCATATTTACATGAAAAGAGATATTATAGGAAGGGCGCCCAAACACCCAGGCGAGATTCTCCGCAAGAATGTTTTTGCCTGTCGCCTTGGCACCTGTCAGCAGCAGATTTTCTCCCTGTAAAAGTGCCGCAATGGCCATTTCTAAAATTTCCCTTCCAAAAAAAGGCAGTGTCGGTTCCAGGACTCTGTCCCTTACCTCCTCTGCCACTGTATGCTCTCTTCTGAACTCTTCCACCTGCCGGATCAGGGCTTTCTCCACGCCCTGTTCTCTAAGCATTTCAAGTCCGTCCATAGCAGCTCCTCACTTTCTATTCAAATTCACACTTTATTCATTTATCATTCAAAATACTTTAACTTGTACAACACGCTTTTTTCATTTCTGTTTTGTATACTTCAACTATACAGAGAAGAGAAAGAGCCGCTGACAAGCTTTTTACTTTTTTGATAAACTTTTTCATAATAAGTGCCAGGCGGCAGCCGCCTGCCTGGCACCCTCCTTTCGGATCTGCAGATGCCTGCACAGGCATCTTTTTTTATGCCTTATGATATCAGGGGAACCTGCCGAGCGCAGGTTCCCCATCATTTTTTATACCTCAAATAAAAGCTCTGCATAAGACGGCATAGGCCATACCTGCTTGTCCACCATCATCTCCAGTTCATCCGCCGGAGCACGCAGTGCATTCATTGCCGGAACAACTGTGTCGTGACAGTATCTTGCCTGCTCCTCGCCCTCTGCCAGAGAGGATACTTCTTCGCTCAGCTTCTTCAAGCTGCGGTATGCGTCCTGCATCTCGCGCAGCTTGCCTGATACTGCCTTCAGCAGCTCTTCCTGCACAGAATAATCACAGCCTGCCGCTTTCACAGCATTCAGAGAATCAGCAACCTCATGCGCATAGCGGATTACCGCCGGGATAATCTCCTTACTCGCCATATCAAGCATTGTACGTGCCTCAATATTGATCGTCTTCGCGTATGTTTCATATTTGATTTCCATACGTGATTCCAGCTCTGCACGCGTAAATACACCAAAGCGCTCGAAAAGCTTCACTGTTTTCTCTGTTCCAAGTGCCGGAATTGCGTCTACCATACTCGGCAGGTTCGGAAGGCCTCTGCGTTCTGCCTCTTCTTTCCACTCCTGAGAGTAACCGTTTCCGCTGAAAACAATCCGCGCATGTTCAGTGGCGTACTCTTTGATCAGATCATGAACCTCCATCTCAAAGTTCTCCGCCTTTTCGAGACGGTCACAGGTCTGACGGAATGCATCTGCCACAATCGTGTTCATTACCACATTCGGTGCCGCTACAGAATCGCGGGATCCGACCATGCGGAACTCAAACTTATTTCCTGTAAATGCCATAGGTGATGTGCGGTTTCTGTCCGTCGCATCCTTTGCAAACGTCGGCAGTGTCTTAACTCCCGTCGCAAGTTTTCCGCCATGCATGCTGTGAGTCGCGGTACCGGTGCTGATCAGCTGGCTCATCACATCCTCAAGCTGCTCGCCGAGAAATACGGAGATGATTGCCGGCGGCGCCTCATCCGCTCCAAGACGATAGTCATTTCCAGGGTCTGCTGCAGACTCGCGCAGTAAATCGGCATACTCATCCACAGCCTTTAAGATATTCATCAGAACCAGCAGGAACTGGATGTTGTCATGCGGTGTGTTGCCCGGCTCAAGCAGATTAATACCGTCATCGGTCGTCAGAGACCAGTTGTTGTGCTTACCTGATCCGTTCACTCCGGCAAACGGCTTCTCATGCAGCAGGCAGTGCAGACCGTGCTTTGACGCTACTCTCTTTAATGTCTGCATGATAATCTGGTTATGATCCACCGCAACATTAACTTTGGCATAAATCGGCGCAAGCTCATGCTGTGCCGGCGCTACCTCGTTGTGCTGAGTCTTCGCGGAAACACCCAGCTTCCACAGTTCCTCGTTCACTTCTTTCATGAACCCTGCGATTCTCTGACGCAGTGTTCCGAAGTAGTGGTCGTCCATCTCCTGTCCCTTCGGCGGCATTGCTCCGAACAGTGTACGCCCGGTAAAGATCAGGTCTTTTCTCTGATAATATTTCGCCCGGTCTACGAGGAAATATTCCTGTTCCGGTCCTACGGAAGGTGTAACGCGCTTGGACGTTGTATTTCCAAACAGACGCAGAAGACGCAGCGACTGTTTATTAATCGCCTCCATAGAGCGCAGAAGCGGTGTCTTCTGATCCAGTGCCTCTCCCTGGTAAGAGCAAAATGCCGTTGGGATGCACAGGATTGCTCCGGCTGCGTCATGTCTTACAAATGCCGGAGAGGTACAGTCCCATGCTGTGTAGCCTCTTGCCTCAAATGTCGCGCGCAGTCCGCCCGATGGAAATGAGGATGCATCCGGCTCTCCCTTAATCAGCTCTTTTCCGGAAAAACTCATCAGCACCTTGCCGTTGGCCATCGGCGCAGAGATAAAGGAATCGTGCTTCTCCGCCGTCACTCCGGTCAGAGGCTGGAACCAGTGGGTATAGTGTGTGGCGCCCTGCTCAATTGCCCACTCCTTCATCTCATGTGCAATGACATCCGCTGTCGCCAGATCCAGCTCAGCGCCCTCCTCGATGGTTCTCTTTAACTCCTTATAAATTTTCTTCGGCAGTCTCTCCTGCATCACCGTATCATTAAAGACATTCTGTCCAAAAATCTCCGCTACGTTAATATAGTCGCTCATCTTATCTTCCTTTCGTCATGAAATTAGCGTTTCAATACGCATAGAATAACGCAAGCTCAAAAAAACTTCAAGTTTTTTTTCTATATTCAGGTGTAAATCAGCTTAAAAAAGGAGGCTGCACTGCAGCCTCCTCATAATTTATTACAGTTCTCACGCTTTTCCTACAGAACCGAATAACTCCATTTTCTCTTTTACAGTAGCCTTGATAGCCTCTGCACCAGGTGCAAGCAGTTTACGAGGATCGTATCCCTTGCCCTGCAGATCCTTGCCTGCCTCGATGTACTTACGTGTAGCATCTGCGAAGGACAGCTGACACTCAGTATTTACATTGATCTTGGAAACGCCCAGATCAATTGCTTTTTTGATCATATCAGCCGGGATTCCTGTACCGCCGTGAAGAACTAACGGAAGATCGCCTGTCAGCTTCTGAATAGCATCCAGTGTCTCAAAGCTTAATCCCTTCCAGTTTTCCGGATATTTACCGTGAATATTTCCGATACCTGCTGCCAGGAAATCAATTCCCAGGTCTGCAATCATCTTACACTCGTTCGGGTCTGCGCACTCGCCTGCTCCGACTACACCGTCTTCTTCTCCGCCGATAGAGCCAACCTCTGCCTCCAGAGACATACCGTGCTCTGCACAGATCTTAACAAGTTCTTTTGTCTTCTCGACATTCTCCTCGATCGGATAGTGAGATCCGTCGAACATAATGGATGAGAATCCTGCCTCTACACACTTTAAGCATCCCTCAAAGCTGCCGTGATCCAGATGCAAAGCTACCGGAACAGTGATGTTCAGCTCTTCCATCATACCGTTTACCATACCTACTACGGTCTTGTATCCGGCCATATACTTTCCTGCGCCCTCAGATACGCCAAGAATTACCGGAGAGTTGAGTTCCTGCGCTGTCAGCAGGATAGATTTTGTCCACTCCAGGTTGTTGATGTTGAACTGACCTACTGCGTAATGTCCCGCTTTTGCTTTCTGAAGCATCTCTTTTGCTGAAACTAACATAGTCAAACCTCCTATTATTTCAAATAATACTATCGGGTTTATTATAACCCATCCGAACGGAAAAAGCAATGCAGGCGGCGTCTTATTTCACTGCCCTTTGAGATTTCCGAAGCAGACACGCTCAATATGCATGGCAAGATAGCCTATTTCCGTCTCATCCATCTCTGCTCCAATGCTCTTTCCAAGATGCCTGCACACATTTTCCGCAATCGCAAAAGATTCCGGATATTCAGACTGCATATAGCTGTTCATATTCAGATGAAGCAGCTCTCTCTTTATTATGCGTGCAACCATATATTTAATATGATTCATCAGTCGATTATACGAAAGAGACTCCACATCGATCGAATTTCCCGTCTCCTGCTCGATGGCCGCAATACATTCCCGGACTGCGCGTGCCGTCTGCATCGCCACGGATACATCCTCATCGCCAATCGCAGAATGAATGTGAAGTGCCACATATCCGATCTCATGATCATCAATCTCCATCTGCATCCGTTCTCTCAGAATCTTTTTCAGAATCGATGCCGCTTTGAATTCACTGTAGAACAGCACTTTTATATCGCCGGTCAGCGGATTGCTGATCTGCTCACCGGCACGGATGCGTTCCACAGCAAAAGAGATATGATCTGCCAGCGAAAAGAGGATTCTCCGGTCCAGATCTCCGAACGTGCGCTCCGCCTCCCGGAGCACTTCATCTGCAATCTCCAGATATTCAGGCGAAACGCTTCCTGCCAGCTTTCTAGCACTTCCGCGCGGTGTCTCATCAGCAAGACGGTAGCGGGTACATTCCGCGGGCAGCTCAAATCTCTGACTCACCTTCCTGCCGAATCCAACACCTTTGCCAAGCAGCACGTATTCCTGATTGTCCTCCATATTGATTGCGATTACGCCATTATTGTTTAATACCTTGCTCACTCTGTACATTCTTCTGTATCCCCCGCGCTTCTTGAATTATCTTCATCGTATCAGAATATGCCGGGAATGTAAAGCATGCCTTTATTCGTAGATATCCACTGCAAACAGAGGATCTCCGGCATGAACTTCTCCTTCTGCGAGCAGGCGTATTTTCTGATTATCCTCCAGCTCTGTACACAGAATCGGTGAGCAAAGCGACGGAGCGTGCTCCCTGATATACTCCATGTCGATCTTCATCAGCGGTTCGCCTTTCTTTACCTTCTGTCCGTCTGTGACAAATACCTCAAATCCCTTTCCATCGAGAGCCACCGTATCAATACCGATATGGAACAGCATGGCAAATCCGCTTGCGGTCTCAAATCCGATCGCATGTTTTGTCTCAAACACAAAGACAACTTCACCGTCTTCCGGCGCTGTGATCACATCTTCCTTCGGTGTCACCACGGCACCGTCGCCCATCATCCGGCCTGCGAATCCCTCATCCGGAGCGGTTGACAGATCTGCCGCTGTTCCTGTAATCGGACTGGAGATTACGACCGTTCGCACCGGCTTTTGGGATTCCTCGGAGAGCTGTTTGGATTCAGGTTCAGATGATGCCTCCGGCTCGATCTGGAGGACTTCTTCCTCAAAGGACTCCGGTGCATGCTCAAGATACTCCTCCAGCTTTGCCTTGATAACTGTCACCTGCGGTCCGTAGATGATCTGGATGCCCTGACCTTTTTTCACAATTCCCCTGGAACCTGTCTGCTTAAGGATATCATCTCTGACTTTTGCCGCGTCGTGTACTGTGATGCGAAGTCTTGTTGCGCAGCAGTCCACATCGCTGATGTTCTGTTTTCCTCCAAGTCCTCTTGTAATTAATTCACTTACCGGATCGCTTCCCGCTGCCGCAGCATTTGCGCTGCCTTCTTTTCTCGCATTTACATCTGCTCTGGTGTAAAGTTTTGTCTCTGTGTCATCATCCTCACGTCCCGGAGTCTTAAAATCAAATTTCTTAATCAGGAATGTAAAAATCACATAATATAAAATAAAGTAAATAATTCCGACCGGAATAATTCTCAGCCAGCTCGTCTTTTCATTTCCCTGAAGGATTCCGAACAGGAAAAGATCCAGAAATCCTCCTGAAAACGTAAGTCCCACTGCAATATTCAGAATATGCGCAATCATATAGGCTGCTCCAGCCAGGATCACCTGCACCGCAAACAGCGCCGGAGCCACAAACAGGAAGGAGAATTCCAGCGGCTCTGTGATTCCCGTCATCATACATGCAAGCGCTGCAGAAAGCAGAAGTCCGCCTGCCGCTTTCTTTTTCTCCGGCTTTGCGCAGCGATACATTGCAAGCGCTGCACCCGGAAGTCCGAAAATCATAAAAATAAACTCTCCTGAGAAATATCTTGTTGCGTCTGCGCTGAAATGCGCCACATTAGCAGAGTCTGCAAGCTGTGCGAAGAAAATATTCTGTCCGCCCTGAACCATCTGACCTGCTACTTCCATCGTGCCGCCGACTGCGGTCTGCCAGAATGGCATGTAGAATACATGATGCAGTCCGAATGGAATCAGAGCTCTCTTAATAATTCCAAAGATCAGCGTTCCCACATAACCGCTGCCTGTAACAAGCCCGCCCAGCGCGTAAATGCCGTTCTGAACAACCGGCCAGATAAAATACATGCCGATGCCTACAAACATGTATACCAGCGTAGAAATAATCGGTACAAATCTGGAACCTCCAAAGAAAGAAAGTGCATTTGGAAGCACAATCTTATGAAATCGGTTATGCAGTGAAGCTACTCCAAGTCCTACAATGATACCGCCGAATACGCCCATCTGCAGTGACTGGATACCGCATACTGAGGTAATTGTTCCCTCCAGCACATCGGATGCAATCGTGCCGTCCGGTCCGATTTCTCCTGTTACAACAAGCATGCCGCTGATTGCCGTATGCATAACGAAATATGCAATCAAAGCCGAAAGAGCAGCTACCTCTTTTTCCTTCTTTGCCATTCCGATTGCCACACCTACGGCGAAAATAAGGGGCAGATTGTCAAACACAGCGCTTCCGACTTTGTTCATAATCGTCAGCAGCGCATGCAGAGCCGTACCGTCTCCCAGGATACCCTGCAGACCATACGTTGCAATTGTCGTCTCGTTCGTAAACGAACTTCCGATTCCCAGCAGCAGCCCGGCTACCGGAAGAATTGCGATCGGAAGCATGAAGGATCTTCCAACTCTCTGAAGAACGCCAAAAATTTTGTCTTTCATGTCTTTTTCTCCTTTTCTCCTTTATAGTTTTTGACGTCTTTTGCGAGTCTATGTACAAAGAAGCGCATAAAAAAGACACTAACCCTGCAGATATCCTCGAAAAAACATCTTTGCCTGGTTAATGCCTGCCGTACAGTTACACACCTTATATTTATGAAATAATTATATGGGATGTTCTATAAAATGTCAACAGTTTTCCGCAGCAATTTTATCACATGCTTATTATTCTCAGCATACCGTTTTTCTCCTGCTGCAATACCGCTTTCTCCGTCATAAAAAGGGCAGCCGCACACTGTAAAATTCAGTGTACGGCTGCCCGCCTGTTTTTGCTTCTTATTTATCTCTCCAGATGATTCGTCCCTTTGTCAGGTCATACGGGGAAAGTTCAATCGTCACCTTATCGCCCGGTAAGATACGGATGAAGTTCATTCTCAGTTTGCCGCTGATGTGTGCAAGCACTACGTGCTTATTCTCCAGCTCTACGCGAAACATCGCGTTCGGCAGTTTCTCCAGAACGACTCCCTCTACTTCAATTACATCTGCTTTTGACATTTCATACCTCCAACTTTTCTCCGGATGGCTCCCCGGATTTCTTCCTCATAAATCACGTTCCCTGCATCCAGCTTCTGCGCCAGAATTTCATCTCTGGCGTAATCCACCTGAAGATGCAGAAAGCTTTTTTTCTTTGGACAGTTCTGCGTCCGGTTTTTTCCATCCACCAGCCAGGCAAAACGCTCATTTGCCTTCCAGATCACGTACAGTTTTCCCTTATCATGTCCTGCAAGGCTTACGGCGTACATTCCTCTCTCAATCTCTCTCATATATCGTCCCCTTAGAGTGAAAGTGTGAGGATTTCCGGCTCGCCGTCGGTTATCAAAATAGTGTTCTCATAATGCGCAGAAAGAGAACCGTCCTCTGTTACTACTGTCCAATCATCATCCAGCCATACAACATCCGGACGTCCGATATTAATCATCGGCTCAATCGCCAGGGTCATACCTGGCTGCAGAAGGATGCCGCGGCTTCTCTGCTTAAAGTTCGGAATCTGCGGATCTTCATGAAGATGTGTGCCAATTCCATGTCCCACCAGGTCGCGTACCACGCCATAACCGAAACTCTCAGCGTATGCGCCGATGGCAGCGGAAATTTCATGCAGGTGGTGTCCCGCTTTGGCATACTTGATGCCTTCAAAGAAGCTCTGTCTTGTAACTTCCACAAGTTTCTGAGCTTCCGGGGAAACTTCGCCTACCGCATAAGTACGCGCAGCATCTGAATGATATCCTTTGTAAATCAGACCGGCGTCTACCTTAATCAGATCCCCTTCCCGAATAATCTTATTTTTATTCGGAATTCCGTGTACTACCTCGTCATTGATACACAGGCAGAAGGAACCCGGAAATCCCTCGTAATTTTTGAAGTTCGGGATGCAGCCCAAAGAACGGATCTTCTTTTCGCCGATCTGATCCAGCTCCCAGGTGGAAATACCGGGGCGGATATGCTCTTTCAGCTCATTGTGTACTTCCTCAAGCAGCTTTCCCGCGTGTCTCATGAGTTCGATTTCGTGTGAAGTTTTGATAGATACAGACATTCTTACGCTCCTAAAATGTTCGTGATGTCCTCAAATACATCATCGATGTCTTTTGTTCCGTCCACCTCAACGAGAACACCAGCCTTTGTATAGTAATCAATCAGCGGCTGTGTCTGATCATGATATACATTGAGACGTTTCTGTACTGTCTCCGGCTTATCATCGTCGCGCAGTACAAGCTTCGCTCCGCATACATCGCAGATGCCCTCTACCTTCGGAGCATTATACTCTACATGGTAAGTGCAGCCGCATGCAAGGCAGGCACGGCGTCCGCCCATACGGTGAACAATATTGCTGTCCGGAACCTCTACATTGACCGCATAGTCAATCTTGGAGTTCAGGTTCTCAAGCGCCTTTGTCAGCGCTTCAGCCTGCGGAATGGTTCTCGGAAAACCGTCCAGAACGTAACCGTTTGCACAGTCATCCTGCTGGATGCGGTCTACTACCAGATCGCAGGTAAGCTCATCCGGAACAAGCAGTCCCTGATCCATATATGTTTTTGCCTTATTGCCCAGCTCTGTTCCGTTCTTGATGTTTGCGCGGAAAATATCACCTGTGGAGATGTGCGGAATCTGATACTTTTCAGCAATCTTCTTCGCCTGTGTTCCTTTTCCTGCGCCCGGAGCTCCTAACATAATGATTCTCATACTAATACCCTCCCGTATTCTTTTTATATATGCACTCAAAGGCTGTGGCGAAACCGCCACAACCTTTTAGTCATTCAGGAATCCTCTGTAGTTACGAACCAGCATCATGGATTCAATCTGCTTTAACGTCTCCAGAATAACGCTCACGATAATGATAATGGAAGTTCCTCCAAATGATACATGAGCTCTGAACATTCCGTTAAAGAAGAATGGAATAATTGCCACAATGGTAAGTCCAGCCGCACCAATGAAGATTACATAATTCAAAATTTTGGTTAAGTACTCTACTGTCGGCTTTCCTGGACGAACGCCCGGGATAAAACCGCCCTGCTTCTTCATATTGTCCGCAACCTCCAACGGATTAAATGTAATGGAAGTATAGAAATATGCGAAGAAGATCGTCATTAAGATGTAAAGCACAAGACCTAACTGGTAATACCACGGATTGGAGAAGTTAAACCAGTTGCTGCTGTTCAGTGTTGCGAGGATTTCTCCTCCAACGCCTCCAATACTGGATTTTCCCAGCAATCCCAGAATCATGCCCGGCATAGACATGATCGAGGATGCAAAGATGATCGGCATAACACCTGCGGTGTTGATCTTCAGAGGAATACTGGAGGACTGTCCTCCGATCATCCTTCTTCCAACCATTTTCTTGGAATACTGTACCGGTATCTTACGGGTAGCACCATTCAGAATCAGTACAAACACAATCACCACAAGGATAACCGCAAGAATGATCACTGCTGCCAGACCGCCTTTTGCAATTGTCTTGCCCTTGACAAATGTCTCAAACAGAGTCACGAAATCGCTCGGGATTCTGGATACGATATTGATCAACAGCACAATTGAGATACCGTTTCCAATACCGTTGACATTGATTCGCTCACCGACCCACATAAGAAATGCAGAACCGGCTGTGAGTCCTGCCACAACCGTAATTCCCTTCAGAACAGTAAGATCCTCAATGAGGACAACATTATTAACTGCCTGATGAGAGAAACCTATCGTCATAGCAGTAGACTGCATCAGTGCAAGACCAACTGTCAGGTATCTGGTGATTGCAGTCATCTTTTTTCTTCCATCCTCACCATCTCTCTGCATCTCTTCCAGCTTCGGAATCGCGATTGTCAGAAGCTGAATGATAATGGATGATGTGATGTACGGGGTAATGCTTAGAGCAAAAATTGACATGCTCGAGAAAGAGCCGCCGGTAAATGCATCCAGAAGATTGAATGCATCGTTATCCTGGTTTGCAAAAAATTCCTGGAAGAATTCTCTGTTGACACCAGGCAGCGGCAGCTGTGAGCCTAGCCTCACAACTACCAGCATCAAAAGTACAAATAAAATCCGATGCCTGACATCTTTGATTTTAAATGCATTTTTAAGTGTCTTAATCATTAGACCACCTCTACTGTTCCACCTGCTGCTTCAATTTTTGCTTTTGCACCTTCGCTGAATGCGTTTACTTTTACGCTCAGCTTTTTGGTAAGCTCACCGTTACCTAAAATCTTAACGCCGTCACGCGGATTGGATACAATGCCGCTCTCAATCAGAAGAGCTACGGTAACCTCTGTTCCATCCTCAAATCTGTTCAGTGCGCTAACGTTGATTCCAACGATCTCTTTTGTATTTCTGTTCTTGAAGCCTCTCTTCGGAAGTCTTCTGTATAACGGCATCTGACCGCCTTCAAAACCTGGTCTCGGAGCTCCGGAACGAGCTTTCTGACCCTTGTGTCCCTTACCTGCTGTCTTACCGTTTCCTGATCCATGGCCACGGCCTCTGCGGAAGTTATCACTCTGTCTGGAGCCTTCAGCCGGCTTTAAGTTTGCTAAATCCATTACGGCACCTCCTGTCTTACACTTCTTCTACTTTTACTAAATACTCAACCTGCTTTACCATTCCGCGCACGCATGCGTTATCCGGTAAAACTACAGTCTTGTTCAGTTTCTTTAAGCCTAAAGCTTCCACTGTTCTTTTGTGCTTCGGAACAGCGCCAATTGTAGATTTTACTAATGTAACTTTTAATTCTGCCATCTTCGTTATCCTCCTTAAGCAAGAATCTCGTCAACGGATTTACCGCGGAGTTTAGCTACTTCTTCCGGAGTCTTTAACTGGCTTAAGCCTGCGATAGTAGCAAGAACAACGTTCTGCTTATTTCTGGAGCCCAGGCACTTTGTACGGATGTTCTTGATACCTGCCAGCTCGATCACGGCACGCGCCGGACCTCCGGCGATAACACCAGTACCTTCCGGAGCTTTCTTCAGCAGCATTTCTGCGCTTCCGAATTTTCCAATGTAGTCATGTGTGATACTGTTATTCTCATCTCTTGCAACAGTAACTAACTTCTTCATAGCATCCTCTTTTCCTTTGCGGATTGCTTCCGGAATTTCGGCTGCTTTTCCAAGACCAGCACCAACATGTCCGTTGCCGTCACCAACAACAACTAAAGCAGTAAAACGGAAGTTACGACCACCTTTAACAACCTTAGTAACACGTTTGATTGATACTACTTTTTCTTCTAACTCTAACTGGCTAGCATCAATGATTGTATGTCTCATGTGTTCTTCTCCTCCCTATTAGAATTTCAGTCCAGCTTCTCTTGCTGCATCTGCTAAAGCTTTGATTTTTCCCTGGTAAATGAATCCGCCTCTGTCGAATACGACATCTGTGATGCCTTTCTCTTTCGCCTTCTCAGCGATCACTTTTCCAAGGTATGCTGCTGCCTCGACATTGTTTGTCTTC
>CALWBA010000170.1 GCA_944375815.1 uncultured Lachnospiraceae bacterium | reverse complement strand
CAGGGGGGAGATCTTCTCAGCGGTATGATCGGTCAGGTCTTTCACTGGGCACATATCGAGGTTTCCTGGATAATTTCAGGGTTCTTCGTTCTTCTGCTGGTTCTTTCTGTACTCTCTGCAGAACAGGATGCCAAACAGATGACAGCAAAAGCCCGTCTATTATCCATCATCATCTGCCTGGGTGTCATCGGAGGAATCCTCGTGACCTTTACACTGTCATGGACACCGGTTTCTCTCGATTACATTGACGGCGTGCAGGGAAGATATTTCCTTCCGATTTTGCCGCTCTTTCTTCTGCTGTTTCAGAACAAGACATTCTCTCTTCGGCAGAGAATCGATAAGGCTCTTGTTCTTGGACTGTTTGTAGTTCATTTTTATACGGCACTTAATGTCTTCACAACAATAATAACAAGGTAAGGAGAATCGGCAGCCCTGTGCTGTCCTTCTCCTGACAGGATAAGAATTATGAGTATGATAATCTCAGGACTGCTGACGGTGATCGTATTTCTGGTCGTCCCCGTCCTTATCGGAATGCTGGCAAACGCATTCCGCAGAAAAAAACATTTTTCCATTCCGCTGTTTCTTGTAAGCGGATACGGTGTTCTCTTTGCATTTTTTGAACTTCTGGTACTTCCTTTTATTTATCTGAAGCTCTCTTTTACACTCATGGTCTGGATTTACAGTGTACCGGTCGCTCTCTTGTCTCTCTTTTCCCTGTATCTGCACCGCAGAATACTGCTCGAAAAATTCCGCGGCATTCCTAAATTTTTCAGGGGACTGCCATGGTGTGCATATCTGGCCGCTGCGCTGATTCTTCTGCAGACTCTTACCGCTGCCGTGCGAATGCATGTTGATGATGACGATGCATTTTATGTGGCAACTGCGACCACGACTGTTGAAACAGATACAATTTTTCAGTACGATGCATATACAGGACTGCCCTACGAGGAGCTGCCCTCCAGGTATGTACTCTCACCTTTTCCTGTGTGGAATGCCATGATGAGTACCCTCACCGGTCTGCATCCCGCAATCATTGCCCATACGGTCATGCCGGTATTTTATATTCCGCTTGCTTATGCTGCTCTGTTTCTTCTGGCCTCATGGCTGTTTGAAAAGAACAGGACCAATGTCTGGCTTCTGCTATTCTTCGCCGCCCTGATCCAAACGTTCTCCTTTTACTCCATATACACCGGAGGTACCTTCCTTCTGGTGCGTGTCTGGCAGGGAAAATCATTTCTGGCTAACATCCTGATTCCGGCGATTTTTTATTTCTGCATCCGCACTATGAATCAGAGAAAAACCGAGCGCAAAGACTGGCTGCTGCTTGCCGCAATGATGGGTGCTTCCTGTATGGTATCCTCAATGGGTATTATGCTTGCTCCCATTGAGGTTGGCGTGATGGGAATTGTAATGTATCTGATGCACCGGAAGCTTCATATTCTCGCATACGGTGCGGCGTGCTGCTCAATAAATCTTATCTGCGCAGCAGTCTATATTCTGATTCGATAGGAGGAGAAAACCATGGCAGAAACAATCCGTCTGATCTTTCACTGGTTTACCGCATATTTCAGCGGCGGCCTGCACTGGCTTCTCTTTCTCGCCTCTGTTATTGCCTTATTTTTTCTCAGAGAGGCGGCAAAGAAGCGGCATATTCTCGCATACTACTGCGCTGGAATCCTGTTGCTCTACTTCTTCCCGCTGACTGCATGGATTATTATGAAAGCTTGCATCGGCACGGATACGTATTGGAGAATGTTCTGGCTGATTCCCATCACTCCGGTAATTGCCTATGTCCTCGTCCTTCTGATACGCCGTGCTGAAAAACGAGGTATAAAGCAGGGTCTAGCAGCACTCATCTGCTGTATACTTGCAGTCATCATCACCGGCTCCTGTATTTACGGCAAAGGACAGTTTCTTCCCGGAAACAGATTCAAGCTGAACGGTGATATGATGGCTGTCTGCCATTATCTCGAAGAATATAATACGGACGAGGAAATTTACGCTGCCGTCCCTCCGGAATTTGTCAGTTCCATCCGGCAGTATGACGCAAAGATCAAGCAGCCCTACGGACGCTATGGCCCGGAGGAATGGCAGCCGCTGCAGCAGCAGATTCAATATATCTACGAAGAAAATCCCGTAGATTTCTTTGGTCTGACATCAGCGTGCAAATCACTTGGAATCAACTACATCATCTATCCGCACAGCGATGAAGCTGCCGCTGCTTTTGCTGCCGACGGCTATGCGCTCGCGGGAAATGTGGGGAACTATGGAATTTTTCACAATCCTGCCTACGGTACCGAAGATGATAATCAATCTCAGGAGGAAATATAATATGCCAGAGAAATACGATACTCAAACCTTAAAAAAGCTGCAGTCTCTGGAACTGGAAATGCTTGAGGATTTTGTCTCGCTCTGTGAAAAGCATCGCCTGCGCTACTTCGGCATTGGCGGCACCGGAATCGGAGCGCTGCGCCATAAGGGTTTTATCCCGTGGGACGATGATATTGACCTTGCCTTTCCGCGTTCCGACTATGAGCGTTTCTGTCGCCTTGTGGAGGAAGAAATGGGCGATAAATATCAGATCTTAAGTGCTGAAACAGACGAAAATTATCCTCTGTTTACGGCAAGAATGATGCGGCGCGGCACAACATTTCGGGAATACTCCATGAAAGATGTAGACTGTGAATTTGGAATCTTCCTTGATCTTTACGCCTACGACAGTGTGCCGGATAATGATTTTCTGATGAAATTTCAGGCAATCGAAGTCTGGATCATCAGTAAGCTTCTTATTCTGCGCAGTATTCCGAGGCCCCATCTTTTTTATACGGGTCTTAAGGCAAAACTGATCTACGCTGCCTGCGGAATGGCTCATCGCCTCTTATGCGCGCTGCATATCTCGAAGCGCGGCCTTTATCTGGCCGGAAAGCGGGCATGTACCCGATATAATGGCATGCGCACCAGCCGCCTTGCCTACCTGCCGGAGGCGCGGCCGTTTACAAGTATGATTAACCGCAGTGATCTGTACCCGCTCAAAAAACTCTCTTTTGAGCATCTGAAACTGTATTTTCCGCATGACATGCACGAAATGCTGTATGCCTACTATGGTGACTATATGCAGCTTCCGCCTGAAGAAAAACGGTATAATCACTGTCCGTACCAACTTGATTTCGGAAATGTAACAGTCCGTGGATATACACCAGAAAAGGAGGAAGAAACTCTATGAAGACTGATAAAAAGGTTGCTGTCCTGCTCTCGGCCTATAACGGTGAACGCTACATCGCAGAACAGGTGGACAGTATTTTAAACCAGACGTATCCAAATCTTCACCTCTATATCCGTGATGACTGCTCTACCGACGGCACGCTCACGGTACTTGAACAGTATGAAAACAATCCTCGCATAACGCTGATCCGAGGGGAGGAAAATCTGGGATATCCTGAAGGTTTCTATGAACTGCTGCGCACGGTCAGAGATGCCGATTATTACAGTTTCAGCGACCAGGATGATGTATGGGAACCGGACAAGATTGCCCGGGCGGTCACAGGGCTTTCAAGAAGAAATCCCAATGTTCCGGCAATGTTTTTTGCTAACTATGAAATCTGTGACGAACAGCTGAATCCTGTACGCCTCTCTCCCTGTCTTCGGACAAAGCCGAAATTCCGTAATTCTCTGTATGCCTGTCTGGGGCTTGGTTTTACCATCGTGCTGAACACTCCTGCAAAGGAAATGATCACAAACCAGAGATCGGTATATGGGGAGACGAAAGATGTCTGGATAGGTATGCTCTGCTCTGCTTTCGGAGAGATTATCTTTGACCGGAAGTCATGTGCAAAGCACCGCCGCAATCCCGGCGCATACTCTGCCGAATCGATTCACTTCTGGAAAACACAGAAGGAGCGCTTTAAAGATCTGTTCTTAAATGATGGTTTTACCTATATCCATACGGTTATGCAGGAATTTTATGATACGTACCGGGGAAAACTGCGTCTTGAGGATGAGGCAGAACTTTCCCTTCTCGCAGACACAAGCAGAAATCCCATACATGTGCTTAAAAAGGTCTTCTTCCCCCACCGGCTCCGCTATGAGTGGAAGGATGAGATCATGCTGCGGCTCGTATTTCTCATCGGGCGCCTTTAACAGGCGCCCGGTCTTTGTAAAGGAGGAATTTTCTTTGAAACTGTCACGCCAAATGTCACTCTCCCTCCGGCAGAATATCTTCTGGAACACTGCAGGCTCCGCGATTTATCTGGGCTGCCAGTGGCTGATCACAGTCTTCGTAGTGCGGCTCTCCTCATCCGGATTTACGAACTCGGGACTTTTAACGCTCGCTATGACCAACACAAATATCTTCTACTCTATCGCGATTTTCAATATGCGTGCCTATCAGGTCTCCGATGTGCTGGACAAATATAAGACACATACCTATATTCAAATTCGCTGCCTCACAAGTGCAGTTTCCCTTGGAATGTGCGCGGTGTTTGCCGCAGTCGGATTTGACAGCGATTCCTTTTCATGCATCCTGCTATATATGATCTTCAAGGTAACAGAAGCAATCATTGATATCATCCAGGGCGTTGATCAGAGAGCATCGCGTATGGATATCAGCGGGATCTCTATGGCTGTGCGCGGTGTCGGAACTGCGGCTGTCTTCGCATTTGTAATTGCACTTACGGATTCCATACATCTGGCAATTCTGGCTATGACAGGCGTCTCTGTCCTCGTCATGGTCTGCTATGATATTCCTCAGGCAAGACGCTTTGGCAGGCTTTGGGGTTCGGTTGATATCCGTGCCATCGGCCGGCTGCTTCTTGAATGTCTGCCGATGGGTATCGCTTCAGCGCTCAGCTCCAGTATTACTGCTATCCCGCGCAACTTCCTGGAAGCTTCCTACGGAAGCGAGATTCTCGGAATCTATGGTGCGCTTTCTGTTCCTACTGTCATAGTACAGGTGGCCGCTACGTATATTTTCAATCCCATGCTGTCTGTTTACGCAGAACACTACTGCTCAAAGGATAAAAAATCGTTTTTCCGCCTGTTTTTCCAGACACTGCTTGGAATCGCAGTGCTTAGCATTGCAGCGCTTGTGGGAGCAGCCCTTCTGCAGCAGCCCATCCTGCCGCTGATTCTGGGGCAGGAAATCAAACCTTATATTTATCTGTTTCTGCCCATTCTTGTCTGCACAATCCTAAACGCCGCTGTATGGTTTCTCACCAATCTGCTGATTGTAATACGGGATTTTAAAACCTACTTTGCGGGAACTGTTTTCGCCACGGCGCTTTCCTGGCTTGTGGGACAGGCTGCGGTAGATGCATGGTCCATGCAGGGTGTTAATGTAACGCTCTTTACGGTATATGCCGCTGAAATTCTGATCTTTTCCGCAGCGCTTGCCGTGCGACTGAAAAAACAGTTTTACACATCCAGAAAGGAGCCTTAAGACATGAAAATATCTGTTGCCGCTGCAACATATAACGGAGCAAACTACATCACAGAACAGCTTCTCTCTATTTATCATCAGAAACGTCCTGTCGACGAAGTCATCCTTGTGGATGACTGCTCCACAGACGGAACCGACCGGATCATCAACGAATTTCTGGAGCGTTACCAGCCAAAGAACTGGTATTTCTTCCGAAACGAGAAGAATCTCGGATATATACGTAATTTCCGACGGGCACTCTCTCACACGACCGGGGATCTTATTCTTCTGTGTGACCAGGATGATATCTGGTATCCTCAAAAGACTATGATTATTGAGAAAACGTTTCTCGCCCATCCGGAAATCCGTGTACTTGATACCAGTTTTCAGCTTATGGACAAGTCGGGGTGCGACTACAATGTCCCGAAAAAACGCGGCTGGGTCAACAATAATCTTCTGCGTGCCGTACCTGACTTTCACGGGCTTGCACATATACCGCTGGGATATGTACTGCAGAAAAATGTCTCCTGCGGCTGTACAATGGCGTTCACTTCATCTGTGCGAAACGTCTATCTGAAATATTCTCATGGAAGAATTCAGCATGACTGGGAAATCAATATCCTGGGGGCTCTGCAGGATGGACTTTATTATCTCGACCGCCGGCTGATACGCTATCGAATTCACGGAAGTAATGCCTCTACAATGACAAAGGCACAAAATCCGTCTCCTGTTTCTTATGCTCTGACAATTCTGGACGGCTGGAAAGAAGCATCGCATGATTTCAGCCTGCGTGTCAGGCAGTTTACTGCTCTGGGATACTTCCGGCGCTGTCCTGAATGCCGGGCCGTCTGGATGCGGACCCAGCATCTATGTGAACTGCGCCATGCGGCAGTAGAACATCACAGCCTTAAGGCCTGGGCACAGGAAGTCTGGCTTTACCGAAAGCTTTCGGAATATACGGATGCCCGCGGTCTTCTTCTGGATCTGCTGTTTGCACTTCATTTTGACAGATTTTTTCACCTTCTGGGATAAATGCGGAATTCTCTG
Organism: uncultured Lachnospiraceae bacterium; assembly: GCA_944375815.1. Taxonomy (GTDB): domain Bacteria; phylum Bacillota; class Clostridia; order Lachnospirales; family Lachnospiraceae; genus Egerieimonas_A. The sequence goes on along the minus strand of CALWBA010000170.1, from coordinate 3,682 downwards.
CGGATCATTGATTATTTTCCCGTTATCTGCTATACTTTGCTATGGCTGTGGGCTTTTTGCTCTGCCCACGCCATGGATAAACAGAAAGGATTTACAGTGTTATGAAAAACGGAATACGCAGATGGATCAGTGCCGCCTTGATCGGTGCACTTTCAATTCCGTCTTTTGCGATGGCCCCTCTGACGGCTTACGGTGCCTCCGGTTCTGACATCAAGATTCATTTTCTGAATCTGGCGGATCAGCCAAACGATGCCATTCTTCTGGAGTGCAACGGGCATTTCGGTATGATCGACGCCGGGGAAGATAACGATTATCCCGACGGTTCAGACCCCCGCTATCCATACCGGGAGGGAACTACGATCGGAGAGGGACATGAAGATGAGGTCATTTCCTATCTGCACAAAGCAGGTGTAAAGCAGCTGGATTTCTTCATCGGAACGCACCCCCACAGCGATCACATCGGAGCTGCTGACGCAATCATACGAGAGTTCACTCCGGACCGTGTCTATCTGATGGAATACGACGACGCATACATATCCAGCGAGGCGAATCTCTGGGACAATCAATATGTCTATGACCGCACCGTGGCAGCTGCAAATGAAGTCGGCGCTTCTCTGATTCAGAATTTTGATCCGGATGCTCCGATCTATCCCGAACGTGTTTCGGTCAGCGGCCTTGTAAGCTGGGACGACTCCAGCGATGCAGACGGCATCCGTCCCTCTGAGATTGAGGTGCGGCTTTTCCAGACCGTCAACGGGCACAAAGAACAGATTGACTCTATTACCGTCACTCCGGATGATGTGGGAATCTGGTATTATCAGTTTGAAAGTCTTCCTCTGAAAACAGATGACGGCGATAAAATTTCTTACTCCGTTGAGGCAGATACCCCGGACGGCTACTCTCAGATTATTAATCCGGATACATTTAAGATTACTTACACCCACAAGGCACAGAATACTCCTGAGGAGGCAAAGGACAAGCTTACCGGAACCATTCTCTGGGAGGATAATGATAATTCCGAATATCTGCGCCCCGGTCAGCTTACTCTGACACTCTACCAGCGTCAGACTTCCTCGGAACCGGGAAGCAGCCCGGATTCTCCCACCCCGCCGGGTGCTGTGGCTCTTCAGACAATTGAAGTTCAGGCAAATGAACGCGGTCTGTGGAAATATGAGTTCTCCGGTCTTGATGAGACGATTCCTCTTACGGATGAGAATTATTATCTGGAGCTTTCTGATCCGGGCAGTCATTATGTTGTGACGTACGACAGTCTGCACCAGATCACCTGTACGTATTATTCAGATACATCCAAACCCACAGGAATGCAGTCTGATGACACTCTGTATGCGGATACTTTTTCGCTGAACCTCGCTCCTTCAGTCTCCATTGCTCCTGAAGATCAGGTGGATCCGACCCATCAGGATGACCGGACAAATCCGGATACCCTGCCCGATACCGACTCCGCTGCCGCAAATCTGAACGCGATGCGTTCTTCCGGAGAGCTCACCGACAAGCCGGAAGCAAGTTCTGTCGGTAATCCGGTATTTACGCTCGGAGATGACATGACCATCGAAATTCTTAACTACTACGATGACTACAAGACTCATCCGAAACCGGATGCCAACTACTTCTGTCTCGGTGTCAAGGTTACAGCAAACGGACACTCGGCATTTCTCGGCGGAGATATGAATAACTATGAGGGTGCGGAGACACGTGTTGCTGATCAGATAGGGCATGTGGATCTTCTGAAGCTTAACCATCACGGCAGCTATGGCTCCAATACTCCAGGATTTCTCTCTGCCCTGAGCCCGAATTACATTGTCATGTGCGGAAACATGGAAGACATGGCGGACAGCACTCTGAAGAATGTGCTGTATGACCTTGGCAGTCCCAAATTCTACGCAACGCAGCAGTATCACGCATTTTCGGATGCAACCGTGTTTGACTTTTCAGGAACGCAGCTTGCCTCAAATGTACCGACAGATGCCATGTTCTGTGCTGTTACCCGGCTTGGACCTCTGTTCATTCAGGACGGAAGTCCCTACTGCTGGAACGGCTGGCTGGAGTATGAGGATAAGCGTTACTATATGAAAGACGGACTTCTCCCCGTAGCCAACGACTGGGTCACAGATGAAAGCGGCAAATATTACATGAATGCACAGGGGCAGCCTGTAACCGGATAGAATCTCATCAACGGTACTCAGTATTATTTCAGCGAGGCTGAGGATACCTTAGGTCAGATGCAGACGGGCTGGGTCGAAAGAGACGGCAGCCGCTACTATTTCCTGAAATCCGGAGATATGGCAACCGGTGTGCAGTCCATTGACGGTGAAGAATATTATTTCCTGCCGGACGGCACCATGGGTACCAACATCTGGCACGATATGAAATTTTACGGTGAAGACGGAACTTACATTCCTGACTATGTAAATGAAAACTGGGAGAAAGACAAGAACGGCTGGAAGATGAAAGGTGAAGACGGTAATTACCTGATTGACCAGTGGTATTTGCTCGAAGGCAAATGGTATCTGTTCAGCAAGCAGGGATATCGCCTTACGGGCTGGCAGAAGGTCGGAGCATCCTGGTATCACTTAAATGAGATCGGGCAAATGGATGTTGGCTGGTCCAAGGTTGACGGAAACTGGTACTATTTCAATGATATCGGTCAGATGCAGACCGGATGGCGCGAGATTGACGGCACATGGTATTATCTCAATGCCACCGGCCAGCGCGTAATCGGATGGCAGCTAATCGACGGCTCCTATTACTTCTTTAATGCTGAGGGTAAAATGATCACCGGATGGTTCTATCAGGGCGGATACTGGTATTACACGGATCCTGACGGAAAAATGGCGGCCGGATGGCGCTTCATCAACAACAGCTGGTACTTCCTGAACTCCTCCGGACATATGGAAACCGGATGGCTTCAGCTTGGAATGTTCAGGTATTACCTGAATGCCTCCGGTGCTATGGCTACCGGCTGGCAGACCATTGGAAACAAGTTCTATTACTTCAATGCAAACGGTGCCATGCAGACCGGATGGAATGATATTGACGGCAAGCGTTACTACCTGGCACCTGATGACGGTCATCTGTGGTTCGGATGGCTGACGCTTTCCGACGGAAGCCGCTATTACTGTTCGGCTGACGGAAGCCTCACCTACGGCTGGCTTGGACCGTATTATCTGGCACCCGGGGACGGTCATATGGTGACAGGAGATTATGTCATTGATGGAATCACCTATCGTTTTGATGCGAATGGAGTTTTAATAGGAACGGTTTAATATTTATTATAAAAAGGACTTGTGAAAAAACATAAATTCGTTTTTTCACAAGTCCTTTTTGTATTAATCCTTTCGCTCTCTTAATTCCTTCAGAAATCCCGCGATTACAAGAACCATGATGATTCCCAGCGGGAATGCCGCAATAATCGAGACTGTCTGCAGATTGGACAGCGTGCTCTCAGAAAACAGAAGGCCTACCGGAAGAACCAGAAAAATCAGGGACCAGAACGCACGCAGCCCCTTCCTCGGCTCCTCCTCACTCCCGCCGCTCTTCTCCGAATATCCTGCTACAACCAGGCTGATTGCGTCAAACGAGCTGGCATAAAAGGCAACCATGGAAAAGATCAGCACCAGGAGTGCAAATTTAGTGACTGGAAGTTCGCTGAAAATAGTCATGA
>CALWBA010000169.1 GCA_944375815.1 uncultured Lachnospiraceae bacterium | reverse complement strand
CGTGAAACGCGAAGCTGCGAGGTTAGTGCGAAGGTCGTTCGATAGAACGAAGTGAAATCGAACTTCCTTATGGTCTTTGTTTACAAAACGGTTAAGAATGATGTTAAAGTGTATGCGGTTTTGAAGGTATATGATACCTTAGATATAGGGGATTAGTTCAATGGTAGAGCACCGGTCTCCAAAACCGTCGATGGGGGTTCGAATCCCTCATCCCCTGTGAGCGACAGAGAGTTTTCTCTGTCGCTTTTTTAATTGATTTTTACTGTAAAATATATTATAATGGCAGGCGGCAGCTAAGCGCTGAAAATATATAAAAAATTATGTATTGAGGAACTACAATGGACTATAAATTATTATTAGATACAGCGGTGATGGCTGGAGAGATCATGCTGCGCAATGGTGCAGAAACGCATCGAGTGGAGGACACAGTGCGCCGGATGCTTTCCCTGTCAGGGCTATCTAAAATAGAAGTATTTGTGATTGCGACCGGATTTATGGTAACGCTGGATAATAAGGATATGGACTCAATGACTGTAGTACGCAGGATTGAGAGCCGAGGAACCAATCTGTTAAAAGTTCATGCAGTGAACAGCATTTCCAGAAAATTTTGCTCTGGTCAAATGTCTCTGGAGGATGCCTTTCATGAGGTAAGAGAGATTTATCGTACGCGTACACAGCCGAAACTGCAGATGGGAGCAATTGTGGCAATAACAGCCGGATTTACTGTGATGTTCGGAGGAAGTGCGGCAGACATGTTCGTTTCAGCAGCCACAGGTGTAATCCTGGCAGGTATGATTCTGCTGACAAAGAAAACAGGAATGCACATGTTTATCAGCAATATTATCTGTGCGGTACTCATTGCAGTCTGTGCCTATATCAGTACACACTATATCCCGGCGGGAATTCTTCCGGGAAGATTTCACCAGGAGACTATCATTGTGGGATGCATCATGCCGCTTGTTCCCGGGGCAGCGATTACAAATGCAATATTAGATACCCTCTACGGAGACTACATATCCGGAAGTGCCAAGATGCTGGAAGCATTTCTGATCGCTTCGGCGATAGCGATCGGCATAGCCATCGGCTTGGGCGCAATGCCGATGATACTGTAAGGAGGCAGATAAATGGCAGTAAAAATGATTGTACAGATGATAGGTGCATTTTTCGCAGTCTATGGTTTCGGTATGGTTCTGAATGTCCCCAAGAAGTTCGTACCATATGCAGGTGCGGCGGGAGCCGTGGGCTGGGCAGTATATCTGATGGTTGATGAAGCAGCAGATTTTTTCCTTCTTTCGAATTTTGTCTCAGCGTTTGTGATTTCGCTGCTTTCACATATTATGGCAAGAATTTTCAAAGCGCCGGTGACACTGTTTATTATTGCGGCATTGATGACATTGGTGCCGGGAGCCGGTATGTATAGAATAGCATATTCTGCAATCCAGGGTGACTCGTCTATGACGTTGTTTTATGTAATTCAGACATTGGAGATTGCCGGTGTGATTGCAGTGGCGGTATTTCTTACCGATACAATTTTCAGACTGCACCGGATGTTCAAAAAAAGTAGCTGTTAAATTTGTGAGGGGAATGGAGAATGGATGACAGAGAGCTGGAGCGCAGGCTGGAAGAACAGCTTGGAGCGCTCACTGATATGTTTCAGCCGGAATCCGGGGAGGAAAGCACAGAGAAAATAGAGCCGACAATGGAGGATAAGATTACACTCGCGATGGAGAAAATCGTATCGGATACAGTAGGCGATATTTCAGTACAGAAACCGCCGGCAATTCCACAGGCGAAGGCGGAAGAAAAAACGGAAAAAGAAGTGAGTGATTCTTTACCGAAAAAGAAATACAGGATACCGATGTTATGTGCTGCGCTGGGCATTATTTTGCTTGCAGGCGTATACGGAGGCTATGCGTGGTATAATCGTGACAGATTTTATCTCGGGACGCAGATCAATCATGTTGACTGCTCCGGCCTTACAATTGCAGAGGCGGAGGAACGTATTCGGGAGAGCGTGGAGAAGTATACACTGACTCTGAAATTCCGCGGAGGTGCCAGTGAACAGATTGAGGGAACAGAAATCGACTATCGTTATGAGCCTGACGGAAGTGTAGCCAGAATTAAAGACAGTCAGAGTGCTCTGCTGTGGGTGAAAGGCATATTCGGCAGGAAAGAATACCATACGGAAGAGAATGTTTCATTTGATCAGAAAAAGCTCATTCAAAGCGTTGCAGCGCTTGGTCCCATGCAGGCGGAGCAGCAGCAGGCACCGCAGGACGCGCATGTGGAATACAGAAATTCAGAATTTGTCATAGTGGAGGAAGTTCAGGGTATGGCGCTTAATCCTGAGACTGTTCAGGAGATTGTCAGGCAGGCAGTTGCAGAGAGCAGAACGGAAGAAGATCTGGATGCTGCAGGAGGTTATCTGAAGCCGCAGATCCTAAAGGATGATGCTGGGCTGCAAAAAGAGCGTGATCAGCTCAACAGCCTTGTAAAAGCAAGCGTGACATACCAGACGCCTGCCGGTGATATTATATTGGATGGAAATACGCTGAGAAATTGGCTGGTATGCGATTCAGAGGCAAATTATGTAAAGGATGACGGCGTGTTTGAGGAAAATCTGCATGCTTATGTTGCACAGCTGGCAAATCAGGTGGATACACTTGGTAAGGACAGGGAATTTAAAAATGCATATGGAGATATCATTACAGTTCCGCTGGGAAATTACGGCTGGCAGATTGATCAGGAGGCGGAGATTGCTGAGCTTCGAAAGAATCTGGAGAGCCAGGAGGTCGTCACACGAGAGCCAGTCTATGCGAGCCGGGAGATTTCGACAGAAAACAGCGGATTGGGAAGCACATATGTAGAGATTGACCTTACGGGGCAGCATTTATGGTTCTATCAGAATGGAGAACAGGTTTTTGACACAGATATTGTATCAGGAATGATGACATCCAAGCGGTATACACCGCCGGGAACGTATACAGTTGCTTATAAGCAAAAAGATCGTATTCTGCGAGGTGAGCCGGTTCCTCCGGATAATAAGCCATCATATGAAACGCCGGTGGATTTCTGGATGCCGTTTAACGGAGGCATCGGGATGCACGATGCGACCTGGAATCCGTATTTTGGCGGTGAACGCTATGTATGGAATGGATCACACGGATGCATTAATCTGTCTTACAGCGCGGCCGAGACGATGTTTAGCTATGTGGAGAAAGGAACACCGGTTATCTGTTACTATACAGATGACTATACATCGAGAATCAGAAGATAAAGCAAGTAACGCATATAAGCGATAGGATTGCAGCAGGATGGCATGACTGAAAAGTCATGCCGTCCTGCTGTTTATCAGTAATAGTGCCATTTAATTTTTACAGTCCGTGCACTGCGGATTTGTCAGGATAAAACGATCATCAATATTTTTTTCACCCCACTCACACATCAGCTTCAGAATATTTTCCAGAGATTTACCTTTCGGTGTAATGGAATATTCGACTCTTGGCGGAACTTCTGCGTATACAGTGCGCTGGATGAGCCCGTCATTTTCCAGCTCACGAAGCTGATTGGTGAGTGTTCTTTGGGAAACCTGAGTGATTTTCCGCATTAACTCACTGAATCTCTGCGTTCCGCAGCGAATCAGGCTGTCCAAAATAAGAGGTTTACACTTTCCGCCTATCATTTTCAAGGTTACTTCCATTTCACATGTGACCTGAATTTTTTCCATGATATCTCATCCTCTCAATAGTGAAATAAATTTCACTTTATAAAAATAATGTGCGTACTTGTTACAATTAACAAAGATATTTATAATACAAGTATATCGTATTTTTGCGATAATGCAACCTTGAATTTGTTACAGTGGGAGGGATTTTATGGTAAAAAAGGTCGAGCCTATGACAAGCGGCTCGATTTGGAAGCGTATGAGTTTTTTTGCACTGCCGCTTTTGCTGGGAAATCTTTTTCAGCAGCTATACAATACGGCAGACTCTCTGATAGTCGGTAATTTTCTGGGAAGCAGCGCGCTGGCTGCGGTAAGCTCATCGGGAAGTCTGATTTTCATGTTGATTGGATTTCTGAGTGGGATTTCCTCCGGAGCAGGAGTAGTTGTATCCAGATACTTTGGAGCCCGAGATGTAAAAGGAGTTCATCGTGCAGTGCATACAACAGTGGCGTTCGGTCTTGTTGCCGGTGCACTGATGACAGCAATCGGTGTTCTGCTGTCCCCGCAGATTTTATCATGGATGGGAACGCCTGAAAGTGTTATGCCTGAATCAATTACATATTTACGGATCTATTTTTCTGGTTCGATGGGATTTGTTATGTATAACATTTTTGTGGGTATTCTCCAGGCGATTGGAGACAGCCGTCACCCGCTGTACTATTTAATGATCTCTTCCGTGATCAATCTGGTACTGGATATTTTGTTTATAGAGGTATTTCATACCGGTGTTGGCGGTGCTGCATTTGCTACGGTAATTTCGCAGGTATTCAGCGCAATACTGTGTTTGATCCAGCTCCTTAGAACAAACGACAGCTATAAGCTCCAGATTTCGGAAATCAGATTTGATTCCAGAATGCTGAGACAGATTATCCGTATCGGTCTTCCCTCCGGCGTACAGAACTCTATCATTGCGTTTGCGAATGTGGTAGTGCAGTCATATATTAACGCATTTGGTGAAATGGCAATGGCAGGCTATGGAGCTTACAGTAAAATAGAAGGTTTTGCCTTCTTGCCGATCAACAGCTTTACAATGGCAATGACTACATTTGTTGGACAGAACCTTGGTGCCGGGCAGGAAGAACGGACAAAAAAGGGAGCGCGTTTCGGTATTCTGGTAACGATCAGTCTGGCTGAACTGATCGGATTCGGGGTATTTTTACTGGCTCCTCAGCTGATTGCGGCATTTGATTCCACACCGGAGGTAGTCCGCTTTGGAGTGGAGAAGGCGAGAACAGCCGCGCTGTTTTACTGTCTGCTGGCCTATTCGCACTCTGTTGCCTCCGTACTCCGCGGAGCCGGGAAGGCAGTTGTCCCCATGATTATTATGATCTTTTCATGGTGTATAGTGCGGGTTGCATTTCTTTCAATCAGTATACCGCTAACTCATACCATTCAGATGGTGTATATTGTTTATCCTCTGACATGGGGACTTAGTACTCTTGTATTTTTCTTCTACTATAAGAAAGCAAATTGGCTGAAACAGGCAAACATAAGCCGAAAAAACATTTGAAGGGAGAAGTATCATGAAAAAATTAGTAGTTGTTACCGGCGCCAGTTCCGGTATCGGAATAGAGATTGCAAAGCGCTTTTCCAAAGAGGGGTATCCTGTGCTCATGCTGGCCAGAAGAAAAGATGTGATGGAAGAGCTGAATCTGCCAAACTGTATGTGCCGCAGCGTAGATGTTACAGATCTTTCTGCTATGCAGGCAGCTGTTAAAGAGGCAGAAGAAATGTATGGAAAGACAGATCTTCTGATAAACTGTGCGGGTCTGATGCTTCTGGGGTATCCGTCAGAACAGGACTTTGAGGAATGGAACAGTATGATTGATGTCAATATCAAGGGTATTCTGACAGGTACAAAAGCCGTTCTGGCGGATATGATGAAACGTAACGAGGGAACGATTATCAATATCAGTTCAATTGCAGGAAGAAAAACCTTTGATAATCACTCCGTTTATTGCGGAACAAAGTATGCCGTTCATGCTATAACGGAAAGCATGCGAAAAGAGGTATCCGGCAGTAATGTGCGAATGATTGTTATTGCGCCCGGAGTTGTGGAAACTCCGCTTCTGTCTCATACCTCCAGTGAGGAGATCAAAGATAACTATAATCTCTGGAAGCAGAGTATTGAGGGAGGACTGGAGACTTCACAGATAGCGGATTGTGTCTGGTTTGCATATCAGATGCCGCAGAATGTCTGTGTACGTGAAATTGTAATCGCCAAAACAAAGCAGGAAGACTAAAAAGCAGACTGCAGCAGCGGATTTGATAATCCTCTGCTGCAGTTTTTGCTGAGCTCTTATTTGGAAAAAAGTGAAACCAGATCTATGGGCTTTTCAATCGTGCAGTCTGGAGCAGTGACAGTCCCAAAACCATAGGAGGCAAATACGAATGGTATCTGATTTTCCTTTGCGGCCAGATAGTCACCCATTGTATCACCCACATAAACGGGAGCTGACAGGGTATAACGGCGGATAATTTCACCGATATTATGCGCTTTTGCTTCACCGGTATCCCCCGGGCAAAGGTGGTCTTTAAAATATTTTTCCAGATGGCTTGTTTTAAGAAATGTCTCAATATAACCAGCCTGGCAGTTGCTTACAATAAAAAGCGGAAAGCGGTTCGACAGTTCATCGAGTGTCTGTTCCAAAGACTCATAGAGAGGAGCGCATGTCTCAGACAGCACTTCATGTTCCCTCTGACAGCACAGATCAATAAGTTCGAGCTGCCGTGCCTTCGGACAGTTAGGGAAGATCTGGGCTGCGATATCAGGCAAAAGCTGTCCGAAAAGCTGTTTTAAACGTGTGCCGTCAAGATTTAGATCAAGAAGTGTATTTTTGCGGATAACTTCGTTCCATGCGTCTGCCACGAGTTCCGTGGAATCCCAAAGCGTTCCGTCGAGATCAAACAGAATACCGTCTGTATACATAAATGATAATCTCCTTTAATAGTATAGGCGGATTTCTCCGCACACTCATTGTAGCCAGTTTTTAAGGCGATTGCAAGAGGAAATTAAGAAGTAAAGATTTTCTTAATTTTTGACAATCTTTTTGCATTTTTTCTGCTTTTGTGGCATGATAAGAAAGGAACAAAACAAAGGAGAGCTTATGTTGGAAGAAATTGTAGAACCCCTGTGTGCATGGTATCGGAAGGGACACAGAATTCTGCCATGGAGAGAACGAAGAGATCCGTATGAAATCTGGGTGTCTGAAATTATGCTGCAGCAGACAAGAGTGGAGGCGGTAAAACCTTTTTTTGAGCGGTTTACTAAAGCGCTCCCCGATATCTCAGCGCTGGCACAGTGTGATGAGGAAGAGCTGTTAAAGCTATGGGAGGGACTCGGCTACTATAACCGTGTTCGAAACATGCAAAAAGCAGCGAAGCAGGTACTGGAGAAATTTGATGGGAAACTGCCGACAGATTATGAGAAGCTGAAAAGTTTATCAGGAATTGGAAGCTATACAGCAGGAGCGATAGCGTCTATTGCCTATGAGATTCCTGTGCCTGCAGTTGACGGAAATGTGCTGCGGGTGATCAGCAGACTGACAGAGGACGATTCTGATATTTTAAAGCAGTCCACAAAAAGCCGTGTGGAGAGAAATTTGCTTGAGATTATGCCGGAGGGCAGTTCCGGGGATTTTAATCAGGCGCTGATGGAGCTGGGAGCGGTCATATGTGTTCCAAACGGGGCACCGAAGTGTGAGGATTGTCCGCTTGCAAAGTTCTGTCTTGCCAAAGCACACGGGACGGAAATGGAACTTCCGGTCAAGAAAAAAGCAAAGGAGCGCAGAATTGAGGAACGGACGGTTCTGATTATTCTGGACGGAGAGCATCTTGCACTGAGAAAGCGGCCCTCCAAAGGCCTGCTTGCGGGAATGTTTGAATTTCCGAATTTTGACGGTTATCTCAGTGAGGAGGAGGTTCTAAAGCTTTTGAAAAGCTATGGGCTTATGCCGCTGCAGATCCGTAAGCTCGAAGATGCGCGTCACATTTTCTCCCATGTAGAGTGGAGGATGTGCGGCTATGCAGTTCGCATTGCAGCTCTGGAGGAGCATGTAAAAGAAGAACTTATTTTCGCAGATGTAGGCAGTGTACAGCAGAGCTATCCAATACCTGCAGCATTTGCCGCATATGCGAGATATCTGAACCTGCTTTTAGGGCAGGAGAAATACGAGAAGAGATGAGGTGGATTTGAGATGAAGATATTGTCTGTTGCAGTTCCATGTTATAACTCTGCGGCATACATGAGAAATTGTGTGGAATCCCTTTTAGTGGGTGGTGAAGATGTAGAGATTATCATTGTGGATGATGGTTCCACGGATGATACAGCGCAGATTGCGGATGAATATGCAGAAAAATATCCTACAATTATAAAAGCAGTACATCAGGAAAACGGAGGACACGGTGAAGCTGTAAACACCGGGCTTGCCAATGCATCCGGGCTTTATTTTAAAGTGGTAGACAGTGATGACTGGGTAAACGAGGAGGCCTACCGCAAGATTCTGGCAGTCCTGGATGAGGCAATCAGAGGCCCCAGGACACTTGACATGCTGATCAGCAATTATGTCTATGAAAAACAGGGAGCCAGGAAGAAGAGGGTAATGCGCTACAGCTCGAGCCTTCCGACAGATCGTTTTTTCGGCTGGGAGGAGTTCAAGTCTCTGGGAAAGAGCAGATATCTGCTGATGCATTCCCTGATCTACAGAACGCAGCTCCTCCGTGAGAGCGGGATGGTTCTGCCGAAGCATACATTCTATGTTGACAACCTGGTGGCATTTGTGCCGTTTCCGTATGTAAAGACCATGTACTATCTGGATGTGAATTTTTATCGATATTTTATCGGAAGAGATGATCAGTCGGTGCAGGAGGACGTAATGATCCGCCGCATTGATCAGCAGATTAAAGTTAACAAAATGATGATCGATTACATGGCTGAGCAGAAAAGCCTGCCCAAGAATCTGAGAAAGTATATGATGAACTATCTGACTATCATCACGACTGTGTCTTCAATCATGCTGATACGTTCGAACACGGAGGAGAACTTCGAGAAGAAGATTGAGCTGTGGAAATATATGAAATCAAAGGACTATAAGATGTATATGCAGGTGCGCTGCAGCCTTCTGGGAAGACTTTCAAACCTTCCGGGCAAGGGAGGAAGACAGGTGTCTGTTGCAACATACAAGATAGCTCAGAGAATTTACGGATTTAACTGATAATAACAAGGAAAATAATAGAAGAAATAAGAAAAGGGCGTACCGCACCGGAAGAACTTCCAATGTGCGGCATGCCCTTTAAATCTTAAAAAAATCGCTTTTTCTCAACAGCTTTTGCATGGTATGACGCAAAATGCGGACGATAGAACAGTGCATAAGCTCCATAGTTAAGTGCCAGTGCGCAGATCACGTCGAGGACGGAGTGCTGCTTTAAGAACATTGTCGAGAGGATGATAAGCACTGTCAGAGCAATAATACTGAATCGGACTGCACGGTGCTTCTTCAGACGTTCGCTTGTACATACGGCGATGCAGCAGGCTGCGGAGTTGAAGACGTGAATGCTGGGAAAGATATTCGTAGGTGTATCTCCCTGATACAGCATGCGGACGATATCTGTGAATATGTTGTCACGCGGAAACTGCAGCGGGCGGAGATCCTGCCCATTCGGAAAAATCCAGGACACCAGCAGAAATACCGTCATACCAAGTCCAAGAGAGAAGATCAGACGGTAATATTCACGGCTGTTATTTTTTTGAAACAGAAAATATGCCACCGTGAAGAAAATATAGAAAAACCATAAAAGATATGGGATGATGAAATATTCACAGAAAGGAATCAGGTCATCAAGTCCCGTATGTATGATGTAGTGAGACCGAACTGTCCGCTGCTCCAGATAGAAGAAACATGCAAGATAAAATACACCGTACAGCAGCACTGGTATCAGTCTCTTTATATAATAAGATAGTTTCATATCATCACTCCCATATATGTAGTCTAGCATAGAAAAATTATAGCACAGCCCTTTGGGAAGTCAACGAAGTTTCGAGATTCTTAAGAATTCTTTCGATCTTTTTCAGGAATAAAACTGTCGAAGATAAAGGTGTCAAATTTTCCTCTGTATTTTTCATATGCATGCGGAGATTTTACTGTCCAGCCCATGGCAGGCACATGAAACAGCTTTCGAAGCAGTCGGAAGCTGGGATTTTTGAACTCCAGGTAGTGATAAGATATGAAGTCCGGGCGCCCCAGAAAGTTAAACATCAAGTAATGCCCCATAAAGCGAAACAGAGCGTTGAACCCATCCTTAGGGCTGAACTTTGCGGAAAGCTGACCGCGGATGGCAACAGGACAGTTATCCCGGTACCATTTAAGCACCAGAGGATTGAAAGACTCGATGCAGTACGCTCCCTTATATGTACGGAGCTGGTCATTTATAACGCTGCAGATAAATGTAGTCTGATGGTGCGGCAGTTTGATCTCAATGAGAAGCGGAACCTTTCCGTCCACAAGCTCCAGAACATCTGTAAAGAGAGGGATCTTATATTCTGTTCCATCGAGCGGATACTCAAGAAGTTCCTGATAGTTAAGATCAGAAACACGATAGTTTTCGCCGCACATGCGTTTTAAGTTATCATCATGGAAAACTATAAGCTGCTTGTCGCGCGTAAGCTGTACGTCGAGTTCAATCGCATAGCCTGCAAGTACAGCGCGGCGGAAAGCTTCGAGAGAATTCTCCGGAATACCCTGTTCGCGGTTGAAGAGACCGCGATGGGCATATTCCCATTTAGTAAATTCCCGGCATTCATCCTGTCTGGACGTATCCGGAAGAATTGAAAAGAAATACAATCCTGCTGCCAGTAAAATGAGCAGGACAGCAAAAATAAGAACAAACATAAATATACCTCCTGATATTTATATAATACAACAGTGACAGTTATTCCTGAAAGTCAGGAAAGAATGATTCGGATCGGTGTCTGCTCAAGAGTGACAAAAAGTTCCGACTGAATACCGGCAGATTCTCCGTCTGTGTGTACCGGAAGCGGAAGACTGCTTTTAAGATTCATACTTCTGCAGCGAAAGAGACGGCTGCCCGGAAGATGTGTGTGCTTTCCGGCAAAAGCTGCGAGAAGCAGCACAGCAGCGTGCAGTCTGGATACGCCCGATACGATGAGAACATCCAGCATTCCGTCATCTCTGCGGGCATGCGGACAGAACTTCAGACCGCCCCCTTCATACGGCAGATTCATGACTGCGGCAAAATACACGCGTGAAAAATGTATCGGATTGCCATGATCAAATGACACAGTAAGATCTGTCAGCGGGCAGGTAAAAAAAATTCTCAGTGCCAGCGCAGCGTAGGTGAGTTTACCAAGATGGAACCTGTTAAGCGCATTTTTAACGGGGGAGGAGAGCGCTGCATGACAGATCGCAGCGTCAAAACCGATTCCGGTGCTGATGGCAAACCGATCCCGGCGGTGAGGGGAAGAGACTTGTCCCACATCGATCAAGCCCACTGTCGATGGATGAAGAATATGCTCAAGAGCAGTCATGGGATCTGCAGACATGCCGGTACCGCGGGCAAAGTCATTTCCGGAGCCAGTTGGAATATACCCGACAGTGACGCTGCTGGAAAGACAGATACCATCCAGCACTTCGTTCAGCGTTCCGTCACCTCCCACAACAACCAGCGTATCAGCATTGTCCCATCCCTGACCTGTCAGCTTTGCGGAGAGCCGGACTGCGTGTCCGCGGGAACGGGTAAGCACTGCGTCAAAGGGAATTTTCCTGCGCACAAGTTCCCTGCGCACCTGCGTCCAGATGCGGGCACCCCTGCCGGAGCTGGATTTCGGATTGACAATAATATGGTACATAACAGATTATCCTCCTGAAAAGATTCATAGTGGTTCTTACACATTGTAACAGCTTGTCGAATTTTGAGCAATAGCCATATCATAGTCAAAAGAAGGAAAGGCTGCATATGATAAGAAAAAGTGTATCAATGAGGGGGAGCAGCTGCATGGCAGTGAAGATAGTTGTGGATGCAGGTCACGGAGGCAGCGATCCTGGGGCGGTGTATCAGGGACGGCAGGAGAAGGATGATACGCTTGCTGTGGCATTGAAACTTGGAAAAATACTTGAGGATAATGGAATCGATGTAATTTATACAAGGACCACGGATGTATACCAGACACCGTTTGAAAAGGCACAGATTGCCAACAGGGCAAATGCGGACTATTTTATTTCGATTCACAGAAATTCGAGTGAGAATCCAAACCAGTACGACGGGGTGGAGACACTCGTGTATGACAAATCCGGCATAAAGCTTGAAATGGCGGAAAATATTCTGGGAGCTCTTGGGGAACTTGGTTTCAGGGAGATTGGAGTCAAGGCACGTCCGGGGCTTGTAGTGCTGAGAAGAACCAAAATGCCTGCTGTACTTGTAGAGGTGGGATTTCTGAACAACGATGAGGATAATAAAAAATTTGATGCTATGGAGCAGGAAATCGCGCAGGCGATTGCAGACGGTATTCTGGGAACTATTCGCGAAAAAGAGCAGGCGCAGGAACATAAGACAGAATATCGTGTACAAACCGGCGCATTTCGTGAAAAACGATATGCACAGGAAATGCTTCAGGAACTGTTGGAACAGGGATTTCCATCGTATATTGTAGAGCAGAACGGACTGTACCGTGTACAGACGGGGGTATACCAGCAGCTTCAGAATGCAGTTGTGATGGAACAGAGACTGCGCCGAGCAGGGTATGCGACGGTTATTACAATGTGAATGCGGGGGATTGCTGTGTGCGATCCCCTATACATATTTCATTTGAATTTAAAATGTGGTATGATAGGTCAAAAGAGGGAGATGTGATATGAACGAAAGATTTTTACAAAACATCACAGATTTTGTATTCACACAGGACGAGCCTCAGAAGTCGGATGTGATATTCATTCCCGGAAATCGATATCCGCAGATGGCAAAGAGAGCAGCAGAGCTTTGGAAAGAGGGATTTGCTCTTATAGCGGTGCCTTCGGGGAAGTACAGCATCACGGAGGGCCGTTTTGAGGGATGCCTGTGTGATGAAAATCTCTACTGCGGGGATTATGCCACGGAAGCCGACTTCCTTGCGGACGTGCTGCTCTTAAACGGCGTCAGACCGGAGGCGATTCTGAAGGAGCGGGAGGCAACATTTACATATGAGAATGCTGTATTCTCACGGCAGCTTCTGGAATCACGCGGGATTGTACCAAGACGGGCTATTATCTGCTGTCAGGCATATCACGCAAGGCGGTGCAGGATGTACTATCAGCTGGTATTTCCCGAGACAGAATTTTTTATCTGTCCGTCAGATACGGGAATTAACAGAGAAAACTGGTATCTTGATGAGAAGAAGGCAGCTATGGTGCTTGGTGAGCTGGAAAGGTGCGGCAGCCAGTTTGCAATGATATGGGAGGACATAGCAGATCAGGAATGCCGTCCGCTTACGATGACAGAGTACCTTGAGAGAAGAAAGAAGAGGTTAGGAAAATGAAAGCAGTACAGGAGAGGGAATCAGGGGTCAGAAAAAGGATCGTATTTTACGGCAGAGTACAGGGAGTGGGATTTCGCTATCGTGCCAAATATAATGCGCTGGAACTGGGACTTACCGGATGGGTTGAGAACGGATGGGATGGAAGCGTGACAATGGAGGTACAGGGCAGCGAGGAGCATATTGACCGTCTGATTCTGCATATGTGCAGAGAACGTTTTATTGAAGTTGACCGTTATGAAGTTTCTGCAGCAGCTCTGCAGAAGGAGCACGGATTTCATATACGGTAAGGAGGGCGGAATATGGAAAGAGATATACAGGAAATACGGGAGGCAAAGGCGGCGGGATACCGCGCAGTTACAAGTTTGAAAGAAGCGCAGAAACGATTAAAAAGTGCCGGAAACTGGGGGGTTTTCGATATGCTTGGCGGAGGCATGATTTCCAGTATATTAAAGCATTCGAAATGCGACAGTGCAAATGAAAAGATAGAGCAGGCTGGACATGATCTGCGGGAGTTTCAGAGAGAATTAAAGGATGTATACAGCGATTTCAGTCAGGATCTGCGTGTGGATATCAGCAGTTTTCTGTCAGTCACGGATATACTTTTTGATAATATATTTTCAGATTGGGCAGTGCAGAAGGAAATACGGAATGCTCAATATAAGATAGAGACCGTGATTGACCAGACAGAGCACATCCTAAGCGTTCTGGAGCGGATGGAAAGAGAGGAGAGCCAAATATAAGGCTCTCCTCTGAACATTTATCAGCGGAACATGCTCTTTCGTTTATCAGCATATATGCGCTGTATGTAATGTTCTATAGGGCTATCCCATAGTTACTTTCCTTTGATGAATGCTGCCACGTCTGTATCACATTTGCGGATATGATTTACCAGCCAATCACTGATATTCTTATTTACAGCGCCCACAAATGCGTCTGAAGGACCCTCTTCCTCTTCGAGCATTTCACGCAGTTCATCCACGGAACGGCGGAAATCATCGTGAAGTTTTTTGTGTGCTTCAAGCTGCGGGTATCCTGCCTTCTCTTGAAGCGCCTCTTCCTCGGAAAAATGATAGTCGGTATAATCCATCAGAAAGTCCAGGGTTTTCACGGCTGTCAGTTTTTCTGTTCCCTGCTCGCAGCTTTCGAGAAGCTTGTTTACACGGGAGATAAGCTCCTGATGCTGGGCGTCGATCCGCTCATCGCCTGTATACAGGCTTTCATCAAAAATAATTGCCATTACTTGTACCCCCTTTACAGTTACTCTTCCTCTGCGAACTCATCTTTGCCTACACCGCAGATCGGGCATACCCAATCTTCCGGCAGATCTTCAAATGCTGTTCCCGGAGCGATTCCGTTATCCGGATCACCTACTTCTGGATCATAAACATAGCCACACGGTTCACATACATATTTTTTCATTTCTTTCACCTTTGCCTTTCTTTGGTTTGTATTGTATAGTAGTGCCATATGATAACAGTTCGGCGGGGAAATCCCACTGATTCGTTATACAGTATTTACTATATGCCAGTATTATATTCCGAAATGGGGAATAACACTGTTGCATTTGCAACAAAAATAGTTTTTTTTTAGAATTTTATTAAAAAATGAGGAGCATGTGGAAGGAATGGAGCAGGTGACAAATATTTTTCAGAATATAACAGAGCAGGAGTGTTCTCAGATGATGCACTGCTTTCAGGCAGCAGAGAAAAGGTATTCGGCGGGAAGTGTGATCAGTACGTACAGCAGAGACAGCCAGAAAATAGGAATACTGCGGGAGGGGCAGGCAATCCTGGTAAGGATTCACTCGGACGGAAGACAGACGATTCTTGAAGATCTGCATCAGGGGGATATCTTTGGAGAGGCTCTCACATTTGAGAACTTTGACATAGGAACCATGCAGGTAGTATGTACAGAGAACTGCCGTATCCTGTTTTTCGATTATGCCTGTCTGATTCGCCGGTGTCAGAAAGCATGTACATTCCACAGTCAGCTTGTGCATAATTCCCTTCAGATTATGTCGCGCAAAGCAGTGCAGCTCTCGGAGCGGCTGGAGATTTTAAGCCAGCGTTCCATAAGAGAAAAGTTATTCTGCTATTTTTCAATTCTGGCTGCACGAAACGGAAGAGAGACCTTTCAGCTTCCGTTTTCCTTCAGCAGTCTTGCAGATTATCTCGCAGTAGATAGGAGCGCAATGATGAGAGAACTAAAAAAGATGAAAGAAGAAGGAACTGTGGAAGTTGAAAAACGCAGGATTGTAACAATATATCCAAGGCAGCCTTTTTGACTATTTGTACGGAAAATGCAGTGAGTTCTATACGGTATGCATAAGAAAAAACGCAGATGAATGGGTAAAGTATACAAAAATAATTCAAAATCATGTACGAAATGACGAAAAACTGCGATCTTCTATTGGGAGAATAGAAAAAAATGGAAAAATCTATTGCGCAGGCATAAAAAAAAGAAAAATGAAATGAAAAAAAATATAAAAATTATCTAAAAATATCGAAGGAAAATCGGAGCAAAATGCAGATCTATAAATTGTTGACAAATCAATCAAATGGTGATAAAAAATTGGATGATTAAAAAAAGGCGCAAGCCGTATGAGGAAGGAAGGGAGTTACACGGACAGTATTATTGACAACCTGATCGAGGAGTTGGAATGTAAGACAGTTTTCTCCATCGGCGGGATCGGGATCGCAGAGTCAGTGGTCGTAACATGGATCATTATGGCGGTTCTGGTTATTGCATCCATATTTCTGACCAGGAATCTGAAAGTAGAAAACCCCGGTAAGAGACAGCTCGCTTTAGAGGCAGCAGTGGGAGGACTCTTCCATTTCTTTGACGACATACTCGGAAGAGACGGAAGAAGGTATGTCCCTTATCTGATGACAGTGGCGCTGTACATAGGAGTATCTAATATTATTGGGATTTTCGGTTTCAAACCTCCAACAAAGGATTTGAATGTTACCATTGCGCTGGCAGTCATGAGTATCGTACTTATAGAATACTCGGGCTTCCACAAGAAAGGACTGAAGGGCTTTATCCGAAGCTTTATCGAACCGGTTCCGGTTCTGCTTCCGATTAACATTATGGAGCTCTTCATCAAGCCGGTATCTCTTTGTATGCGTCTTTTTGGAAATATCCTGGGCGCATTCGTAATCATGGAGCTGTTAAAGGCTATTGTACCGGCGATTGTGCCGATTCCGTTCAGCGCGTATTTCGACTTGTTTGACGGACTCATTCAGGCATATGTATTTGTATTTTTAACTACATTGTTCATGTCTGAACAGATGGAGACAGAGTAGGCAGAACATGCAGCACAGTTTATTAAAATCTAAGAGAAAAAGGAGATAAGATCATGGGAACATTAGTAGCAATCGGAGCAGCAATCGCAGCACTGGCAGGTATCGGAGCAGGACTTGGAATCGGTAACGCGACAGGTAAGGCAGTAGACGCAATCGCAAGACAGCCGGAAGCAGGCGGAGCAATCAGAAGCACGCTGATCATTGGTGCGGCTCTTGCAGAGGCAACTGCTGTATACGGTTTCGTTATCGGTATCCTGATTATCTTCATCTTAGGATAATTTCAGGAAAGCAGGTGTACATCAGATGTTAAGAATAGACTTAAATCTTCTGTTTACAGTCATAAACCTGATCGTACTCTTTCTGTTATTAAGACATTTCCTGGTAAAGCCGGTTATGGGCATTATTGAAAAGCGGGAGGCTTTGATTCAGGGACAGCTTGACAGTGCCAGCCAGGCGCAGCAAAAGGCAGATGAGCTTAAGAGCCAGTATGAAGCTGTGCTTGCCGGCGCAGACGGCGAGGCCGACCAGATTGTCGCAAGAGCGAGAGATAAGGCTAAGGCTGAGGAAAAGCGTATTATTGAAAAAGCCAACCAGGAAGCCGGAAAGATCATGAAGGAGGCAAAGACAACGATCGAGCTCGAGAGAGAGCAGGAGATGAAGAAACTCCAGAATCAGGTCGCTGGCCTTGCGTTAAGCGCTGTGGAAAAAGTTCTGAGCGAACAGCTTGGAGAGCAGCAGAGCAGCAGCCTCTATGATCAATTTCTGAAAGAGACAGGTGGAACCTATGACACAGACAGAGCTTAATTACGCAAAGGTTTTGTACGAGCTTTCCATACCGGAGGATGAGGTAAGACAGTCTATGACAATCTGTCGGGAAGTGCCGCAGCTTGTGAGTGTACTTGCCGATCCTACGGTGGCAAAGGAGCACAAACATGTGCTGATCGAGCGGATTTTTCCGGAGAGAATGCACAGCTTCTTAAAAAAGGCGTCAGACATGGGCAGGGCAGAGAACCTGCAGGGAATCTTTGAAGCATGGGAAACATATGTCAGGGAGCGGAGAAATCAGCTTAAGGCAGTGCTTCTGTATGTGACGCCGCCCACCCAAGAGCAGCAGGAAGGGTTTGTGCGCTTCCTGAAAACAAAGTATGGCTGCAGTGATGCAGGGCTTACGCTGGTGCAGGATAAGAGCCTGCTTGGCGGATTCATC